>NZ_JBHXRV010000074.1:0-2769 GCF_042716745.1 Streptomyces sp. NPDC058663
ACGAGACCGCCCCGGGGCAGCGGGGCCGCCCCCCGGGGGCGGAACGGGTGGGCAAGGGGGCGGCCCCCGGCGGAGCCGCCCCCTTGGGCCCCGCCCGCCCCGCGCACGCACCCCGCCCCGCGCACGCACCCCGCCCGCCCGCCCCCGCGCCCCCACCCCTACCCCTACCCCACTCCACCCCTGGAAGGGCCCGGCCCCCATGCCCCCACCCCGCCCCCACCCCACCCGCCGCCACACCCTCACCGCCCTCGCCGCCACCCCCCTCGCCCCCCTGCTCGCCAGCACGCTCGGAAGCAGCCCCGCATCCGCGCACACGGGAGCCGACACCGAAGCCGGACGACCCCACCACCCGACCCACCCCACCCTGCACCTCACCGGCGACTCCACCGCCGCCCAAAAATTCACCCCCGCCGCCCCCGAAACCGGCTGGGGAATGGCCCTCCCCCTCTTCCTCCACCCCCACCTCCGCGTCGCCAACCACGCCCTCAACGGCCGCAGTTCGAAAAGCTTCATCGACGAAGGACACCTCGCCGCGCTCCTTCCCCTCCTCCGCCCCGGCGACCTCCTCCTCATCCAGTTCGGCCACAACGACCAGAAGTCCGCAGACCCCTCCCGGTACACCGAGCCCTGGAGCACGTACCAGAAGTACCTGCGCCAGTACGTCGACGGGGCACGGGCGCGCGGGGCCCGCCCCGTCCTCCTGACCTCCGTCGAACGCCGTAAGTTCGACGACTTTGGCCGGGCCGTGCCCACCCACGGCGAGTACCCCGCCGCCATGCGCGCGCTCGCGGCACGAGAAGGCGTACCACTCGTCGACGTACAGGCGACGTCACTCCGCACGTGGCAGGACCTGGGCCCGGAACCGCTCAAGGCGTACTTCAACTGGCTGGAGCCCGGCGAAAGCCCCAACTACCCGAACGGCGTGCGGGACAACACGCACTTCCGCCCGCCCGGCGCCATCGAGGTGGCCCGGATGGTAGCGGCGGGCCTCCTCGCGGCAGGGGCACTGCGCCCCCGCGACGTACGACGTCTGCACGCACCGATCCCCACCGAGTGGATCACCTGGCCGACGGCGTAACCGCGCCCCCACCCACGCCACGCCACGCCAATCCACTCCACTCCACTGCACTTCACTCCACCCAGGAGAAGCCATGCCACGCCCTCACCGTCACCACGCCGGAACCCTCACTCTGGCCACCGCCCTGGCCCTGACCACCTGCGCCACCCTGACCGGCCCGGCGCAAGCCCACCCCCACGCGTCGCCCCACTCGCCTCAAGCAGCCCACACCCCCCATGCCTCCCACGGACCCCGTGACCCCGCCCGCCAGACACTCCCCGCCGACGACGGCTGGGCGTCGGAGGGCACCGGCACCACGGGCGGCGCGAAAGCGGAGGCCCAGCACGTCCACACCGTCCGTACGTGGGACGAGTTCCGTACGGCACTCGCCGCCGGCGGGACGGCCCCGAAGATCATCAAGGTCGCCGGCACCCTCAACGCCACTGCCTCAGGCTGCTCCGCCTTCGAGTCCCCCGGCTACGACTTCGGCCGCTACCTGGCGGCCTACGACCCCGCGGTCTGGGGCTACGAGAACCCGGTGTCCGGCCCCCTGGAGGACGCCCGCGCCGCCTCCGCCACCCTCCAGGCCAAAGCCATCAAGGCCCCAGTCCCCGCCAACACCACCATCATCGGCATCGGACGCAACGCGGGCATCACCGGCGGCAGCCTCCAGATCCAAGGCGTCGACAACGTCATCATCCGCAATCTCACCGTCGAGAGCCCCCTCGACTGCTTCCCGCAGTGGGACCCGACGGACGGGGCGAAGGGTGCCTGGAACTCCGAGTACGACGCGATGGTGGTCCACAGCTCCACCCACGTCTGGATCGACCACAACACCTTCACCGACGGCGCCCACCCCGACAGCAGCCTGCCCCGCCACTACGGCGAGCTGTACCAGCAGCACGACGGCGAACTCGACATCGTCCGAGGCGCGAACCACGTCACCGCCTCCTGGAACACCTTCGCCGACCACGACAAGACCCTGATGATCGGCAACAGCGACGGCGCGTCGGGCACGGACGCGGGCAAACTCAAGGTCACCCTCCACCACAACCACTTCACCGGCATCGTCGAACGCGCCCCCCGCGTCCGCTTCGGCCAGGTCGACGCGTACAACAACCACTTCACCGTCACCAGCACCCAGCCGTACGAGTACGCCTTCGGCATCGGCCAGGACTCCCGCCTGTACGCGGAGAAGAACACCTTCACCCTCCCGCCGGGCGTCGCCCCCGCCCGCATCCTCAAGAAGTGGAAGGACGCCCCCCTCACGGACACCGCCAACTACGTCAACGGCCGCCCCACGGACCTGATCGCCGCCCACAACGCGGCCAACCCCACCAACCCCCTGCGCCGGGACGCCGGCTGGACCCCCACCCTCCGCTCCCGCGTCGACCACCCGAAGGCGGTGCCGGGCCTGGTCAGGGCGCAGGCGGGGGCGGGCAGGCTCCGCTGAGGAGCTGACCGTCGGCGCCCCTCTCCTCCACGTCTCCGTCCGGGGTGAGCCGCGCCATCGACGCGGGCCCCACGAGCACCAGGAACGCGAGCCATATCGAGGCGTTCCGGGGCAGGGCGTAAGCCGGCACCGGGTAACGGGCGAGGGGCGGGGGGGGCCGAAAAAAGTTCGCCCCCCCCGCCAGAAATCAACACCGTTGGCGGGGGGGGGCCAGGCCCCCCCGGGGGGGTTGTTGGGGGGGGTAGGGGGGAGGGCCCCC
>NZ_JBHXRV010000074.1:2779-30086 GCF_042716745.1 Streptomyces sp. NPDC058663
GGTTTGCCCCCCATTCTCGGGGGGCCCCCCGACAACATGTACGGCTAGCAATATCGTGGGGTTCGGGGCCTGGGGTAACGCCGGCACGGGTTAAGGGGGTTGGGGCGGGCGCCCCTAAACCCGGCGCGCCCGCCCGTCAGACATCCAGCTCGTTGCCTGCGGCGTCCCATGCCCGCAGCGGCTCGTAGGACGGCGGCGAGAGGACGAGGCCCGCCGGCGTGAGGTCGACGCTTGCCTCAAGGTCTTCGTCCTCGGCGGCCGGCCAGTCCACCACGATGTGCTCACCCGCCGGAATGTCGTGCTCCATCGCGGCGGGTTCGAACATCACATTGAGACGGTTGCCGCTGCCGTTCCTGAAGGTGATCTTCACGCCGGGAACCATACCCATGTCGCGTGCACGGCCTGCCTGGCCGGTGCGCCCGCACGTCCCCTGCACGCCGGACGAGACCACGAGCCACCGGTCAGCAACGGTCCTACGTGGATTCCTCGGAACCGTCCTCGCTCGCTCCAAGGAGCTTGCCACCGACGTATACCACTCCCAGCCCGACGGCGGCTGCACCAGCGGCTGCCACCACCTTCATCCCCACCCCCAGGAACTGCTTGTTCTCGCTGTCCTTCTCGCCCACCTGTTGCTTGTTCCGCTCGAGACGGTCGTGCAGGGCATCCCGCTGTTCCCAGGTGAGGTCGTCCCGACCGAGGTCGGCCTGTAGGGCATCCCGCTGGTCCTGCGCAGCCTTGTAGTAGTGGTTCTGGCTGTTCTCGTTGGCCGCGAGAGTGGACTTGTGGGCCTCTGTGACCGCATCGATGTCGGCCTTGGCCAGGTCCTTGAAGGCGGGAAACTGCTCGATGAGCTTCAGTCGCACCTCGGTGGCCATCTCGGGCATAGCTGCCGCGAACTTGAGCACCCTGTCCTTGGACAGGTTCCGCCAGTCCCGGATGCCCAACTTCTGCTTGAGCGCTGACTCGTTCACGTCGCTCATTCCGCGAGTCCGTTCCGTGTGGTTCAGCGCACGTAGCTGACGAAGGCCTGCCAGGCCGCGTGCGGGAAAGTGAGTACCGGGCCGTCGGGACGCTTGCTGTCGCGGACGGGGGTGAGGTGGGGGAGGTGGGGGGCGACCTGTACGCAGTCCCCTTGCCCCCCGCTGTACGAGCTAGTACGCCAGGCAGCGTCCGAGAGGTCGGGCAGCGGGAGGCGGGTCTGCTTCACGGTCTGAACTCCTTGGCGGTACGGCGGATGAAGTCGAGCGATTCCGTCGCGGGGAGCGCCGTGGTGCGGGCCGTGTCGAAGAGATCCTGGTACCGGGCTACATCTGTCTCACGTTCTATCCAGATGTTGCCGGTCGGGGTCTCCGTCAGCACGAGGTCCATTGATGCCACCTGCGGAAAGCTCAACAGTAGGTACGGTCCGAACATACCCGGGTGCACTCCGCGTGAGAACGGCAGTACTTGAACGGTGATGTGGGGCAGCTCCGCCATGACCGCGATGTGCTCCAGCTGTGCGCGCATCACGGCTGATTCGCCGACCTGTTGGCGCAGCACTCCCTCGGCGAGGATCGCCCAGAACTCCATGGGGGTTTCACCGGTGAGCCGTTCCTGGCGGGCGAGGCGGACTTGGACGAACTGCTCGACCTCCTCGGGGGTCTGCCAGGTTCGCGAGGCTACCGTCACAGCGCGCCCGTACTCCTCGGTCTGCAAGAGCCCCGGTACCAACTGTGCCTGGTAGGTGCGAACGCGCTCGCAGATGGCCTCCATTTCGATCTGGTCGCGGTACGCATCCCCCAGCACGGCACCGTACTGGTGCCACCATCCCTCGCGGCGGCGCCGATTGGCCCTGCGTCCGAGAGCCGATAGACGTTCCCGTACTTCCGGGTTGTCCACCTCGTACGCCTGGAGCAGGGCGGTGAGATCGGGAGCGCGTACGGGAACGTGACCGTTCTCGATCCGGCTGATCTTCCCCTTGGTGCAGTCCAGGAACTCTGCCGCCTCGGCCGTGGAAAGCCCGGCGCGTTCGCGGAACTTACGGAGTTCGTCGCCGAGTTGGCGACCGAGGACGGTGGACGGCTTCACGTTCGGCATAACCCCTTGCTAGCAGACCCGGTCACCTCGCTGTCGCGGAATACCCGAACGGGTGAAGGGTGGGGTCAATATTCCCTTCAACGTTGCGTGATGGGCCAGCGGCTCGGCACTATCGTCGCAGCGCGGCCTCAACTCACATCGATTGAGCGGGGCTTGATCGACATCCGCCCACTCCGGGGAGCTGTCATGACAGAGCGAGCCGTACCCAACGAAACCACCTTCCACCTGACCCGCAGCCGCGAAAGCGTGCCGCGGGCGCGGGCCACCCTGCGGGCCGTGCTCAACGACTGGTGCATCGACGCTCAGGGGCTGGAGAACGGGGAGCTCGTGGTCTCCGAGCTGGTGACCAACGCCGTACGGGTGCCCGTCCCGCGCGGACGGCTCGTGGAGGTGCGGGCACGGTACGCGCCCGCTCTCGGCCTGCTCACGCTGGAGGTGAGCGACGCGGGCGACGGCGTACCCGAGGCCCGCGTTCCGCAGGACGACGAGACCTGTGGGCGCGGGCTGCTGCTCGTGCAGGCGATCGCCGGGCGGTGGGGCGTACGGCAGCGGGCCGGCGGTATCGGGAAGACGGTGTGGGCGGAGCTGAGCGTGGGGCAGGCGCGCGTGCCGGTGATCGTGGATCCGACGATCGCGGCGATCACCGTGCGGCCCGGCCAGGCCGTACGGGTATGGGGGATGTGGCGCACCGTCCGCAGCGTGCACTTCGCGACGGACGGGCGTGCCGTCGTGCTCGGCCTGGACGAAGGGCCTGCCCTGCGTCTGCACGCGTCGGAGCCGCTCACCGTGCGGGGCGGCGTGGGCCCGGCCCCCGGCTGACCCTTACGGCGCCCGTCCGGGTCACCAGCCCCGTCCCGCGCCCAACGGAAGAGCGTGAGACGGGGCTGGTGACCCGGACCGTCAGCGCCGCTTGCCGTTCTCCAGTTCGTCGGCGAGGAGCGGGAGGCACTCCGAGGACGTATTGGTGCCGGCGAATACCACGGCCTTGATCCCCTTGCCCAGGTCGGCTGCCCCCCGGACCTCCCAGTCACCCTTGGTCACGCTCCTCGCATCCACGTCGCCCTTGCGCTCACTCTTGCCCTCGGTCCAGCCGGCCTTGACCAGGCCGACGATCGTATCCGTATACGAACTCTTCGGATCGGCGGACTTACCGGGGTCGTCCGCCACCCAGTCGACCCTGCACTCCTTGACCTCGGGACGCACCAGGTCGATCGACGCGTCCTTGGTGAACCCGGCCGCGGTCGCGGCCGCGTCGACCTCCTTGGCGACCGTGGCGGCTTCCACTTTCACAGCGCCCTCACCGGCGCACCCCGCCACGAGCAACACCACACCGGCGGCCGCGGCCACCCACCCGGCCTTGTGCACAGTCCCCCCAAAAAGCCGCACACGAAGGTCACTTGCCTCCATCGAACGGGTGCCCAGTCTTGCACCGCCCGGGCGCGAGCCGGGCGGCAGTGTGTGCGCTTCCACGCCGCATCCGTCAACTCACCTCGACCTGCCACAAAATCAATGATCCGGGTGCTCACGCTCGGGCTCCCGCGCGGGGTCCGTCACGAAACGGCTCAGCCGGTAGGCAGTCGGCAGCGCCAGACGCCCGCACAGTGTGTCGATCCGGATCGTCGAGCCGTCGACTCCTGCCTCCCGAAGACGGCGCAACCGCGTACGCAGCTCCGCTTGGTCGCACGTCTCCACAACCACTTCCCACTGTCCCGCGGACCGAGCACGCATTCAGCCGCCCACCCCCTCCGGGCGGACCGTCTGTCGTTCCGGCACGTCCTGTTGCGCGAGTTCCCTGGCCGCCTCCTTGTGCAGGTCGACCATCTGGGACGTCGCCGCGTCTTGGGCCGCGGTGTTTCCCGAGGCGGCGGCGTCCTTGAGGAGTTCGCCCACCTGGAGGATGCGGCGGGCCAGAGCCGAGGAGACGCGGCCCTGGGAGGCGGAGGCGAGGGCCGAGACCGTGCGGTAGAGGTCGTCGCCGAGCCGGTCCTTGAGGGCGATGACCTGTTCGGCGAGCGTGTGGGCGCCCTGGAGGTCACCCTCCTTCCTGGCCGCGCGGATGTCCGCGTTGCTGGTCCGCATGGTGGTGAGGTCCTGCGCGGACATCAGGTGCGGCACGTAGCGCGGGTAGAGGGCGGAGAGCGCGCAGGCCCAGCGGACCGAGTCCTGCTGCTCGCGGCGGCGCCTCGCGTCGTCGAGCAGGTGGTCCAGGGTGCCGCTGGTGCTGCCGCCCGCGAGCAGGGCGCGCAACGTGCGCTCGGTCGCCTGGAGTTGCAGCATCTCGGCCTGTTCGAGTTCGTAACTCCAGTTGGCGAGGTACGTGAGGTAGTCCCGGTGCACGTTGAGGACGCGGCTGCGGAACTTGCTGGTGAGCGGGTTGCGGTTGAGCGCGACCGCGTGCCACTCGCCGTTGTCGATGCGGAATTCCAGGTCGATGATGCGGTCGCTGTTCAGGCGCGCGCGGATCACCAGCGACCGGGTGCCCGTGATGTCCTCCTCGATCTCGTACGTGTGGCTCGCACAGAGATCGTTGAGGTGCGCGGGCTGGAGGTCGCCCTCGCGGAGCAGGATCTCCAGCATGTCGCCCTTGCGGCCGGTGAGCTGGAAGTCCTTGACGTGCCAGTCGGTGGGGTACGACTCACCGGCCTCCACCAGCACCCGGAGCGTGCCGTCCTTCTGCTGGATGCCGAAGGGGAGCGCCGTCACTTCGAGGGGCGTCGACACCGCGAACTCCTCGTCGCAGTGCGAACACGCGCTCAGACCGGCCGAGTTGACCATCCCGCAGCCCGGACACTTCAGCCCGGCGAACCCGGGGAGGGGCTCGTCGCACAGCGTGCACACCAGTGCCGCGGCAGGGTTCTCCTCGCCGCACGCGGAGCACTCCACCACCGTCGCCGTCAGCGGCGGCGGCGTCAGCCCGGAGAGGTCCGCCGCACACACCGGACATGTGGCACTGCCCGCCGGAGCGGGCACGTGGCAGCCGGGGCAGTCGACGGTGGCCGTCCCGACGAGAGGGGCGTCGCAACCGTGGCAGGCACCCTCGGTGATCGGGGAGACGGTGTGGCAGGCGGGGCAGGTGAGCTCCTCGAGCAACGCCGACTGCACCGCCGCGCCCAGCGCCACACAGTGCATGGGGTCGATGTCCGTACGCAGGCGCTCCTCCCCGAACAGGGCCGCGAGGCTCTCGCGCACCAGCGGGATCGCGCTCGAACCGCCCACCAGCAGCACCTGCGAGACGTCCTGCGGCAGGTGGTCGATCCGCGAGAGCGACTCCTTGGTGTGCCCGACCGTCCTGGCGACGGGAGCGGAGATCAGCTCCTCGAACGACGACCGGGCCACGTGCTGCTCCAGGGTGGCGCCCGCCACGCCCAGCGGCGAGACGGTGACGTCCGTGCCCGTCGCGGCCGAGAGCCGGATCTTGGCCTGCTCGGCCGCCCTGCGCAGCCGGTAGTCGTCGCTGGGCGCGGGAACGTGGTCGTGCGGCTCCTGCCGGCTGCCGCGCAGCCACCGCTCCTTGAGGTGCGCGGCCAGCAGGTCGTCGAAGTCCGTGCCGCCCAGCAGGTTGTCACCGCCGAGGGCCATGACGTCCAGGTAGCCGGGAGCGGTGTTCAGCACGGACACGTCGAAGGTGCCGCCGCCCAGGTCGTAGACGACGAAGGTCGCAGGCGCGGCGTCCTGCGGGCGGGTCAGGCCGTGCGCGAGCGCGGCGGAGGTCGGCTCGACCAGGACCCGTACGACATGCAGCCCGGCCAGTTCGCCGGCCGCGCGGGTGGCCGCGAGCTGGCGCTCGCCGAAGTACGCGGGCGCGGTGATCACAGCCCGGTCGAAGACGACGCCCAGCCGCGCCTCGACGTCCGTCTTGAGGCGCCGCAGGATGATCGCGGAGATCTGGACGGGGGTGTACTGGTACGGGCCGAGGCGTACGAGGATGCCGCCGTCGCCGCCCTCGCTGAAGTGCGAGGCGGCGTCGCCCATGCGCCCGAGCGCCTCCTGGACGGCGCTCTCGCCGAACTTGCGGCCCATGAAGCGCTTCACCGAGGTGACGACCCGGGTGGGGTCGCGGTCCAGCCAGCGGAGCGCCTCCTGCCCCACCAGGAGCCCGCCCTCCTCGGTGACCCCGACCGCGGAGGCCATGCTGAACCGGTCGTTCGCGACGGGGAGCACCTCGGGTGCGCCGTCCTTCATCCACGCGACCACCGAGTTCGTGGTGCCGAGATCGATTCCGAGGGTTCTGTGCACGGGGCGTACGTCCATTTCTGCGCGGCGGGGTCGAGGCGAGGGCGGGGGCGGGGCAGGGGCACGGTCGGGAGCCCGGAGGCTCGGGCAGGTCTGGTCGGGAGTGGTCAGGAGTGGTCAGGTACGGCGGCGGGAGCGGCGCTTGTGGCGGGGGAGGCGCCTGGGCTGATGCCTGGACGCGCGTCCGGGCTCCCGTCCGGGCTCCCGTCCGGAATCGCGTCCGGAACCGCGTCCCGGTGGCGCGGGGGCCGCCGCGTCGGTCTCGGCACGGGACTCCGTTTCGAGCTCCAGCTCTGGTGCCGGTGCCGGTGCCGGTTTCAGCTCCAGCTCCAACTCCAGCTCCGGTTCCGGTTCCAGCTCCGGTTCCGGCTCCGGGTCCGGGTCCGAACCCGGTACGGCGACCACGACCAGGGCCTCGCGGAGCACCTCGCGGTCCGCGTAGAAGCCCGTCACCCGTTCCTCCAGCACGGTGTCGGCCGGCACGGACGCCCGCGGTTCCTTGGCCACCACCCGCGAGATGCTGGGCACCGCCCTGCTTCCCACCAGGTCCATCGGTTCGACCCCCGCGGCGCGCAGCTCCTGGCGCAGCACGCGGTGGGCGGCCCCGATCTGCTCCTCGAAGAGGGCGGACGCGATCGGCGAGGGCTCGGTGCCGTTCCCGCCGGTGCGCCGTACCGCGTCGCTCAGGATGTCGTCCACCGCCAGCAGTCCCTCCAGGAGGGTGCGCAGGGTGCGTTCCGCCGCGACCTTCTTCTTCTCCAGGGCCTGGGCGCGGAAGGTCAGTTGTGCGACGCGGCGGTCCGGCTCGGGAGCGGGCCCGGCGGAGGTGTGCTCCGGGGACGGTTGCGCCTGCGGAGGTACGGGCGAGGTCATGTGTCGCTCCTGGGGAACGGGCCGAATCGGTCGGCCTCGGGCAGCAACGGGGTGAGTTCGGCCAGGAGTTCACGGGCCGCGTCGGCGGTCCTGCTCCGCAGCTCCTCCTCGGGGAGGGAGCCCAGCAACGGGGTGAGCAGCGCTGCCCCCAGCCTGCCGCTCGGCCGGGCGAGGGAGTTCGCGGCCCGGGAGACGTCCCTGCGCCTTGCCGGGTCGGCCATCCCCTTGAGCCGTGCCCGTCTGACGGCTCCGGCGTCGGCACCCGGGCCGAGGCCGAGCACGTCGTACGCCGTGGGGCCGAAGGCGGCGGTACGGCTCTCGTCGGGCGCGGGCGCGGGCGCGGGCGCGGGTGTGGATGCGGGCGCGGGCGCGGGTGTGGAACGGCTCTCGTCGGGGGGAGGGGTGTCTGCCATCACGAACCTTCCGGGGACTCGTCTTCGAAGAGCTTGCCCTGCACAGGGGGCACGCGGTTTCTCAGCTTCCGGGCTGCCATCAGGTCCTTGTGGGCGCCTGCCGTGTCGCCCGACTTCAGGCGGGCGAGGGACCGCAGGTTGAACGCGTCCGCCAGCAGGAGGTGGAAGGACGCGAGGTTTCCCTCCGTGCCCGTGCAGCGTGCCCCGAGCACGATGACATCCCTGTACGCACCACGCTTGAGCAGGTGCCCGGCCAGGTGGGCGAGCACCTCGGGGAGCTCGGAGTTCTCCGCGAGTTGCCGATAGGAGCGCGACAGCCACAGTGTCTCCGCGTACGCACGGGTGCTCTCCTCGTCGAAGCGGTCGTAGCGACTCCGTGCGTCGCGCACCAGACCGCGGGCGATGTCGGACTCGGGGCTCTCCCCGGCGAACCGTTCGTCCGCGAGCCCCTCCACGTAGGTGGCCGCCTCCCGCATGAGGGAAAGCGCCTGGTCACGCGGGCCCTCACGGGCGGTGCGCAGGGCGTCCGAGTAAAGGATGCCTGCGATGAGCCGCTGGGCCTGGGTGGGCTTCTGCCTGCTACGGCCCTGCCCGCCAGGGCCCTGCCCGGCGCGGTTCTGTTCGCCAGGGTCCTGTCCGGCGCGGCCCTGCCCGCCGGGTGTCTGCCCGCCGGGTGTCTGCGGGGCGGGGGCTGCCGCACCGGGAGCGGGCCGCGGACGGGCCGGGCCGCCGGACGCGGGCCGGGCACCGGCCGGGCCCTCGGACGCGGACCCGCCACGGGCGGCGGACGCCTGCCGTACGCGTGCCAGACCCTCGGCCGCCTGCCGGTCGCCCGGGGACAGCTCGCAGGCGCGCCGATAGCGCTGCTCGGCCTCGTCCCGGCGGCCCGACTTCTCGGCCCGCTCAGCCAGCATGAGCGAGACCGCCGTCAGATTGCGCAGCAACTCGGGGTTGTCCGGAGCGAGTTGCAGACCGCGCTCCAGCAGTCCGATCTGCGTGTACCCCGCCTTGACCTGGCCCTTCACGGTGGCTCCGGCCCCCACCGCGGCACGGCAGATGAGATCGGCGTACGGGGTGACGTCCTGCCCGGCCTCCTTCGCCTGCTCGAAGTCCCGCAGGGCCTCCGTCCACCGATTGCCCCGCGCGTACTCCTCGGCCCGGCGCGCGAAGGCCGTCGCGAGGATCTTCACGGCGGGGGGACGGTTGTCGCCGTGCCCCGCGCGGGCCCGCCACAGCGGACGCGTCTCCTCCACGGCGCTGATCACCTCCTGCCACCGTCCTTCGCCCAGGAGCATCACCAACGCGGCCTCACCGCCGAAGAGTTCGGCCAGCGAGGGCGCACCACGGGCGGCGGCCCCGGTCTGCGCGGCGGATGACCCGACCCGCGCGGCAGTCGGCCCGCCCCGCGCGGCAGTCGCGCCCTCCCACGCGGCGAACGGCCCCTCCAGCGGAATGCTCGCCCGCACCTCCCTCACCCGCCGGACCCAGTGCGCACCGAGGGCCGCCACCGCGTCGAGATAGAGCGGACCGCAGAAGAACGCGGGCGCGGGCGGGGCGGGAGCGAGCGCGGCAGGAAGCCCGGCCCAGCGGCTCGCGGCCTCGCACTCCACCTTCCACCGCAGTGCGAGGGAGCGCACCGGGGTGTGCCCGGCCGCCCGGTCCTGGTCCTGGAACAGTTGGGTGAGGCGGGTACGGAGGGACTCGAAGGACGCCCCCCACACGGCGTCGTCGAACACCTCGCCGCAGGCCCGCTGAAGGGCGTGCCGGTGGGCGGGCGAGTGCAGTACGGCCGACCAACATGCCATGGTCTGCCGGGTGGTCTCCCTCCGCAGGCCCTCGGTGAGGGGCTCCCCCGAGGTCAGTAGCCGGACGGCGGCGATGCCCAGACCGTGTGCCACTTCGAGGTCGAAAGGCCGGGTCTGCCACAGCCGGCGCCAGGCGTCCCAGGCCTGAACGTGCCGCCCCTCGCCGGTGAGCAGACGTGCCGCCCCCGCCGCGGCCTGACGGTAGAGCTCGGTCACCCGTTCCGTACCGCTCCCGGCGGTGAGGCGGCCGATGCGCTCCCACTCGGGGAGCCCGCCCCGCCCGAGGGCCTGCCGGAGCGCGAAGGCGAGCGCGTGCTGCCGCGAGAGGAACTGCGGCGCAGCGCCGGAGGCGCGCGCCGCGCGACCCTCCGATGCCTCCGCCTCCTCCCCGGCCTCCGTCTCCTCCCCGGCCCCTGTCTCCTCCCTGGCCCCCGTCTCCTCCCCTGCCCCCACCTCTTCTTCTGCCTCCGTTTCCACCTCCGGCGCGAGGCTCCTCAGCAGGTCCTTCGCCACCGAGCGGTCGCCGGGCCGCGCCCAGGACCGCAGTACACCTACCGCTTCCTCGGTGCGCCCGGCGAGCACCGCGGCGTGGGAGAGGTTGGTCAGCACCCCGTTCAGGCAGGCGGCGCAACGGTGTTCGCCGTACTCGGCCCGCACCCCGTGCGCGGCACAGGAGCCGAGTCCGCACTGTCCGCAGCGTGCCGAAGCGAACCAGCCGCAAGCGCGTATGCCGCACAACTCGCCGTCCGCGAGCGGGAAATGGCTGTCTCTCGGTTCGAGCGAGCGGAGGTACCAGTCGCAGCAGCGGTCCCAGTTCCTGGCGCGGGCTGCGAGCGTGCCGTGCAGGGCCGCGTGCGCGGCGGCGAGGTGTCCGGGAAGCCGGGCGCCGTCCCGGTCCAGCAGTCGTAAGTAGCCGACGGTCGCCGCGAACTCCCCCTGGGCGTAAGCGGACACGGCCCTGGTGAACGTACGCGCGGCCGTCGCGCGGTCCCGCGCCGCGCCGTCGTCCTGGCCCTCCCCATCCGCAGGGCCGCCGGAGTTCTCTGGCGTCACTGTGCTCCCCCACACAGGCAACAAGAAAGCGCGGGAGGAGCCTTGGGAGGCGATGCCGCAGCCCACACCCCCGGGACTCTGCTCGCGCCACCGCAGCATACGTCCTGACGTGGCACGGAGCACGGAGTAAGAGCCGATCTCCCCGGCGTGCGACAGGTCGAACGATGGTCGATCTTTCGACGAATCCCTGCGCAACTCATTGACGCCCTCCGGCCTGGAATCTACGGTCCCGTTCGAAGTCACGAGCAGCATTCGAAATACCGAACGTGAGGGGTGGGCATGGGGCAACCCAGGCGCAGAGACGTGCTCGCCGGTATCGGCGGGCTCGCCGCCGCCGGAGCGCTGACCGGCGGGACGACAGGGTGCGCCGCACCGCAGGCCGTCGGCGCGGAGGCGGGCAGGACCCGGCTGCGCTACTGGCACCTCTTCGGCGGCGGCGACGGCATCAACATGCAGGCCATGCTGGACGCCTTCCGGGCCGAGCACCCGCAGTACGGGCTCGAAGCCGCCACGCTCCAGTGGGGCGCGCCGTACTACACGAAGCTGGCGCTGGCCGGAGCCGGCGGACGGGCGCCCGAAGTGGCGGCGCTGCACCTCGCGCGGCTCACCGGGTTCGCGCCGGGGCGGCTGCTGGACCCGTTCGACCCCGGGTTGCTGGGAGAGTTCGGGGTGCGGGCAGAGGACTTCCCGGCGGGGATCTGGCGGCGCGGGGAGGTCGGGGGCAAGCAGTACGCCGTTCCGTTCGACACCCACCCGATGGTGCTCTTCCACCACACCGAGGTGTGCGCGAAGGCCGGCCTGCTCGATGGCGACGGAAAGCTCCGGCCCATCGAGGGCGCAGCGGCGTTCACCGAGGCGCTGCGTGCCGTCAAGAAGGTCACCGGGCAGCCCGCACTGGTCACCGAGACCCTCGGGGCCGGCGTCATCGGGCCCTGGCGGCTCTTCTCCACGCTGTACTCGCAGACCGGCGGGACCGTACTGTCGGCCGACGGCAGGACCCTCGCCCTCGACGACGCCAAGGCGCTCACCGCCCTGGAGTACATGCGCATGCTCGTCGCCGAGGGGCTCGCCGTGCGGCGGGTGGACTACCCGGGCGCGGTGGGCGTGTTCAACAACGGGAAGACCGGCTTCTACCTCAACGGGGAGTGGGAGATCAGCTCCTTCCTCGCCACCGGGCTGCCGTTCTCCGTCACGCGGGTGCCGAACCTCTTAGGGCGGGCCACCGCGCAGGCCGACTGCCACTCCTTCGTCCTCCCGCACCAGGAGGACCGGGGCGGCGAGAGCAACCGTGCCGCGCACGCCTTCGTCGCCTGGATGCTGCGGCACAGCGTGGAGTGGGCGAAGGGCGGCCACGTACCGGCGTACCTGCCCGCGCTCACCCGGCCGGACTACCTGAAGCTCACCCCGCAGTCCGCGTACCGGTCGGTGGTCGACGACGTGGTGCTCGACGAGCCCGCCTGGTTCGCCGGGTCCGCGTCGCCGATGTGGATCGAGCTGGGGGCCGTCTTCTCCGGGGTGCTGACCGGATCCCGTACGCCCCGGGGAGCGCTCGCCGAGGCCAAGTCGCGGCTGCGGACCCTGCTGGACACCCCCAACCCGTTCAGAGGTGCGTCCGCATGACGATGACCGAAGAAGCGCCCGCCACGACGGCCGCCCCGTCCGCCCCCGCCCCGTCCGCGCGCGTCCGCCGCCACTGGTCCGAGCACGGCATCGTCTTCGTCGCCCCCTTCCTCCTCGCGTACGGGCTCTTCCTCGTCTGGCCGCTGGTCTCCGGGCTCGGCATGAGCGTGCGCAGCGAGAACATCGCAGGTACGGGCGCCGAGTTCGTCGGGCTCGACAACTACGCGGAGGCGGTGGGCGACCCCGACGTGTGGGCGTCGCTGTGGAACACGGTGTGGTTCACCGTCCTGTCTACCGTGCCGCTGGTGGTGGTAGGGCTCGTGCTGGCGCTGCTCGCGCACCATCTGCGCTGGGTGCAGTGGCTGTGGCGGCTGAGCTGGTTCGCGCCGTTCCTGCTGCCTTCGGGGGTGGTGGGGCTGCTGTTCCTGTGGGTGATCTTCCCCTCGGACTTCGGATTCGCCGACCAGGCGCTGGCCGCCGTCGGCCTCCACCCGGGCATCGGATGGCTGACCGACGAGCGGTACGCGATGCTTTCCATCGTCCTGACCACACTCTGGTGGACGGTCGGCTTCAACTTCCTGCTCTACCTGGCCGCGCTCCAGGCCATCCCGCAACACCTCTACGAGGCTGCCGAGTTGGACGGCGCGGGGCCCTGGCGGCAGCTGCGGCACATCACGCTGCCGATGCTCTCGCGCACCACCGGCGTGGTCGTCGTCCTCCAGGTGCTGGCCTCGCTGAAGATCTTCGACCAGGTCTACATCATGACCGGCGGCGGCCCCGACGAGTCGACCCGGCCGATCCTCCAGTACGTCTACGACGCCGGGTTCACCGGCTACCGGATCGGTTACGCGTCCGCCGTCTCGTACCTCTTCTTCGCCCTGATTCTGATCGTCTCGCTGGTCCAGCTGCGGCTGACCCGGCGCCACCGCGAGGAGAACACCCGATGAGTGCAGCCGCGTCGGAGGCCGCCACCGGCAGAAGGCCCCGCTGGACGCCCGGCCGTATCGGCATGCTCGTCGTGGCCCTCGTCCTGGCCGTCGTATGGGTGGTGCCGATCGCCTGGGCGGTGGCGACCTCGCTCAAACCCGAGGGCGAGACGACGAAGACACCGCTGCAATGGGTGGCGTCCACGGTCACCCTCGACGCGTACCGCCAGGTGTGGAAGTCCGGCGACCTCGGCCAGTGGATGTTCAACTCCGCCTACATCTCGATCGTCACGACCCTGCTGACCGTCGTGCTGTGCGCGATGGCCGCGTACGGATTCGCCCGTACCGACTTCCGGGGCAAGCGGGTGCTGTACGGGCTCGTCCTCGCCGGGATCATGGTGCCGCCGCAGGTGCTGATCGCCCCGCTCTTCGCGGAGATGGTCTCGCTGGGACTCGTCGACACCTACTGGGGTGTGATCCTGCCCCAAGTGGCGGTCCCCGCGATGGTGTTCATCCTGGTCAAGTTCTTCGACGGGGTGCCGCGCGAGCTCGAAGAGGCCGCGTTCGTGGACGGTGCGGGACGGTGGCGGGTCTTCTGGACCATCGTCGTACCGCTGTCCCGGCCGATCCTCGCCGCCGTCGCGATCTTCACCTTCATCTCCACCTGGAACAACTTCCTCTGGCCCTTCCTGGTGACCACCGACCCCGGCGGCATGACCCTGCCGGTCGGCCTGGTCAACGTCCAGTCCAGCTACGGCGTGCGATACGCCCAGATGATGGCCTCCGTCGTCATCGCGGGACTCCCGCTCCTGGTCGTCTTCGCGCTCTTCCAGCGCCAGATCGTGCGGGGCATCGCCCACACCGGACTCGCCGGACAGTAACCGGGCGAGAGTCGTCCGAGGCTGAATTCAACCGATTGCAATCGATTTGCCCGCCCCGATATGTTGTCCGCGGACAACACATCGGCCCTTCTCCATTGGCAAGCAGCCCACTTGGAAGGCACGCCCATGTCCCCCTCCGCCCGCTTCACCCTCGACCCCGCCTTCACCGTCGGCACCGTCAGCCCCCGTCTGTTCGGCTCCTTCGTCGAGCACCTCGGCCGCTGCGTCTACACCGGCATCCACGAGCCAGGGCACCCCACCGCCGACGGGGCGGGCCTGCGCCAGGACGTCCTGGACCTCGTCCGCGAACTCGGCGTCACCACCATCCGCTACCCCGGCGGCAACTTCGTCTCCGGCTACAAGTGGGAGGACAGCGTCGGCCCCGTCGACGAGCGCCCCCGTCGGCTCGACCTCGCCTGGCGCTCCACCGAGACCAACCGCTTCGGCCTCAGCGAGTACCTGGACTTCCTGCGCAAGGTCGGACCGCAGGCCGAACCCATGATGGCCGTCAACCTCGGCACCCGCGGCGTCGCCGAAGCGCTCGAACTCCAGGAGTACGCCAACCACCCGGCCGGCACCGCACTCTCCGACCGGCGCATCGCGCACGGCGACAAGGAGCCCTTCGGGATACGCCTGTGGTGCCTGGGCAACGAGATGGACGGCCCCTGGCAGACCGGCCACAAGACCGCCAAGGAGTACGGCAGGCTCGCCGCCGAGACAGCCCGCGCCATGCGCCAGATCGACCCGCACGTCGAACTCGTGGCCTGCGGCAGCTCCAGCCGCGCCATGGAGACCTTCGCCGCCTGGGAGGCGACCGTGCTCTCCGAGACGTACGACCTCGTCGACCACATCTCCCTGCACGCCTACTATGAGGAGATCGACGGCGACCGCGACTCCTTCCTCGCCTCCGCCGTCGACATGGAGACCTTCATCGAGGCGGTCGTCGCGACCTGCGACCACGTCGGCGCCCGCCTCAAGTCGACCAAGAAGATCAACCTCTCCTTCGACGAGTGGAACGTCTGGTACCAGCGCCGCTTCGCCGAGGAGTCGGCCGCCGCACCACTGGACTGGCCCGAAGCACCCCGCCTCCTGGAAGACAGCTACTCCGTCACCGACGCCGTCGTCTTCGGCTCGCTCCTGATCGCCCTGCTCCGGCACGCCGACCGGGTGACCGTCGCCTGCCTCGCCCAGCTGGTCAACGTCATCGCCCCGATCATGACGGAGCCCGGCGGCCCGGCCTGGCGCCAGACCACCTTCTTCCCGTTCGCGCAGGCGGCCCGGCACGGGCGGGGCCAGGTCCTCGACGTCCGGCCCGACTCGCCCACGTACGGAACGAAGAGCTACGGCGAGGTGCCGCTGCTGCACGCGACGGCGGTACGCGGCGAGGACGCAACGGTGACCGTCTTCGCGGTGAACCGCAGCCGGAGCGAGCCCCTGCCCCTCGAAGTGCTGCTGCACGGGCTCGATCTGACGTCGGTCGTCGAGCACAGCGCGCTCGCCGACGCGGACCCCGACGCCCGCAACACCCTGGAAGACCCCGAGCGCGTCGCCCCCCACCCCGTGACGGGCACCACCCTCGCGGAGGGCGTGCTGCGCGCCGAACTGGAGCCGCTTTCCTGGAACGTCATCCGCCTGGCCTGACTGCCCCGGGGAGCCCGCTGCCGCCGTCACCGGGCCGGGCTTCCCGCCGCCACCCCCCCCCAAATGCCGCCCCTCGCCCCCCTCACCGAGCCGAAGGAGCCGCCCGCATGAGCCGCACACACCGCCGCACCGCCCTGTTCGCCCTTCCCGCCGCCCTCGTTCTCGCTTTCACCCCGACGACCGCCTCCGCCTACCCGAACCCCGGGCACGTCACCGGTGACGTCGTCGTCCACGACCCCACCATGGTCCGCGCCCCGAACGGCCAGTACCTGCTCTACTCCACCGGCGACGGCATCCAGCTGCGCACCTCGGCCGACCGCACCGCCTTCGGCCGCAGCGGCTCGGCGTTCCCGGCCCGGCCGGCCTGGTGGCAGCAGTACTCGCCGACCTCGGACGTCTGGGCGCCGGACATCTCCTACCACCGGGGCACGTACTGGATGTACTACTCGGTCTCCACCTTCGGCTCCAACACCTCCGCCATCGGCCTCGCCACCTCCCGCACCGGGCAGGCGGGCAGCTGGACCGACCGCGGGCTGGTGTTCGCGACCCACTCCGCGAGCGACCACAACGCCATCGACCCCCAGCTCTTCGTCGACGACGACGGAAAGTGGTGGCTCTCCCTCGGCTCCTGGTGGACCGGCATCAAACTGATCCGCCTGGACCCGGGCACGGGCAAACCGCACCCGACGGACACCTCTCTGCGCTCGCTCGCCTCCCGCCCGACCGGCAGCAAGGCGGTGGAGGCGCCGTACATCGTCAAGCACGGCGGCTACTACTACCTGTTCGCCGCGTACGACATCTGCTGCGCCGGCACCTCGTCCACGTACAAGATCAAGGTCGGCCGCTCGACGCGGGTGACCGGGCCCTACAAGGACCGGGCCGGCGTCGACCTGAGGAACAACGGCGGCACCCCGGTCATGGAGACCCACGGCCGTTACGTCGGCCCCGGCGGCCAGTCGTTGCTGCGGGACACCGACGGCGTCCTGCTCGTCTACCACTACTACGACGCGGCCGACAACGGGACTCCGAAGCTGGGTATCAACAGGCTGGGCTGGCAGGGGGGCTGGCCCGTCGCCAAGTGAGCGACCGGGGCCCGTGAAGGACGAAGGCCCCCTCACCCGTACGCGCGGGTGAGGGGGCCTGCGGCTGTGCTGCCCGGCGTCAGCGGGCCGAGAAGCTGTGCACCGTGGACGAGCGGTACGTGCTGCCGGGGCGCAGTACCGTCGTCGGGAACTTCGGCTGGTTCGGGGAGTCGGGGAAGTGCTGGGTCTCCAGGCACAGACCGTCGCTCTGGCGGTACGTGCGGCCCGCGGGGCCGGACAGGGTGCCGTCCAGGAAGTTGCCCGAGTAGAACTGCACGCCCGGCTCGGTGGTGGCGAGGTGCATCGTGCGGCCGGACGACGGGTCGCGGAGGGTGGCGAACTGCTCGGGTCGGGACGTGCTGCCCTTGTCCAGGACCCAGTTGTGGTCGAAGCCCTTCGCGGTGACGAGCTGCGGGTGGGAGGCGCGGATGTCCCGGCCGATGTGCTTGGCGCGGCGGAAGTCGAAGGGGGTGCCCGCGACAGGGGCCAGTTCGCCGGTGGGAATGAGACCGGAATCGGTGGGCGTGAACCGGCCGGCGGCGAGCCGCAGCTCGTGGCCGAGGATGTCGCCGGTGCCTTCACCCGCGAGGTTGTAATAGGTGTGGTTGGTGAGGTTGACGACCGTGGGCCTGTCGGTGGTGGCCGCGTAGTCGATGCGCCAGTCGCCGTTCCTGGCCAGGGTGTACGTGACCTTCACGCGCAGCGTGCCCGGGTAGCCCATCTCGCCGTCCGGGCTGACCCGGTGCAGATGGAGGCCGACACCGGAGGAGTTGCTGAAGGGCTCGACGTCCCACACGCGCTTGTCGAAGCCCTCGGCGCCGCCGTGCAGGCTGTTGACGCCGTCGTTGACGGACAGCTGGTGGGACCTGCCGTCCAGGGTGAAGCGCCCGTTGGCTATGCGGTTGCCGAAGCGGCCTATCAGCGCGCCGAAGAACGTGGTGGCGGTGAGGTAGCCGTCCAGGTGGTCGAAGCCGAGGGAGACGTTGGCGAGGTCGCCGTGCCGGTCGGGGAGCTCGAGGGACTGGACGATGCCGCCGTAGGAGAGGACCTTCAGGCGGGTGCCGCCGTTCGCCAGCGTCCAGCGGTCGATCCGGGTGCCGTCAGGGAGGGTGCCGAAGTGCTCACGGGTGGGCCTGCGGCCCGCCGGGGAGGCCTGCGCCGGGATTGCGGACGTGGTCGCTGCCGCGACGCCCGCGGCCGCAGTGGTGAGTACGGCGCGTCTGCTCGTGTTCATGTTCCACTCCAATGAGGGGGAGAGACGGGGGGTCAGCGTCCTGCCTTGCGCTTGTTCCAGATGTCGAAGCCGACCGCGGCCAGCAGGACCAGTCCCTTGATGACCTGCTGGTAGTCGGTGCCGATGCCGACCAGCGACATTCCGTTGTTGAGGACACCGAGGACGAGGCCGCCGATGACGGCACCCATGACGGTGCCGACGCCGCCGCTCATCGACGCACCGCCGATGAACGAGGCGGCGATCGCCTCCAGTTCGAAGTTGAGACCGGCCTGCGGGGTGCCCGCGTTGAGGCGTGCCGCGTAGACGCAGCCCGCGAGGGCGGCCAGGACACCCATGTTGACGAACACCAGGAAGATGACGCGCTTGTCCTTGACGCCGGACAGCTTGGCCGCCGCCTTGTTGCCGCCGAGCGCGTACACATGGCGGCCGATGACCGCGTTGCGCATCACGTAGCCCAGGCCGATCAGCAGCGCGCACATGATCAGCATGACGACGGGGACGCCGTGGAAACTGGCGAGGGTGAGGGTGAACGCGATGACGGCGGCGGCGATGGCCACGCACTTGGTGACCCACAGACCGGTCGGCACGACCTCCAGGTCGAACGCCAGCTGCCGCTTGCGGTCCCTGACTTCGCGCAGGATCAGCACGACCAGGGCGAGCAGCCCGAGGAGCAGGGTCGGGTTGTGGTACTGGGTGTACGGGCCCATCTCCGGGATGAAGCCCTTGGCGATGTTCTGGAAGCCCTCCGGGAAGGGGGCCAGGGACTGCCCTTCGAGGACGATCTGCGTCAGACCGCGGAAGAGCAGCATGCCGGCCAGGGTCACGATGAAGGACGGAATGCCCACGTACGCGATGAAGAAGCCCTGCCAGGCACCGGCGACCGCGCCGATGAGGAGCGACAGGACCAGGGCAAGGACCCAGGGCATGTCGTGGTTGACCATCATCACGGCGGACATCGCACCGACGAAGGCGACCAGCGAGCCGACCGAGAGGTCGATGTGGCCGGCGATGATCACGATCATCATGCCGATGGCCAGTATGAGGATGTAGCCGTTCTGCTGGATCAGGTTGGACACGTTGTTGGGGAGCAGCAGCGTGCCGTCGGTCCAGATCTGGAAGAGGACGACGATGAAGAGCAGCGCGACGAGCATGCCGTACTGGCGCATGTTCGACCGCATGCTGTCGACGAGCGCGGTGAGGGCCGCCGGGCGTGCGGGCGGGGGCGCGGCGGGCGAGTCCTCGCGCGGGGTGGTGGAGGTGGTCATGGGGGCCTCAGCTTCGGGTGATGGTCGTCGTCATCGGCGTGCGCGCGGCTGCGGTCGTCGTCGTGCGGGGCGGCGTCACGCTGGCGGGCGGCGTCATGGGCGGGCCGCCGTCATGTGGCGCATCAGCGTTTCCTGGGTGGCGTCCGCGCGGGCGACCTCACCGGTCAGCCTGCCTTCCGCCATGGTGTAGATCCGGTCGCACATGCCGAGGAGTTCGGGCAGCTCGGAGGAGATGAAGAGCACCGCCTTGCCCGCGGCGGCGAGCTGGTCGATCACCGTGTAGATCTCGAACTTGGCGCCGACGTCGATCCCGCGCGTCGGTTCGTCCAGGATCAGTACGTCGGGGTCGGCGTGGATCCACCGGCTCAGTACGACCTTCTGCTGGTTGCCGCCGGAGAGCCGTCCGACCTGCTCGAAGACCGTGGGGGTCTTGATGTTCATCGAGGTGCGGTAGCGCTCCGCGACCTGGCGCTCGTGGTGCTCGTCGACGACGCCGCGCCGCCGCATCCCGGACAGGGAGGCGAGGGAGATGTTGCGGTTGATGTTGTCGATGAGGTTGAGGCCGTACTGTTTGCGGTCCTCGGTGACGTACGCGAGACCCGCCGCGATCGCCGCCGGAACGGTGGCGACGTTCGCCTTCCGGCCGCCCACCTCGACCGTGCCGGCCACGTACTTGCCGTACGACCTGCCGAACACGGACATGGCCAGCTCCGTGCGGCCGGCGCCCATCAGGCCCGCGATGCCGACGATCTCGCCGCGGCGGACGGTGAGCGAAACGTTGTCCACCACTTTGCGCTGCTGGTCCACCGGATGGCGGACGGTCCAGTCGGACACGGTGAACGCGGTGGTGCCCGCGTCCACGCCCTCGTACGTGCTGCGCTCGGGGAAGCGGTGGTCCAGGTCGCGGCCGACCATCGAGCGGATGATCGCCTCCTCCGACAACTCGGGCTCGGCGTGCTTGGACTGACGTACCGTCAGCGATTCGATGGTGCGGCCGTCGCGGAGCACCGTCACGGTGTCCGCGATGGTGCGGATCTCGCCCAGCTTGTGCGAAATGATGATGCAGGCGATGCCCTGCTCGCGCAGTTCCAGGATCAGGTCGAGGAGCTTCGCGCTGTCGTCGTCGTTGAGGGCCGCCGTCGGCTCGTCGAGGATGAGCAGCTTCACCTCCTTGGCGAGGGCCTTCGCGATCTCCACGAGCTGCTGCTTGCCCACACCGATGTCGGCGACCGGGGTCTGCGGCTTCTCGCGCAGTCCGACCCGCTTGAGCAGGGTGCTCGCCCGGCGCAGGGTGTCGTTCCAGTCGATGAACCCCCGCTTGCCACCGGTCTGTTCATTGCCGAGGAAGATGTTCTCGGCGATGGAGAGATAGGGGACCAGCGCGAGCTCCTGGTGGATGATCACGATGCCGTGCTGCTCGCTGGCCCTGATGTCCTTGAAGGCCACCGGGGCGCCCTCGAAGAGGATCTCGCCGTCGTAGGAGCCGTGCGGGTGGACCCCGCTGAGCACCTTCATCAGCGTCGACTTCCCCGCGCCGTTCTCGCCGCAGATCGCGTGGATCTCGGCGGCGCGGACGTTCAGGTTGACGTCGGAGAGTGCCTTCACGCCGGGGAAGGTCTTGGTGATGCCGCGCATCTCCAGGACCGTGCTCTGCGAGCCCGCGTTCTGGCGGCCCGTCACTTGAGCTGTCCTGCCGTGAAGTACCCCTCGTCGACGAGGAGCTGGGTGTTCGTCTTGTCGATGTTCACCGGCTTCAGCAGATAGGACGGCACGGTCTTCTTGCCGTTGTTGTAGTCGGTGGTGTTGTTGACCTGCGGCTTCTTGCCGTTCAGGGTGGCGTCCCCCATCGCCACCGCCTGCGCGGCCAGCTTCCGGGTGTCCTTGAAGACGGTCTGCGTCTGCTCGCCGCCGATGATGGACTTCACCGACGCCAGTTCCGCGTCCTGCCCGGTGATGACCGGCAGCGGCTGCGTCTTGGAGCCGTAACCCGCGCTCTTCAGGGCGGAGATGATGCCGATCGAGATGCCGTCGTACGGGGAGAGCACCGCGTCCACCCGCTGCTCGCCGTAGTTCTTGCTGATCAGGTCGTCCATCCGCTTCTGCGCGGTGCCGCCGTCCCATCCCAGGGTGGTTGCCTGGTTCATCTTGGTCTGTCCGCTGCGGACCACGAGTTGACCGCTCGTCAGGTAGGGCTGGAGGACCTTGAGGGCGCCGCCCCAGAAGTACTTGGTGTTGTTGTCGTCGGGGGAGCCCGCGAACAGCTCGATCGAGTGCTTCTCGCGCTTCGCCGCCTCCTTCGACGGTGCGCCCAGCTTCAGCTTGTCGACGATGTACTTGCCTTGGAGCTCGCCGACCCGCGCGTTGTCGAAGGACGCGTAGTAGTCGACGTACGGGGATCCCAGGATGAGCCGGTCGTAACTGATCACCGGGATGCCCGCGTCGTGCGCGCGCTGGAGGACCTCGGTGAGCGCCGAGCCGTCGACCGCGGCGATCACCAGGAGTTTGCGCCCCTTGGTGATCATGTTCTCGATCTGGGCGATCTGGTTCTCGGCCTTGTTGTCGCCGTACTGGAGGTCGGTCTGGTATCCGGCCTGCTGGAACTGCTTGGCCATGTTCTGGCCGTCGGCGATCCAGCGTTCGGACGCCTTGGTCGGCATGGAGAGCCCGATCGTGCCGCCCTTGCCGGTGTCGGCCTTGTAGCGGCTGCCGCCCCTGGCCTCCTGACCGCAGGCGGTGAGCGATACGACGAGCAGGGCCGCCAGGGCGGCGCTGCTCAGGGCGCGGGTGGGGCGCATGGGATCAGTTCCCTTCCGGTACGTCGACGGCGTCGGCGGAGGTGGCGAAGGACACGCCGGTGGGCGCGCCGGCCGGTGCCGCGAACCGCCGCAGTTCACCCGGCAGCCGCGAACCCAGCGGGGACATCCCGCCGTCGGCCCCGTGCCGGGCCAGCAGATCGAGCACCAGCCGCCCACGCCGTACCCGCTCGCGGGCAGAGGCAAGCGCGGTGTCGCGCAACTGGGCGCCGTAAGGGTAGATACCGGGGGAGCGGCTCAGCCCGAATTTCAGGTACAGCGGAGCGCCGCGCCGGATCAGTTCGGCCGCCTCGTACATCCGGATGTAACCGCCGAGGTCGTCCGGCGCCTCCACGTAGATGTCCATCGGGGCCCGGCTGACCCGGCGGATCTCGGTGAGGTGATTCAGGGTCAGGTCGGACGGGACGTTGAGGGAGTCGGCGCCCAGCTGCTCGTACACCGCGTACGAGGCCGGGTTGACCGGTCCGGTGAGTGCGGACAGCTTGAGGGTGACGTCGGCGGGCAGCACCCCGGCGACCCGCATCCGGTGCAGGGTCCACAGCACGCCCTCGTCGGCGACGAGCAGGCAGCGCACCCCCAGCTCCGTCGCCCGCAGGGCGTCCTCCACACAGCCGGCGAGCGCGTCGTGGCCCCGGGCGCGCAGCCCGCCGCCGCCGGAGTCGGTACGGGTGGAGCCACCGATGTCCCAGGTGCCGCGCGGCCCGGTGAACAGGCACAGCTCGATGCCGCGCGCCGCGCAGGCCTCCACCATCTCGGTGATCTCGGTGTCGGTGAGCATCCAAACGCCGGAGCCCTGGCTGATCCGGTGCACGGGCACGTCGAGCTGGGCGCTCTCCTTCAGCACGACGGCGAGCGCCTCGGGGCCCTCGACCGAGGGGAGCTCGGTGCGCCAGGTGCCGCCGTCGGGGAAGGAGTGCGCGGAGGTGTCCGCGGGGTCGGTGGCGGGGGAGGGGTGGCCGATGCGGGCGAGGGCTGCGGCGCCGGGGCGGCGGGGGGTGTCTGCCGTAGGGGACATGTGCTCCCGAATTCCTTCTGTTCGATATTTCGGACGTTGTGCGGATCGAGGGGTGTGCGTGTTCGCCCCCGTGGCGTGCGGCGGGTCCGCGTGCGGTGGACCGGCGGCCGACGGGTCTGTGACGTACGGCCCCCACTGGCGGGGTGGGGGCCTACGGCCGCAGCAGCACCTTCCCGGTGGCCGGATCGCCCCCGCCCACCAGGGCGATCGCCTCGGCGAACCGCTCCAGCGGGAACTCGTGGGTGATCAGGGGGGCCGGGTCGAGCAGCCCGAGCCCGAACGCGCGGACCGCGTCCGACCAGGCGAAGGACGGCGCTCCGAAGACACTGCGGATCTCCAGCTGACTCAGCGACAGGTGCACCGGGTCGATGCCCACCGCACCCGGCGTGAACATCCCGGTGAGCACCACCCGCCCGCCCCGCCTGGCCAGCAGGCAGGACGAGGCGGCGGTGGTCGGTGCGCCCGCCGTCTCGACCACCAGGTCGAAGTGCCCGTGTGCCGACTCCGCCTCTTCGGGCGTCAGCACCGTCACCGCACCGAACGCGCGTGCCTGCTCGCCGCGCGCCGCCCGGGGGTCGATCACCGTCAGCCCGTCCGGTGAGGACGCGGCGAGGAGCTGTACGGCGAGCAGCCCGAGGGTGCCCGCGCCCACCACCGCGACCCGCTCGCCGGGGCGCGGCCGCCCTGCCCGTACCGCGGCGGCGATCACGGCCGCCGGCTCCAGCAGCGCGGCGGCGCGCAGGTCCGCGTCGTCGGCCAGCGGGTGCAGCAGCCGGGCGGGGACGGTGACGTGGTCCGCGAAGGCGCCCGGCTCGGTGAACCCGGTCTCCGCGTACCCGCCCGAGCACAGGCTCGTCTCACCGCAGCGGCACCGGGCGCACGTACCGCAGGCCCTGAACCCCTCGGCGACGGTCCGGCGGCCGATCAGTGCGGTGTCCACGCCGGGGCCGACCGCCTCGACGGTCCCCGACCACTCATGGCCAGGAACCAGCGGATAGCGGACGAAGCCCGGGTCGCGGTGGCCGTCGAACACCTCGCGGTCGCTCATGCAGATGCCGGCGGCGGCGACCTTGACCAGGACCTCGCCGGGACCGGGCTCGCCCGGCTCCACCTCGGTCAGCCGGTGGCGCCCCGGCGCGTCGACGACGAGCGCACGGCTCACCCGGGCGCGGGCGGGGGTGCTCACTTCGGCTGCCTCTTCTCCCAGCCCTCGGCCCACAGGTCGAACCGGGCCTGCTGCTGCGGGAACTCGGCTGCCGCGTCCACGTCCAGCTCGACGCCCAGCCCCGGTGCGTGCGAGACCTCGAAGCAGCCGGTCTCCGGGTCGACCTGCGGGGCGCCCTTGACGACCTTCTTGATGTCGGCGTCGGCGAAGTCGTTGAAGTGTTCCAGGATCTTGAAGTTGGGTGTGCACGCGGCGAGCTGGAGCGACGCGGCGGTCAGTACGGAACCGCCCACGTTGTGCGGGGCGACCAGCATGTAGTGCGTCTCGGCGGTCGCGGCGAGCTTGCGGGTCTCCAGGATGCCGCCGATGTGGCCGAGGTCCGGCTGGATGATGTCGACGGCCTGCGACTCGAAGAGCTCGCGGAACTCTATGCGGTCGTGGATCCGCTCACCCGTCGCGATCGGCATGTCCACCTTGCCCGCGACCTTCGCCAGCGCCTTCAGGTTCTCCGGCGGCACCGGCTCCTCCAGCCACGCCGGGTGGAAGGGGGCGAGGTCCTTGGCGAGGCGCACCGCGGTGGAGGGGCTGAAGCGGCCGTGCATCTCCAGCATCAGTTCGGCGTCCGGGCCGATCGCGTCCCGTACCGCCTCGATCAGCGACACCGCGTACCGGCTCTGCTCGGCGTCGAGCTCGAAGTGCCCGGTGCCGAACGGGTCGATCTTCAGGGCCCGGTAGCCGCGCTCCATGACCGTCCGGGCGGCCTTGTGGTAGGCCTCCGGGGTGCGCTCGGTGGTGTACCAGCCGTTGGCGTACGCCTTGACGCGGTCGGTCACCTTCCCGCCGAGCAGCTGCCAGACCGGTACGCCCAGGGCCTTGCCCTTGATGTCCCAGCAGGCCATCTCGACGACCGCGATGCCGGACATGACGATCTCGCCGGCCCGCCCGTAGTCGCCGTACTTCATGCGCCGGACCAGGTCCTCGACGTGGAAGGGGTCGGATCCGACGATGTGGTTGGCGGCCGCCTCACCGAGATAGCCGGTCAGCGCGTCGGTGTGGCCGAGCATGCGCGTCTCGCCGACGCCGGTCAGACCCTCGTCGGTGTGGACGAGTACGTACGTCAGGTTCCGCCAGGGGGTCCCGACGACATGGGTGGTGATTCCCGTGATGCGCACGGCAGTTGCTCCTCAGCAAAATCGCGGTCGTTCGATATTTCGTCACGCGTTCGAAATGTTGGCGTGACCGTAGCCAGCGGGTTTCGGGGTGTCAATGGGTCGCGCACAGAACGTTGCCCGCTGCGGGGCATTGCCCGGCGAACGGCCGCCGGGCTAATCTGCGTTCGTGATACCGATCACCGATCGGAATTTCGAACGCACGGTGAGGCACACCGCTCGCGGAAGCACGCTTCGGAGAAAGTTGGGTGGAGGGCCATGGGACGCCACGTTCCCGCAGTGACCAGGGCACTGGACATACTCGAACTGTTCCTGGAGGGTGACGGCACGCTGTCGGCCCCCGACATCACCCGCAAGCTGGGCCTGCCGCGCACCACCGTGCACGAACTCGTCACCACGCTGGCCGCGCGCAACTACCTGGTCACCGTGGAGGGGCAGCCCGGACGATACCGACTGGGCGTGCGCAACTACCAGTTGGGCAGCCGGTACGCCGAGCAGCTCGACCTCGCGGCCGAGGGCCAGCGGGTCGCCCGCGAGGTCGCCGAGACCTGCGACGAGACCGTCCACGTCGCCGTACTCGAGGACGCCGACGTCATCTACATCGCCAAGGTCGACTCCACGCACGCCGTCCGCATGGTCTCCGCCGCCGGGCGCAGGCTCCCCGCGCACTGCACCTCCGTGGGCAAGATGCTGCTGGCCTCCCTGCCGGAGGACGAACTCCACGCCCGTATCGACGGCCGCGAACTCACCGGCATGACCCCGCACAGCATCACCGACCCCCAGGACCTGCACCGGGCGCTGGCCGGCATCCGGGAGTGCGGCCTGGCCGCCGAGCACCGCGAGTCCAACCCCGACGTCAGCTGTGTCGCCGCCCCCGTGCGCGACCACACGGGGCGGGTCGTCGCCGCGCTGTCGGTGTCGGTCCCGATGATCCGCTGGACCGAGGAGCGCGAGGCGGAACTCGCCGGACTGGCCGCCAAGGGTGCCGCGGACCTGTCGCTGCGCCTCGGGCACCGTGGCGCAGGGCGGTCCGCATGAGGGCCGAAATCGCCGTACGGGAGCGGGCCGAGCTGGGCGAGGGTCCCACCTGGGACCCGGCCACGAACCGCCTGATCTGGGTGGACATCCTCGGCTCCCGCGTCCACACCTTCGAGCCGGGAACCGGCCGCCGCACCGTCCTGGCCACCGAGCAGCACGTCGGCGCCGCCAAACCGCGCAGCGGCGGCGGCCTGGTCGTCAACCTCCGCGACGGCGTGGGCGCGTACGACCCCGACGGCACCTTCCGCTGGCTGCACCACGACCCGGTCCCCGGCCGGCGCGGCAACGACGCGGCGGTGGCGCCCGACGGCTCCCTGTGGGCCGGCACCATGCGCTACGACGAGGCACCGGGCGGCGGCCACCTGATGCGGATCGACCCCGCGACCGGCGCCCCCACCGTGCTCCTCGACTCCGTGGCCGTCAGCAACGGCACCGGCTGGAGCCCGGACGGCACCCGTGTGTACTACGTGGACAGCCCCACCCGCCGCATCGACGTATGCGACGCGGCCGGTCAACCCCCTTTGCCCAGACGCCTGTTCACGGAAATCGAACCTGGCGCGGGCTTCCCCGACGGCCTCACCGTCGACGCCGAGGGCTGCGTCTGGGTCGCTCTCTGGGACGGCGGCCAGATCCGCCGCTACACCCCGCAGGGACGCCTCGACCGCACGCTCCACCTGCCCGTCCCACGCCCCACCGCCTGCACGTTCGGCGGCCCCGGCCTGCGCGACCTCTACATCACCACGGCCCGCACCGGTCAGTCCCACCCCCACCCGTATGCGGGCTCCCTGCTCGTGGTCCCTGGCGCGGGCCAGGGACTGCCGGCCCCGGCCTTCGCGGGCTGAAGGGTCCCCGGCGGCACCGTACTTGGCGGGCCGAAGGGGCGGCGGCCCTGCTCGGTGTGGGGGCCCCCGCCCGGGGGGGCCCCCCCCGCCCCGGGGGCAATAGAATATGGGGAGGGGCCGCAACGGGGGGGGCGCGGAGGGGGTGGTGGACAGGGGGGCCCCA
>NZ_JBHXRV010000075.1:0-29261 GCF_042716745.1 Streptomyces sp. NPDC058663
ATGCCGAAGAACGCGCCGTGGGCGAGTGAGGCGACCACCCGGCCGACGACCATCACCGAGAAGGTGGGGGCGAGCGCGGACACGACGTTGCCGACGACGAACAGGCCCATCAGAAGCATCAGCATGTTCTTGCGGGAGATCCTGGTGCCCAGAACGGTCATGAGCGGCGCGCCGAACATGACGCCGAGCGCATACCCGGTGACCAGGAATCCCGCAGTGGGGACCGACACCCCGAAGTCCGCGGCGACATCGGGGAGCAGCCCCATGATGACGAATTCGGTGGTGCCGATTCCGAAGGCCCCGATGGCGAGGGCCAGGAGTGCGAGGGGCATGGGAGCACCCTTCCGAGATACATAGCGTGAGCGGCTTACGAGCGAAAACAATAGTTGCAGACGCCGACTAATGCAAACGCTCCATAATTGGGAGAGCGGTCCCGGCCCGCCAAACCCGCCGCGCGACGGGCCGTGCTCGCCACGAGGGCCAGGCCGAGCATCACCACCGCAGACAGCGGTCCCCGCACGGGCGGGCGGGACCCTTGGTCTCCGGCCGGCGCGCTATAGCCTGTCCGGGCCGCGGAGTTGCCGCCGTGGACGGCGGTCGGACCACGCGGCGGTGCCGCTCGGCGCCGGCGCTCGGCTCCCACGCTCGTCGCGGTGCCGCTCGCCGCGGTGCCGTTCCGCCGCGGTCCAACGTCCGGGCGGACGGGACTCGTTCCCCCGGCCGTCCCCGGTCTTCGCGCGCACCCGCATCCGCCGCACCTCACGAGAAGGCACTCCGCATGCCCGACGCACCCTCCGGCTGGCCCCCGCCCCCTCCCGGCTGGGCGGCCCCCGCCGGGCCTCCTCCCGACCCGGGTCCGACCAGTGCCCCGCCGGGGTCGCGCTACGACCAGCAGGCCAGGAACGGCAGACAGAACCGTTTCGGCAGGGCCGTCGAGATCTCGATGGTCCTGCTCTTCCTGGTGGTCGCGGTGGTCGCCGTCCTCGTCGTCTGCGAGGTGCTGGCACTCGGGTTCGGCATCGAGTCGGCCGGCCCGGACAGCGAGCAGCTGTACGAGGAACCCCTGGCGGACCAGGCGGCCGCACTGCTCTCCCTCGCCGTCGCGATCCCCGCCGTGCTGCTGGCCGTCCGCTGGTTCGGCCACCGCCCACCGGGCACCGTCTCCTCGGTCACCGGCCGGCTGCGCCTCGGCTGGCTCGGCCGCTGCGCCCTGATCGCCTTCCCGCTGATGGCTCTGCAACTGGGGCTGCTGCTCCTGTGGGCCTCTCTCACGGAGGAGCCCGGCGGCCCCGACGCCGCGCCGTCGGTCGAGTTCGAGGGCTGGCCCGTGCTGCTGCTGAGCCTCGCCGTACTCTGGGCGCTGGTGCCGTTCCAGGCCGCCGCCGAGGAGTACGTCTTCCGCGGCTGGCTCGTCCAGGCCTTCGGCGCGTGGCTGCGCAACCCGTGGCCGGGCATCGTCGTCGCGTCGCTGCTGTTCGCCCTTGCCCACGGCTTCGGCCAGCCGACCGGATTCGTGCTGCTCCTCTACTCCGCGCTGTGGTGGGGCTGGCTGACCCTGCGTACCGGAGGACTGGAGGCGAGCATCGCGCTGCACACCGCGAACAACGTCCTGACCTTCACCGTGGCCGCGGCCCTCGGTGAACTGGCCGACACCGGAACGGCGGCCGACGCCCCCTGGCAGGCGCTCGTACTGGAACTCGTCTTCGCCCCGGCCTACTGCCTCCTGGTCGCCCGGTCGGCCGCCCGCAGGGGCATCGCCGACCGGACACCGGACGACCGCCCGGCGGCACCCCTGGTCAAGCCGGTCTGACGGGGCTTCCGGCCGGGGGCTTCGACGCCGCACCCGTCACTGCGGCGCGTCCCCTCGCCGAACGTCACGCTGCCGTACGACTCACTGCCGTACGTCGAGCCAGTGGCGGCGGCCCAGGCTGACCAGCCGCAGCTGGCGGCAGGCCAGTTCGGCGGTGGTCTCCTCCTCGCCGGGGCCCGCCTCCAAGAACGCGGAGGCGGTCATGACCATGTGGTCCACATAGACCCCGGCCAGCATCACCAGGTCCTCGCGCGACCAGCCCGCCGAGTCCGGCAGAGCACCGAGCGCGTCGGCGACCTCCTCCGCGAACAGCCGCAGCTGGGCCCCGATGGCCTCCCGTACGGGCCGCACCCCGCCGTGCCGCTCGCGCGCGACGAACCGCACATGGGCAGGAGCGGACCTGACGAGGTCCGCGATCAGCCCGACGGTGAGGGCGATACGGGCCTCGCTGTCGTCGGCATCGGGGGCGGCCAGACTCGCCCGGATCGCGTCGTGCAGACCGCCCAGCGACGCCTCGACCAGGGCGACGCCCAGTTCGGCGGTGTCCTTGAAGTGCCGGTAGAACGCGGTCGGGGCGAGCCCCGCCGACCGGGTCACCTCGCGCAGGCCGAGACTGCTCAGACTCTGGTGCTCCAGCAGCCCGAGAGCCGCCGCCATCAACGTCTGACGGGTCCTCAACTTCTGGGCCTGGCGGACCCCCGGGGCGGCTGCGGTGTGACTCATGTCATCCAGTAAACAGTCGTTCTCCCAAGAAGGGAAGCATGGAGCTGTGATTCAGTGGACAACTGTAACCACAACTGTTCACTGAACCCATCAACTCCCACTCCCTCGCGAGGTGTTCAGCCGTGATCGCTCTCGTCGCCGTCCTCCTGCTCCTGGGCGTCCTGCTCGGCCCGGTCGCTCATCTGCCCGTGCCCATCACGCTGACCGCTGCCGGCCTGATCGGCTGCTGGCTGCTGATCTTCGCCGTACGGGAACGCCGTCACCGCTGATTGCCCGAGGAACCCGACGAACCCGACGAACCCGAGGAAAGCGAGGAGTCGACCATGCATCTCACCGCCTCCACCGACCGTACGGACCGCACGGACCGCGCCGACACCGGTATGAGGGATGCCGATGCCCACGCCCGTGACCAGGGCACCGACCGCCGCCGCGTCGGACTGCGCGACGCGGACGGCATGGCCGTCGCCGCCTTCGTGCTCGGCCTGATCGGACTGCTCGTCATGAACATCCTGCTGGGACCGGCCGCCCTGGTGCTCGCCACCCTCGCGCTGCGCCGCGGTACCACCCGCCGTTTCCGTGCCTGGCTCGGACTCGGTCTCGGATTTGCCGACCTGGTCGTCCTCGCGACCGTCGTCGACGTGAGCAACACGGTCTCCTGGAACTTCGGCGGCTGAAGCGGCTGAAGCGGCTGAAGCGGCTGAAGCGGACGAAGTGGCTGAAACAGCTGAAACAGCTGAAGAAGCCGTCAGCGCACCGGCCGCGGCAGCCGCACCCGTACCAGCGTGGTCTCGACGCCGCTGTCGACCAGCCGGCCCTTCGCGTCGAACGCCTTCGGGCCGTCGGTCATGCCGAAGTCGTTGTCATTGAGCAGTACGAGGGTCGAGGAGCCCTCGACCGCGATGCCCTCGATCTTGCCGGGCACGCCCTTCACCGTGTTCAGGTCCACCACCAGCCGCTTGGACAGCACCGGCACACCGGCGGCGGCCGGGTTCTCCAACTGTTCCAGCGAAGGCTTCGTGGCGGACTCCCAGCGCGAGCGCAGGATGTCCGCGGACCTGCCCAGCCGCACCTCGTACAGCCGTGTCGACTTGTCGGTCCGTTCCTGCACCAGCAGGCGGTCCCCGCCGAGTGCGACCAGTGCGGAGATCTTGAGCTCCGAGGTCTTGGTCTGGCCGGGCTCGACGACACCGACCGCGTCGAACCGGTACGCGTACTCGGCGGTCACCCGGTTCTCACGCGGCGAGAAGCGCAGCAGTCGGGTGTTGCGGGAGTTCTCCCCACCGGCCTTGTCGGGGTTGAGCAACGGGCTCTGCAGCCCGAGCACCAGGTCCCCGCCCGGCAGCAGCGCCAGCCCCTCGAACCCGCGGTTGACCTTCCGCTTGAGGAACACCGCCGGCAGCGACTCGACCACCGGGTAGCCGGCGCCGGTCAGCTTCAGCCCCTTCGGCACGTGACGGGCCAGCACCCGGCCACGCGGGGAGACGTGCACCAGCGAGGGCCCGTACTCGTCGACCAGCCAGAAGCTGCCGTCCCGGTCACGGACGAGGCCCTCGGTGTCCAGACCGTTCACGTGGTAGGGGAGCGGGGTGGCGGCCTTGTGGTCGTACGGGGCCTCGTCGCGGCCCGCCTGGTTGGGCAGGCCGGTGACCGGTGCGCCCCGCGAGGTGGTGAGCGGTATGGACTCCAGGAACCGGATCCGGCCGCCTTCGGTACGGATCTTCACGATGGCCGGGTTGAACCCGGGCACGGGGAAGGTCCGCCGCTTCTCCTTGCCCACCTCGATCTGTCCGTTGGGGCCGCGGTCGGTGACGGTCCAGTACTCGCCGTGCCGGCCCGCCGGGAACAGGTCGCTGCCGATGCCGCCCAGGTCGACCCCGCGGTCGTTTCCGACGCTGCCGGGCACCAGCCGGTTGCTGAAGGCGCCCAGCGGAATGTCCGGCAGGGTCGAGGTGGAGACGACCTTGGCGGCGTGGCCGTGGTGGTGGCCGTGGCCGTGGTGGTGGCCGTGACCTTGGGGGTGCCGGGCCTGGGTCGCGTCGGCGGTCCCCACGACCGTCGTGAGCGCGAGCACGGTCGACAGCGGCAGCACCACGGCGGCGGGCCGGCGCAGGAGACGCGGATTCATCTGAACTCCCTCGTACTGAGCACATGGTGGGCTCCCATGGCTGCGCGCCCATGATCCGCACCCCCGCACAACACGGGACGACTCGTACATGACGGCAGGGCGAGTCGCCGGTGAACGCACGAATGCGCGACGCCGGAGGCGGCCCGCCCTGCCGCCCCGTGCCCCGGCGGTCAGTAGCGGTCGAGGATCAGTTGCGTCTTGAGGATGTCGCCCCGGTACAGCCACCCCTTGGCGTCGGCGACCGCGACGGCCTGCTGGTGCAGCTCGGCCGCGTCGGTGCGCGAGTCCGTCTTGAACGACAGCTCGACGACGTACTCCGTCCCTGTACCTGAGGCCGCGACGACCGGCAGCACCTCGATGCTCGCGTCGTCGGAGGCGCCCCAGGCACCGCCGTACACCTTCGCGGTCACCGGACCGTGGGCCCGCGAGGACCCGAGCGTGCTCGCGCCCCAGCCGCCGGACTTCCAGTCCTTCAGCTTGCCGGGAACGTCGTTGACCAGCCAGTTCTGCCCGGTCTCGCTGGAGGGCAGGGTGGTGCCGGGGTAGTTCGACGCGCTGCGCTTCTTCTCGTGGGAGAAGCTGAGGGTCTGCTTGCCGTAACCCCAGTCGACCTCGGCCTTGTACGTGGTGTCGGCGCTGCTGAAGCCGGCCGCGTTTGCGGTGTTCAGGGCGGCATCGATATTGCCGTCCGTGATGGGGAACCGCTTCTTGTACGTCTCCTCGAACGACGAGCCGTCCTTGTGGCGCAGGCGCACGCTCCACCCCTCGGCGTCGAGCGCCCGGTCGTCGGTGTCGTAGTAGCTGTACGAACGGGCCTTGGCGGAGCCGGTGATGCCGAAGGCCGACCGGACCGCCGCACTCGGCGCACGGGACGAGTCGAGCGCCGCCGCCGTGAGGTTGATCTTCACCTCGTAGGAGGGGACGGCGTTGGCCGCGGCGTGCGCGGGGGAAGCGGGGGACAGGAGGGCGGCGGAGACGGCGAGGGCGAGCACCGAACCGACGGCGGCCGGGCGCGCGGCCCGGGAGGTGGAGGTCATGCGCCGATGATCACGGCTGGGGATGAGATCCGGATGGCCCGCGGACGAGGGCGCGGTGAACCCGGGGCATCGAGCGGCACCCGGCCGGGGCCAGCGGGAAGATCGGCGGACGGCGGCGGGGGCACCGACTGCGGTCGTCTGCGGCCGGGTCGAGGCCAGAGGGGGGTGCCCACGGTGGTCACCGGCGGAGGGGTTGCGGTCAGTGGCGAGGGCGTCCACCGTGGGCACCCGCGGCAGGGCAGAGGTTTCACCGGCCGTGCGGGAGCCCGTACATTCCGTGGTGACAGTGCCCGGTGCGGGAGCTGGGAGATACCGCGAATGGTCGGCGGCCCAGGGTCGGCGGCCCACCTGGAGGCGTACCCATGGACACCGAAACGGCCGACGCGGCCCGGCGGAACCCGGACACGGCCCTCCGCCCTGTCCCCGAGGCAGGGCCGGACCTCCTCGCACGCTGGCAGGCCGGCGGTGGCGAGCTGGTCGAGCTGCTGGCACAGGTGCGCGAGCAGTGCGGTGGTGTCGCCGCGTTCCGCACCGGTCCGGCCCCCACCGTCCTGGTGACCGACCCGCAGGCGGTCCAGCACGTCCTGGCCCAGCACCCGGACCGCTACACCAAACGTTCCCACCGGGCCCGCCTCCTGGTCGGCGACGGCGTTCTCGCGGCCACCGGCGAGGAGTGGAAGCGGCAACGCCGCTTGCTCCAGTCCCAGTTCACCGGCACCGGAATGCGCCGCTACGAACACCGGATCACCGCCGCCGCCCGCGCCACGGCCGCGCGCTGGCAGGAGTACGCCCGCAGCGGGCAGACCTTCGACGTCGGTGACGAGATGCGCCACTACGCCCTGGACGCCATCTGGCGGGCCCTGACCGGCCATCCGCTCGACAAGCGGACCGCACAGGAGCTGACGGCGGTGAACGCCGTGGCGGAGGTGCTGCCCTCGCTGCCCGCCGACGCCACCCGCGCCCGGGACGCGGTGGCCGCCGAGCTCGACCGGATCGACGCGCTGGCCCACCGCGCCATCGAGGCCGCCCGCAGCGGTACCGCGGGCCCCGAAGGCCCTGGCCTGCTGCATGTACTGACCGATGCCGCCGCCGCACACCCGGAGTACACCGACCGGTTGATCCGCGACGAGTTCGTCACGCTGCTCGCCGCCGGACACGAGACCACCGCTACCACGCTGACCTGGCTGTATCTGCTCCTCGACTGGAATCCCGCCGCCCGCGAACAGGCTCTTGCGGCCGGCGGCGAAGGTTCGGCAGCACGACGGCAGGCCCTGCAAGCGCTGGTCCACGAGACCCTGCGGCTGTACCCGTCCGCGTGGCTGCTGCCGCGTCACGCCACCCAGGACGACGTGGTCAACGGCTTCGCCATCGAGGCCGGCACCGACGTCCTGGTCTGCCCGTACCTCACGCACCGGGACCCCGGACTGTGGCCGGAGCCGGAGAGGTTCGACCCCCGGCGCTTCACCACCCCGGGCGGCCGCCCCGCCCAGCAGGGCGCCTACTACCCCTTCGGGCTCGGCCCCCGCACCTGCGTCGGCCTGCAATTCGCGCTCAAGGAGTCCGTCGCCCTGCTCGAACACCTGCTGCCCGCGCACACGCCGGTGTTCTCCGCCACCCCCACCGGGGCGGTGTACGGCATCACCGTCCGGCCCGCGGGTCCGGCCCCCGCGACTCTGGCGGACGCCGGCCCGACCTCGTGACAGGGGCCGGGCCATGCGCCCACCCGTAGGCGGAACCGGTCAGTGGGCCACCCGGGCGGACAGTCCGTAGTCCAGCTCCCGTCCGTCGACGAGCAGCGCCTCGACCGTGCGGGTGGCCGGGTCGATGTCGGCGACCATGCCGTTTCCGGCGTAGCGGGGATAGCCCGACGAGCCCGTCTCGCCGGTCGCCTCGACCACGGCCGAGCGCACGGCCGCGTTCTCGGCGGTGGCCGTGCCGCCCCCTTCGATGTGTTCGGGAACCAGCAGGACCGTGTACTGCGGCGGTGGTGTCGTCATGGTCCGTCATTCAAGTGCCTCGGGGCCGTGCACGCGCGTCAGGCACGCGGGAACGGCCGGCTCGGGTACACGTCGGTCCGGTGCCGGCCGGGGTACGGCGAGGAGCTGTACGACGCCGTACGGACCTACGCGGGCCAACCGCTGCGCACCGTCCTGGAGATCGGTGCGGGGACCGGCAAGGCCACCCGGTTGTTCGCCGGGCACGGGGTCCGGGAGTACCAGCTGCTCTACGCGGCGGCCGCGCTGCACTGGACACGGCCCGAGGGACGGTGGTCGCGCACGGCCGCGCTGCTGGAGCCGGGCGGGGTGTTCGCCTCGTTCGGCGGGCCCGTCGAAGCGGCCGACCCGGCCGTGCGGGAAGCCGTACGCGCGGCGCGGGACCTGCTCCCGCACCGGGTCCGGCAGCACCAGGTACGCGGAGACGGTCGAGAGGTGGCCGACGTACTCGCGGGCACTCCACGGCGCGGAGGCCCGGGCTCTGGTCGGGCGCGCAGCAACCGTACGGCCGGGCGTCGTACCTGTGCGGCCGGGCGTAGAACTTGTTCGGCCGGGCGTCGAATGTGCGCGGCCGACGGGCAGCGCTCGTGCGGCCGATGCGGAGCACCCGGGTTGAACCTGCGCTCCCGGTCAGGGCTTTCCCGGCCAGGGTCTTCCCGGCTCGGGCCGTCCGGCTCAGGCTGTCTCGCCCCGGGTCGTCCGGCTCAGCCTTCCGCCGCTGCTCAAGCCTTCCGGCCCAGGCTTCCACCGCTCAAGCCCGCGTGGCGGCTGGGCCCTTCCGGAGGGCGACGCGGCCGCGCACCATGCGTACACCCTCGTGCAGCAGGGTGATCGAGAAGGCCAGCCCGAGCCCCACCGCCACGCCCAGCAGCGGCTGGTCCTCGAACGCGGCGCCGCCCAGGTAGCCGAGGCAGCCGGAGTAGACCGCCCAGGTGCTCGCGGCGATCGCGTCGTACCGGGTGAAGGAACGGCGCGGGAAACCGGTGGCCCCGGTGGTCAGCGTGGCGGCGGTGCGGCCCCCGGGGATGTAGCGGGCGACGACGAGGACGAGCCCACCGCGCTCCTGGAGCAGCGTGCCCACCCGTGCGTACGCCTTGTGGGTGCGGCTGCCCGGGGTGAGGCGGGCGAAGATCTTCCTACCGGACCTCACCCCGATCGCGTACGAGATGTGGTCCCCGGTGAACGCGCCGAGAGCGGCGACGAGTATCACCAGCGGCAGCGAGGGGTCCCCGGCCGAGGCCGCGAACACGCCGAGCGTGATCACCAGGGTCTCGCTGGGGACGACGGGAAAGAACCCGTCGAGGGCGGCGATGGCGAAGAGCACCACGTAGACCCAGGGGGTAGTGACGAATCCTTCGACGGCTTGGACGATCGCATCGTTCATGGTCACCACCGTAGGAATTGGCCGGGCCCCGGTCGGCGGACTTTCGGCCCCGAACACCCCCCACTTTGGTGGGGGTTGAGACGTCGCGAAGATGCGGGTTCCGTAGGGGACGCAGGGGGGCCGGATCTGTGCTCGGCGCCCCCGGACCGTCGCCGCCCTGGTCCCGGGCGGGGTCGGGCCGGGATCCCGCACTCAGCCGCCGGACCGTCGCCGCACCAGTACCTCGACCCCGTCCAGGATTCGTTCCAGGCCGAACTCGAAGTCGTAGTCGGGCTCGTCGGGAGCCTCCATCTCGCGTGAGTGGAGCAGCCTGCTGACAGCGGGGAAGCGCTCCGGGTCGGTGACCTTGCGCAGCAGTCTGCTGTAGCGGGCGAGGGACTCCTCGACCGTCACGCCGGAAGCGCGGTAGGTCTCCGTGAGGTCGGCCAGCAGCATCGTCTCGTTCCGCAGGAAGCCGGTGACGAGGGTGACCACCGACACCTTCTCGCCCTCGCTCAGCCCGGTCGTGGCCAGCGTGGCGAGTGCCCGCTCCATCCACTGGACCTGACGGGGCGTGGCGGGCGGCCCGGAGACCGGAATCCGCAGGACCCACAGGTGCTCCCGGTAGAGGCCCCGGATCAGGAACGCCCAGAGGGCCAGCCCCTCCCGCCAGCCCAGGTCCGCGTCGAAGACGGGTGGTTCGGGCGTCACGGCCTCGACCATCAGCGGGTACAGCTCGTCCTTGGCGGCGACGTACCGGTACAGGGACATCGGCGAGGACCCCACCTGCTTCGCGATCCGCCCCATCGAGACCGAGGCGATGCCCTCGGCGGCCGCGAGTGCGACGGCTGCCTCCACGATGCGGTCGAGCGACAGGGTGGGGCGGGGTCCCTTGGCCGGGCGCTCGCGCAGGCCCCACAGGGCTTCCAGGCTCGCGGGCATCCCCGTGGATCCTTCGTTCACCGACACCGCTCCTCTTCTGGGGGTTGACCACCATCCTAGATATGCGTAACCCTTACGCAAGTAAGCGTATGCCATACGCAATAGATGGAAGGTGCCTCGCTGTGCCCCCTGCGCCCACCCCGCCCCGCCCGCCCCAGGTGCCCCACGGCCTCGGCACCTCGCACGCCCCGGCCCCTGGAAACGCCTCCGCTGCGGGCCCCGCCACCACTCCCACCCCGCCCCCCGGCACCACTGTCCTGACCACGGGCCTCACGAAGTCCTACGGAAAGACCGCCGTGCTGCACGGCATCGATCTCGCCGTGCCGGCCGGGCAGGTGTTCGCGCTCCTCGGCCCCAACGGCGCGGGCAAAACGACCATCATCCGCATTCTCGCCACGCTCACCACCCCCGGCTCCGGCACCGTCCGCGTGGCGGGGCACGACGTCACCACCCGGGAGGGACGCCGCGCCGCCCGCCGGGCGATCAGCCTGACCGGACAGTTCGCGGCCGTCGACGAGGCGCAGACCGGGCGCGAGAACATCCGGATGACCGGCCGCCTGGCCGGACTCGGCCGGTCCGCGGCCCGGGAACGTGCTGACGAACTCCTCAACCGCTTCTCCCTCGCGGACGCCGCCGACCGGCGGGCCCGCACCTACTCGGGCGGCATGCGCCGCAGGCTGGACCTGGCCGCCTCGCTGGTCACCGACCCCACGGTGCTCTTCCTCGACGAGCCGACCACCGGCCTCGACCCGCGCAGCCGCCAGGAACTCTGGGAAATGGTGCGGGAGTTGCGCGCTCGCGGCACGACGGTGTTCCTCACCACCCAGTACCTGGAGGAGGCCGACCGGCTGGCCGACCGGATCGCCCTCATCGACGGCGGCCGCATCGCCGCCGAGGGCACCGCCGCCGAACTCAAGTCGCACGTGGGCGGCCACCGGCTCGACCTCACCCTCGCCACCCCGGCCGGCTACGCCCGCCTCGCCGCACTCGGCATCGCCGCCCACCACGACCGGGCCGCCCTCCTGCTGGGCATCCCCACCGACGGCACCGCCGTCCACGTCCGCCACCTCCTGGACGCACTCGACCCGGACGGCACCGACATCGCCACCTTCGCCCTGCACACGGCGACCCTCGACGACGTCTTCCTCGCCCTCACCACGACCGCCCCGGCCGCGACGACCACCGGGGCCACCACCGCCCCGGCCACCCGGACGGAGACCTCCCGTGTCTGACGCCCTGACCCACACCGCCGTACTCTCCGCCCGCTCGGTGCGCATCTCGCGGCGCAACGTCGACGCGCTCATCACCTCGATCGTCCTGCCCGTGATGCTGATGCTGACCTTCGTGGTCTTCTTCGGCGGCGCCATCGACACCGGCACTTCGTACGTCACCTACGTCGTGCCGGGCGTTCTGCTCCTGTGCGCGGGCTTCGGCGCGGCCTCCACGGCGGTCTCGGTGTCCGAGGACCTGAAGACCGGCATCGTCGACCGCTTCCGCGCCCTCGACATCGGCGGACTTCCCCTCCTCGCCGGCCATGTCGCCGCCTCGGTCGCCCGCAACCTGCTGGCCACGGCAGTCGTCCTCGCGGTGGCCCTGGCCATCGGCTTCAGGCCGCAGGCAGGCCCGGCGGGCTGGGCCGTCGCCCTGGGACTCCTCACCGCCTGGATCATCGCCGTCTCCTGGGTCTCGGCGGCAGCCGGCCTCCTCGCCCGCACCCCCGAAGCCGCCAACGGCTACACCTTCGTCATGATGTTCCTGCCCTACCCGTCGAGCGCCTTCGTCCCCCTGGACACCATGCCGACCTGGCTGCACGGCTTCGCCGAACACCAGCCGGTGACCCCGGTGATCGAATCCCTCCGCACCCTCCTGCTCAACCAGCCGACGGGCGGCACCCCGTGGGTGGCACTGGCCTGGTGCGGCGGAATCCTGGCGGTCGGAATGCTGCTGACGGGCGTGCTCTTCAAGAAGCGCACGGCGTGAACACCCTTAAGGCCCCCGTCACCCGTCGGCGGTGGTCACAGGCCGGCCGATAACCTCCAACGACCGCCGAGCGGCACCTAACTGGCTCTCGGGTTGCCCCACTTGGCGTGGTGTCACTTCGTTTTCGCCGCGCAGCCGTGTGACGTCGGAAAGGCCGGTTCGGTGGAGCGTGCCCGCCGAGGGGGCATCCCGTCCATTCCGGGCCTCGTTTCCTGGCTGGGTGCGGTCTGGGGTCGCGGAGGTGCGAGTCGTCCCAACTCCGCTGTGCAGTCAAGCGTGTACGCTACGTCACGTTGTGATCCATTTCCGTAGCAAGGAGCACGCTTCGTGGCCACTGACCTCTTGTCCCGCAAGATCGCCCGGCACTTCGACCTGATCGACACCAACGGCGACGGCAGGATCAGCCAGGAGGACTTCGACCTGATCGTTTCCCGGATGGGCAAGGAGTTCGCCCAGACGCCCGACTCGCCCAAGTACCGTGCGCTCAGCGACGCCTACCAGGCGCTGTGGCAGGGCATGCGGGAGGCACTCGACACCGACGGCGACGGTGCCGTCAGCCGTGAGGAGTACATCGCCGGGATGAAGGCCGACGCCGCGACCGGCGCCGGGTACCGGCAGCACATCCAGCCCGTTGCCAAGGCGATCATCTCCCTGTGCGACACCAACGGCGACGGCCGGCTGGACGGGGCCGAGCTCGCCAAGGCGCACACCGGTCTGGGCATGGGCGACGCGGACCACGTGGCCGCCATGGAGCGCATCGACCTCGACGGTGACGGTTACGTCACCGAGGCCGAACTGGCCAAGGCGATCGAGGAGTTCTTCCTGAGCGAGGACGCCAACGCCGGAGGCAACCACCTCTTCGGCCGGGTCTGACCTTCCCCGTCAGGATCTGCCCGCCGGGCCGATCCGACCCGCCCCGGCCCCGGGCGCACTGCCCGGGCCGGGGCGGGTGTACCCCCGGGGCCTCACCGCTGCGCGCCCACCGCCCCGTCCGCCAGCAGGTCGCGGACCAGGCCGCGTTGCCACTTGCCGCTCGTGGTGACGGGCAGCCAGCCCGGGCGCAGCGGGTGGACGTGGACGGAAGCCGTGCCCAGGCGTTCGGTGAGGGTGCGGTGGATCTGGCCGGCCACCTCGTCGGGGTCGCCGCCGGGCGCGATCTCCACCGCGACGGTAAGGCGTTCGCCGGCGGTGTCCGCGTAGGCGACGCACCGGCCCCGGTGCACACCGGGCAGGTCACGGGCCAGGCTCTCGGCGTCCTCGGGGAAGTGGTTCTGGCCGTTCACGACGATCATTTCCTTGCGGCGGCCGGTCACGAAGAGGTCGCCGTCGAGCTGCAGGCCGAGGTCGCCGGTGCGCAGCCAGGGTCCGTCGAAGGCGGCAGCGGTGGCCGCCGGGTCGCCGTAGTAGCCGGTGGTGACCGCGGGGCCGGAGATCTGGATCTCGCCCAACTGCCCCTTCCCGCACACCGATCCCGCCGTATCCACCAGCCGCATTCCCATGCCCAGGACCGGTCGGCCGACGCTCACCAGCGGTTTCGCCTTGGGGTGGTCGGACGGCACTTCGACCGCGAGTCCCTCGTCCGAGAGCCGCCGGCGGTCCACGTGGACGACGCGCGGCGCGGTGCCCGGTGCCGGGAAGGTGATGGCCAAGGTGGCCTCGGCCATCCCGTACACCGGGTACATCGTCGACGGGGCGACCCCCGCGGGTGCCAGCTGCGTGCGGAAGGCGTCGACGGTGGCGGCCCGGACCGGTTCGGCGCCGTTGAAGGCGAGCCGCCAGCGCGACAGGTCCAGCTCCGGCGCAGGCTCCCGGGCGGCCGCCGCCGCGAGCCGCTGGTAGGAGAAGTCAGGCCCGGTCAACAGGGTGGCGCCGGTCTCGGCCAGCAGCCGCAGGACCCGGCCGGGGCGCCTTACGAAGTCCAGCGGCGGGATCACGTGCACGCTGCCGCCCGCGAAGAGGACGGCCAACGGGCCGAACAGCCCCATGTCGTGGAAGTGCGGCACCCAGGTCACCATCACGTCGTCCCCGCTCATCCGCGCGGAGGCGGCGATCGCCCGCAGCCCGGCCAGCACGGTGGCGTGCGAGAGCATCACCCCCTTGGGGGCGGACGTGCTGCCCGAGGTGAACTGGACCACCGCGAGGTCCTCGGGCGAGACCCGCGGCAGCCGCCCGGCGGGGGAAGGGCCGGCTGACGACTCGGTGTCCACCATGGTCAGGGCGGGGTGCAGGCCGTGCAGGACCCGTGCCGTGTCGGCGCAGTCCGGGTGCACCACCAGGTGGCGCATCCCGGCCGCCCCGATCGCCGGGGCCAGCCGCTCGGCCTCCCGCTCGGGCGTCCCCGCGGTGGTCGGGAGCATGCTGGCCGCGGCCCCGGCTCGTACGATCCCCAGCAGGCCGACCAGCACCTGAGGACCCGTCGGGGACAGCAGCCCCACGACGTCACCGGGGCGTACGCCCGCTGCCACCAGCGCGTGCGCGAACCGCTCCGACGCGGTGTCCAGGCCGGTCGCGTCCAGCCGCTCGCCGGTGCGCGGATAGGTCATCGACGCCCCGGGTCCGAGCGCGCGTAGGGCGTCGCAGAGCGTGGGGGAGTCGAGCGCGGGGCGGTCGAGCGCGGGGCGGTTGCGCGCCGGGCTGTCGAGTGCGGGGCCGTTGGGCCACGTGGGGTTGTCGAGCGTGTCCATGGTCATCCAGAGATCCGGTCGAGCCGGGCCAGGAGCGGCGCGGCGGAGGTGACGGTGGAGCCGTTGTGCGAGACGTCGCCGATCGGGGGGCCGTCCGGCGCCGTGAGACGGAACTCCCGGACGAGGCCGGAGACGATCAGCTTCGTCTCCAGCGTGCCGAGGTGGATGCCGACGCAGATCCGCCGCCCGGCGCCGAACGGCGTCAGCGCGAAACGGCCGTGCCGCTCTCCTCCGGAACCCCTCGCGGAGCCCCCGGTGGCGCCCACGGAGAGGCGTTCCGTGAAGCGCTCCGGCCGGAAGGTGTGCGGATCGGCGAACACCTCCGGATCGCGCTGGGTGTCGGTGACCGAGTAGAAGACCTCGGTGCCGGCCGGGACCCGCGTGTCCCCCAGGTCGAAGTCCCTGCGTGCCGTGCGCGGCAGCCATGCGAGCGGCGGATGCAGCCGCGCCGTCTCGTGGAACACCGCGTCCAGGCGCGGCGCGGTCGACGGGTCGCCGCCCTCCGCGCGTACCGCCTCCTGTTCGTGCGGGTGGCGGGCCAGCAGCCACAGCAGGCGAGCGCTGAGGTACCCGGTGGTCTCGTACCCCGCGAGGATCAGGATGGCGAGGTGCTCGCCGATCAGCTCGTCGGGCGGCGGATCGGGCAGTGCGCGCAGCCGCCGCACGGGACCGTCCACGTCGTCGAGGCGGCCGACGGCGACGCGCAGCAGCTCGCGCACCCGGCGCCGTGCGCGACCCACCCGCCGGGCGGCGCGGTTGCCGCCCGGCGTACCCAGTTCCCCGGCGGGGGGCGTCCGCAACTCGCCGAACAGGGCGCGCAGTTCCGCAGCCTCGCCCTCGTCCATCCCGGCGAACAGCCGGGCCGCCACTGTGAAGGCGAGGGGCTGGGTGAAGGCGTGCAGATCCACCGGCGTGCCCCCGGGCTCGACCGGCGTGCTCCCGGGCTTGACCGGCGTACCCCCGGGCTCGACCGGCGTGCCCTCCGGCAACGCCCGTACGGCCCGGGCGAGCGAGTCCCTGATGAGGTCCTGATGGGCCGTCACCGCGCTCCGTCGCAGCAGGGGGACCAGTGCCTGGCGGCAGGAGCGGTGCCGCTCGCCGTCGAGGTTGAGGACACCTCGGCCGAACCGTCCGCCGAAGACGGCGTCCCAGCCCTCCGCGTGGGACAGGTCGTCGTCCCCGGCGGCGAAGAACCGCTCCGCCGCCTGCGCGCCGGCGAGGTGCACCCGCCCCTCGCCCACCGGGCACCCGGCGCCGTGCACGGCCGCACCCTCGCCACCCCTGGCCGCCGCGACGGTCACCGCTCCGGCGCTCACGGGCAGACGTCCTCAGTGACCACGAGCTGCTCCACGAGCGCGTTGACGGTCGCGGGCGTCATGAAGATCCGCGGATCCACCTCGTCCTCGATCCCGAACTCCTCCTCCAGCACCACCAGCAGCTCCACCCTGGCCACCGAGTCCAGCCCCAGCTCGGCGCTGAGGTGCTCGTCGCCGGTGAGCCGCAACCCGGCGAACTCGGGCCGCAACTCCCGTACCGCGTCCATAAGGACGGTCCGGACCTCCGACCTGGTCATCCGTCGCTCGCTCAACTTGCGTTTCTCCTCCGCCGATTGCCTGACCCCGGGAAATGCTACTCTACGCAACGTTTTGTCAACTCAATGTAGTCGGGTGGGGTCTGATGGGAAGTCTGACGGGACGTACGGCGCTGGTCACGGGCGGCTCGCGCGGAATCGGCCGGGCGATCGTGGAGCGCCTCACCACCGACGGCGCCCGGGTGGTCTTCGGCTACCACCGGGCCGAGGGAGCGGCCAAGGAGGTCGCCGCGGCCACCGGTGCCCATCCGGTACGTGCCGACCTGGCCGACTCGGCCGCGGTCGCCGGACTCTTCGCGGCGGCGGAACAGGAGACGGGCCCCCTCGACGTGCTGGTCGCCAACGCGGCGGTATGGCTGCCCCATTCGCGGATCGAGGAGGCGAGCGAGGAGGCCTACGACCGTGTGATGGCCGTCAACACGAAGGGCACCTTCCTCGCCCTCCAGCACGCCTCCACCCGGCTGCGCGACGGCGGCCGCGTCATCACCATGTCCTCGATCGGGGTACGCCGCCCCACGCCGGGCAACGCTGTGTACGCCGCCAGCAAGGCCGCGGTCGAGCAGTTCACCGCGGTGGCGGCCCAGGAACTCGGACCGCGCCGCATCACGGTGAACTGCGTGGCCCCGGGCGCCACCGACACCGAGATGCTGCGGCAGTCCATGCCGCCTCGGCTCCTGGAACGCGCCGCCCGCAACACCGTGTTCGGCCGCCTGGGCACCGGGGACGACATCGCGGGCATCGTCGCCTTCCTGGCGGGACCGGACTCCGGCTGGATCACCGGCCAGACCATCTCCGCCACCGGGGGGATGCTGTAGGAGCGCGGCTGAGGCCGGCGCCGGCGCCGTACACCTGCGGATGGGCGGTATGACGCCGTACACGTGCGGCCAGGCGGTACGGCGCCGTACACGTGCGGCCGGGCGCCCCCGGCCCCGTACACCCGCCGGCCGGTGCCATTGGCTCAGCCTGGCCCTGCCGGCCAGGGTCAGAGCACTCTTACCGCTGGTAGCGGCGGCCTGGCCCTACCCGCAGGGCCGGACCTGGGAGACTGGGGATCATGACCGACCCTCGACCGATCTCGCTGCCTGTCTTCTCCGAGCCCGCTTCCGACGCTCCCGTACCTGCCCAGGCGGGTGGGCGCCGGCTGATGCCCATCGCCCAGGGCGCCGACTTCCGCCAGCCGCCCGGCGAGACCGAGCCCGAGCCCGCACCCGCCCGGGCCCGACGTCCGCTCGCCCCCGGCGGCCTCACCTTCTCCGACCCGGACCGCCCTATCTGACCGTCACGGGTTGCCCCACGTCCAGGACCAGCTCACCACCTGGCCCCACGCCCGGTGTGCCGGCGCCTCCACCTGGACAGTGGTCGTAGACGGCCCGGCTCCCGCCTCGGATACCGTGTTCCTCTACGGGGTGCCATAACGGATGTGACGCCCCCCACCGGAGGTAGCCAGCGTATGAGCTCAAAGCGCAGCAAGAATCCAGCCCTGCCCGTACTTGACGACGCATTCCGACTCGAGTCGGTCAAGGACGCCGAGGAGTCCACCCGTGACTCGGTCGCGCGGCTGGCCACCGCCGAGCTGCGCCGCGTTTCCCACCCGGGCCGGGTCACCTGGGATGCCGAGCAGGCCGAGCCCGTACCGGCCCCGCCGACTGTGGTCGACGGTGACGGGGACCTGTGGCTGCGGGACCGGGGCAATGGCACTTGGACCATGCCCGAGTTCAACCCGAAGGAGTTCCCGGCCCGCTGTGGCGAGGTTCTGACGTGGGACCAGCTTGCCCGCGAATTCGGCCCGCTGACCGCACTGGCCGACGACCGCCGCGTCGGCGGCGGGCGGCGTCGCTGAGCGCGCAGCCTTCTGGGACGACCGTGCCCCTGAAGCGCCCGTTACGGGTAGCTGGGAGCTCCAGCTCACCGCCGAGCTCGACGATGGCGGCGAGCAGGTGAGCGTGGTGGGTGGTCACGATGTCTCCAGGCGGCAGCGGGATACGTCGTCGCTGTCGGTGGGGCCGGCGTGGAAGAAGCGGGTGCAGCTGAGTCCGGTCACCGGAGTGATGTTGAACACCGCGCACAGGTGCTGCGGGTCAGCGCCGTGACGGCGGCCTCTTCGAGGATTCGATCCTCGCGAAGTGGCTGGGCGGTGACCGGGAGACAGCGCACCAGCGAGCCGGTCGACCAAGTCGGTCGCCCTCGCCCGGCCCGGAACGGGCACGCTGCCCGTCACGGACGGTGCGGGCCAGCCCGTCACGGTCGGTCCGATCGGCAGCGCCGGCCAGGGCGGCTGACCTCCCTCCCGTCCAACGGTGCCGGTCACCGCGCTACAGCGCGCTGACTAGGCGTCCCCGCGCATCGGCGGGCTTCCCACGAGGCGTCCCCGCGCGCCGGCCGGGTTCCCGCGACCCGTCCGCACGCGCCGGCGGGGTTCCCACGAGCCGTGCCCGTGGGAACCCCGCATGTGTCGACCGGTACGGAGGAGTGACCCGCCGTCCGCAGTCGACGTGTGTCGGGCGCCGTGTGTCAGGCGCCCTGCTCCGGACGCCGCGTGTCACGCCCCGGCCGGGAACCGTTCCCAGACCCGGTGCTTCGCCAGCAGCCCGGTGATCGTCCGCAGCACATCGGCGCCCTCGTCGCCCAGCACCACGCCCGGCGCCAGGTCCGGTACGCCCGCCGCCTCGAGGACCGGCAGCGCACCGCTCCAGCCGCCGATCGCCTTGCCGTGCCGGTAGGCCTCGGAGACCAGCAACAGCACCCGCGGGTCGGTCGTCACCGTGGAGAGCTCGTCGGCCTTGGCGTCCCGCGCCCCGAATGCGTCCGCGCCGGCCTGCGGCGTGCCCGCCAGCAGAATCGCGTCGAACTCGATCGAGCGCGCGGTGGCGAACGTCCGCTGCACGGTGACCGGTTCGCCCTGCCCGTCGTCCAGCTTGCCGCCCGCCGGAGCGATCACCAGCGGAACCATGTCCGCGTCGAGCACGGCCTGACGTACGGCCCGCAGGCCCGCGAGGTCACCGTCGGCACCGGCCACGATCCCGATGATGCGGCCGTCCGTCGGCCAGCTGCCGCCGATCTGGGAGAGCGCCAGGCTGGGCTCGACGGAGGCGAGCGGTTCGGTGGCCTCCGGGGCCGGCAGGCCGAGTCCCGTCGCCACCTCCTGGCACAGCTCCGGGTCGATGTTGGCGAGGACCTTCAACGCCCTTTCCTTGATGGCCTGTTCGTAGCACTTGTTCAGCTCGAAGGTGTACGCGGCGATGATGTGCTCGCGCTCCACCGGCGTCATGCTCAGCCAGAACCGCCGCGGCTGGCTGAAGTGGTCCGCGAAGGTGGCCGGTGCCTCGCGCACCTTGCGGCCCGCCGCCACCGCCTGCGGGACCTCGACGTACGCCGAGACGTCCTCACCGGCCATGAACGGGCAGCCGCCGTCGACGGAGTTCGGCTTGTACGGCGCGGCCCCGCTGTGCACCGCGGTCTGGTGCATGCCGTCGCGCAGCATGTCGTTGACGGGGGCGTGCGGGCGGTTGATGGGCAGCTGGCCGAAGTTGGGGCCGCCGAGCCGGCTGATCTGGGTGTCCAGGTAGGAGAAGAGCCGGCCCGCGAGCAGCGGGTCGTCGGTGACGTCGATGCCCGGTACGAGGTGCCCGGGGTGGAAGGCGACCTGCTCGGTCTCCGCGAAGTAGTTGACCGGGTTCGCGTTGAGGGTGAGCAGACCGACGGGCTGCACGGGCGCCAGTTCCTCCGGCACCAGGTTCGTCGGGTCGAGCAGATCGATGCCCTCGAAGACCTGTTCCGGGTTGTCCGGGAAGATCTGCACGCCCAGTTCCCACTGCGGGAACGCGCCCGCCTCAATGGCGTCGGCGAGGTCACGGCGGTGGAAGTCGGGGTCCATGCCCGCGGTGATCTGTGCCTCCTCCCACACCTGGGAGTGCACGCCCAGCTTGGGCTTCCAGTGGAACTTCGCGAGTGTGGTGGCACCCTCGGCGTTCACCAGGCGGAAGGTGTGGACGCCGAAGCCCTCCATCATCCGGTACGAGCGCGGAATGCCCCGGTCGGACATGTTCCACAGGGTGTGGTGGGTGGCCTCGGTGTGCAGGGTGACGAAGTCCCAGAACGTGTCGTGGGCGCTCTGCGCCTGCGGGATCTCCCTGTCCGGGTGCGGCTTCGCCGCGTGCACGACGTCGGGGAACTTGAGCGCGTCCTGGATGAAGAACACCGGGATGTTGTTCCCGACCAGGTCGAAGGTGCCCTCGCCGGTGTAGAACTTCGTCGCGAAACCGCGGGTGTCGCGGACGGTGTCGGCGGAGCCGCGGGAGCCCAGGACGGTGGAGAACCGGACGAACACCTCGGTCTCCGCGTCCTTCGTCAGGAACGCGGCCTTGGTGACGCTCGCGGCCGTTCCGTACGCCTTGAACACACCGTGGGCGGCGGCCCCGCGCGCGTGCACGACGCGCTCCGGGATGCGCTCGTGGTCGAAGTGGGTGATCTTCTCGCGGAGGTGGTGGTCCTGGAGCAGCGTCGGCCCGCGCTCGCCGGCCTTCAGCGAGTGGTCGGTGTCGTACAGCCGGGCGCCCTGCGCGGTGGTCAGGTAGGCGTCCCGCTGGGCCACCACTTCCTGGTCGACACCGGTGGCCTCGCCGGTGGGGCTCACCGTGGCGGGGCCGCGCTGGTCCGGCTTGGGCGGCAGCGGCTCGCGCACCTGCGTCGGCTCGTCGAGCTGCGGCGGCTCGGGGGCGGGGCGGCCGGGGATGTCGGGGGTGGCGTCCGGGTTGTTCCGTACACCTTTGCCGGAGAAGGGGTTGTCCACGTCGATCCTTCGTGTCGGAGCTGGGCCGGACAGTACGGGAGCCCGGCCGGGGCGGGTCGGTCGGTCAGTTGTCGCACCGGAATCCGTACGGGCACCGATGCAAAAGGGGTGCCCCGGCGCCGGGACGGAATCACCGGCCGCAAGGCCGCTGCGCCCGTACGGCTGCACCGGGAGCGTTGTCGCACGATCAGCCGGGTGCCCGGATCCATTGCTTCCACACGGCGATTCCCGGCTTCGGCACGGCGCGGGTCCCCGCATGCATGGGAACGGCCGTACGGGGGACTCGGTGCGCAGGCCGGGTGCGGTGGCTTGCCCTGGGGGCCGACCCGGCCAGGCCCCCCTGGTTCAGATACGAGCCGGGGGAGCCGCCCCCACCTCGCGCGGTCCGGGACGCCTGGCCGCAGGCGACCGTGAGCACGGCCGTCACCGGGTGGGTACCGTTCCCAGCGGCCGGTCGGCGTCCGGGTTCCGCACGTTCGCGAGGACGACTCCGCTGCGCGGCCGGGCCGGAACGCGGTGGAGCGCGATGGTCAGGTCCTGGGCGGGGACGTCGAACTCCAGGCGGGCAAGGCGCGGCACGAGGGTGCTCAGCAGGGCCAGCGTCACGTCCTCGCCGGGACAGCGGTGCCCCGCCGCGGGGTCGCCGCCGCCCTGCGGGACGAGTGTGTCGCGGCCGGGCGGGTGACCGAGGAAACGGCCCGGGTCGAAGGTGTACGGGTCCGGCCACAGCTTCTCGTCGTGGTTCAGGCCGTACAGGTCGAGCAGCACCAGGGTCCCGGCCGGTACCTCCTCGCCCCGCCACGTCGCTCCGCCGGTGGCCAGGCCCCCGACGAAGGGAGCGAACGGGTAGAAGCGGCGCACCTCCTGGGCGAAGGCGAGCGCCTCGTCGGCGCCGCCGTTCACGAGGCGTTCGCGCTGCTCGGGCCAGCGCAGCAAGGCGTGGGCGGCGAAGGCGAGGAACCAGCTGACGGCGACGGTCGGCCGGATCACGTTGAGGACTTCCACGGCTGCTGTGCGCGGGTCGAGCAGGGTGCCGTCGGCGTCGCGGTGCCGCGCCACCGCGGCGAGTGCGCACGAGTCCCCGCCGGGGAGGGCGGGCCCGTCCTGCGGTGCCGGGGCCTCTGTGCGTGCCTGGGGTGCCCGGTCCTGTGCGCGTGCGGCCGTCACGAGGCCGGCGATCCGTGCTTCCTGGCGTTTGCGGGCGCGGCGGGCCCGCACGTGGCGGGGGCCCGCCGCGGCGAACCCGTCGACCATCGCGACCAGGTCGCCGGCCGTACGCCCGGCGCCGTCCGCTCCGTCGGGCAGCGCGACCCCCGCCCAGGCGCAGACGGCGCGCGTCAGCACCTCGGCGCACTCGTCGAACAGCACCACCCGGTCCTCGTCCGCCCACCCTGCCGCGGCCCGGTCCCACTCCGCAGCCGCGCGTCCGGCGAGCGCGTGCACCGCGTGGGGGTCCTTGAGGACGGACTGGAACATCGCCTTGCGGGTGCGGTGTGCCCGGCCGTCCAGGGTGTGCACGGCCCCCCGGCCGAACAGGGTGTCCAGGAGGGGGCCCGGCAGCGCGTCCTGCCGTACGACGTGCCGCTCGTCGTAGAACCAGGCCACCGCGTCCGTACCGTGCAGGGCGAGGGTGCGGCGGCCCGCCAGCCTCGTCCACAGGGCCTCGCCGTCGTGCCGGCGCCGCAGGTCGGGCAGCCAGCCGTAACCCTTCACGAGGAGGGGGAGGGTCTCGTCGATCATGGTCCCTTTCCTTCTGGGGGCTCGGGGGTGCGCCGACCGGGTCTGCGGGCAGCGGGGCCGGGTGTGCGGGCAGCGCCGGGTCTGCGGGCAGCGGGGCCGGGTGTGCGGGTCGTGAGCGGTCCGGCGGCCCCGGCGCCGCCGCGGGGGGTACGCAGCGAGGTCACCGCCGTCGCCGGGTCAGCACCCGCTGGGCCGTGACCGCGGCGGAGTGCAGCGGGCCCCTGGCGCGCAGGGCGGCGCGCGCCGCGTTGGCGCCCGGCGCGCCGTGGACACCGCCGCCGGGGTGGGCGGAGGCCGACGCGAGGTAGAGGTGGCGCACCGGGGTCTCGGGGCGTCCGGTGCCCGGCACCGGACGGAACACCAGCTGCTGGTGCAGGGAGGCGGTGCCGCCGTTGATGGCCCCGTTGTGCAGATTGGCGTTCGCGGCCTGGAGGGTGGGGGGCGCGAGCACGCGGCGCGCGCGGATCCGGTCGCGGAAGCCGGGCGCGTACCGCTCGGCCTGCTCCTCCATCCGGTCGGCCATCGCCTCCTGTTCGCCCTTGTCCCAGCGTCCGGAGATCCGGTCGTTCCCCGCGTCGCCGCGGATGTCGTGCGGTACGTGGGTGTAGGCCCAGGCCGATTCCGTACCTGCGGGGGAGCGGGAGGCGTCCGCGGTGGTCATCTGGCCGAACAGCAGGAACGGGCGGTCGGGAACCTGCCCGGTGGCCAGCTGGGCGGCGAACCTTGTCAGCGCGTCGACGCTGTCGGCGAGGTGCACGGTGCCCGCCCCGGCCGCCTCCGGCGCGGTCCACGGGACAGGACCGTCGAGTGCCCAGTCCACCTTGAACGTCGCGAAGTCCCAGGCGAAGCGCTTCAGGTCGTCGTGGACGCGTGAGGGCAGGTGGCGGCCGTCCACCAGTTCGCCGTAGAGCTGCGGGGCGGTGACATCGGCCAGCACCGCGTGCCGGGCGCGCACCGCTTCCCCGTCGGCGGTGCGTACGCCCAGCGCCCGGCCGCCGCGTACCACCACCTCGCTGACCCGCCGCCCGCAGTGCACGGTTCCGCCGCGCTCCAGCAGCCGTGCCACCAGGGCATCGGTGAGCGCACCCGCACCTCCGACCGGTACCGGAAAGCCGTGGCTCTGCCCGAGCATCGACATCATCCAGCCGAACCCGCCGCTGCCCGCCGCCTCCGGCGCGAGGTCCGCGTGCAGCGCGTTCCCGGCGAGCAGCAGCCTGCCGCCCTCGCCGGTGAACCGCTCCTCGCCCAGCCGCCGCACCGGAAGCAGCATCTCCCGTACGAACCGCAGCCCGCCGGCTGCCCGTACCCGGGCGGCGAGGACGGCCGCGGAGCGCACCGGCGGGAACGGAGTGAACAGGGCGTCCAGCACGGGCCCGCCCACCCGGTCCCAGCCCTCGCACAGCTTCAGCCAGGCCTGCCCGTCACCCGCGGCGAAACCGTCCAGGCTGCGGGCCGTCACCGCCCGGTCGCGGTCAAGGACCGCACAGCGCCCGTCGGGCAGCGGGTGCGCGAGGACGTGCGGGGCGTGGCTCCAGCGCAGGCCGTACCGGTCCAGGCCGAGCGCGCCGATGACGGGGGAGGCGGCAGCCAGCGGGTAGAACGCGCTGAAGGTGTCGCTGACGAAGTCCGGATGCACGGCGCGGTCGCTGCGCACCGCGCCACCGGGTTCGTCCTGCGCCTCCAGGACGGTGACCTGCCACCCGGCGTCGGCCAGCAGGTTCGCGGCGACGAGCCCGTTGGGTCCGCTGCCGATCACCACGGCGTCGGCGTCGGACTCAGACATCGACGGCGTCCCCGCTCCGGTCGCTGCCGCTCCTGCTGGGGCCGCCCTCCGGTGCCGACTCCTCGACGACGGTGGCGAGCCTGCCGAGCATGCGGCGGTGGCGCTGCTGCAGCAGGAAGTCCACCGCGCCGTTGTGCAGGGCACCGCCCACGCCGCGCAGCGGATGCTCGTCCACGATCACCAGGGTGTGCTCGCCCCACGCGCGGATGTCCAGGGCGATGCGGGCGGTGCCGAGCGGGCCGCTGCGGGCCTCCAGTTCCAGTGCGTGCGGCGGATCGTAACGCCGTACGACGGTCGAGCCCTCGAATTCCTTGGGGCCGAGACGGACGGTGTAGTGCAGGGTGGAGCCCGGCATGGGCCAGATGCCCTCGCCCGGCGAAGTGGAGTGCGTGCCGACCACCCATTCGCAGTAGCGCGAGGTGTCCCGCAGGACTTCCCACAGGGCGTGGGGCGGGCGGCGGATGAGCTGGTGCCGTACAGCCATGGTTCCTCCAGGGGCTCGGTGGGGCGGCGGGGCGTCCGGCCGGCCTGATCGTCTGTACCCGGTCTGCTGCTTTCCGATCGGCTGTTCCCTGATCGTCCGTTTTCCGATCGTCGCGCAGATACCGGATGACCGCCTGGGCCCGGTTCACGCACTCCCCTCCGCTTTCGGCCCCGACGCGCTCACCCCGGGGCCCCGACGTGCTCACCCCGGGCCGCCGACGTGCTCACCCCGTCCCTCCCGGCACCCCCAGGCCCTTCGCCCCTCCCGTACCCGAACGGCCCACAAACCCGGACGGCCCCGCCCACCGTGTCCAGCCCCGAGATCCGGGGTACAGCGTGTTTCATGCCCACTGACCTCGTAGGACCCGTGCTGCCCCAGCCCCGTGGCGCGCTCTCCGCCGCCGTGATCGATGTGCTCCGGGGAGGAGGCGCGCCGCCCGCCGCCGACCTCGTCGACCGGGCCGATCCGTACGGCGACGATCTTCAACTCGCCCTGTACGTCTGTTACGAGCTCCACTACCGGGGGTTCGCCGGGGTGGACGACGCCCTCGAATGGGATCCGGAGCTGCTCGCGTTGCGGCGACTGCTGGAGAACCGGTTCCTGGACGCGCTGCGGGCGGACGCGACCCGGCCGCGCGGCGTCGACGAAGCCCTCGCCGAACTCCTCGTCGAGCCGGTGCGCGGGACCGGCGTCTCGCACCGGCTGCGCGACGACGGCGAGCTGTGGCAGCTGCGCGAGTACGCGGCCCAGCGCTCCCTGTACCACCTGAAGGAGGCCGACCCGCACGCCTGGGTGCTGCCCCGGCTGTGGGGGCGGGCAAAGGCGGGCATGGCGGCGATCGAGTTCGACGAGTACGGGGGAGGACGGGCGGAGCGGGTGCACGCCACCCTGTTCGCCGACCTGATGGGCGACCTCCAACTGGACACCACGTACGGGCACTATCTCGACGCGGCCTGCGCCCAGATCCTCGCCACCGTCAACGTGATGTCCCTCTTCGGCCTGCACCGCAGCCTGCGCGGCGCACTCGTCGGGCACTTCGCCGCCGTGGAGATCACCTCCTCGCCCGGCTCCCGCCGGCTCGCCGAGGCCCTGGCCCGTACGGGAGCGGGGCCCGCGGCCGAACACTTCTACGCCGAGCACGTGGAGGCCGACGCCGTGCACGAACAGGTGGTACGGCACGAGGTGATCGACGGGCTGCTGGAGGCCGAGCCGCACCTCGCCGCGGACATCGTGTTCGGCATCGACGCCACCGACTTCCTGGAGGAGCGGCTGGGTGAACACCTGCTGGCGCGCTGGGACGCGGGCAAGACGTCGCTGCGGGAGCCGCTGGAGCCGCTCGATCCGCTGGCGCAGCCCCAGCCCGCCGCCGGGGCGGCGTCGTGAGGCGGCTGCTGGGTGCCTCGGGAAGCGCCCAGCCCACCGGGCAGGGAGCCCCGGTGAGCACCCCGGCCGTGGACCGCCGTCCCCGCAGACCCTTCCTCGCGCTGCCGGGGGTGTACGCCCCCCAGTCCGACACCGCGCTCCTGCGCGCCGCTCTGTACCGGGAGCAGCTGTCCCCCGGTGCCCAGGTCCTCGACGTGTGCACCGGCACCGGGGCGCTGGCGCTCGCCGCAGCCCGGCTGGGGGCCTGCGTCACCGCCGTGGACGTCTCCCGGCTCGCCGTGGCCAACGCGCGACTGAACGCCCGCCTCGCCGGGCTGCCGGTCCGGGTGCGCCACGGCGACCTGCTGGCCCCGGCCGCGGACCGGACGTACGACCTGATCCTCAACAATCCGCCCTACGTGCCCTCCTCCCGCCCCGATCTGCCGGCCCGCGGGAAGGCCAGGGCGTGGGACGCCGGACTCGACGGCCGGCTCGTCCTGGACCGCATGTGCCGGGAGGCTCCCGCCCTGCTGAGCCCGGGCGGGGTGCTGCTCATGGTGCACAGCGCGCTGAGCGACCCGGAGCGGACGCTGCGCACCCTGCGCGAGGCCGGACTCAAGGCCTCCACGGTCGAACGCGCCTTCGTCGGATTCGGCCCGGTACTGCGGGGCAGGCGGGAGTACCTGAGGGCGCGGGGCCTGGTCGCGCCCGACGAGAACGAGGAAGAGCTGGTGGTCGTCCGTGCAGAACGAACTCCCTGACGGGCCGCGGAGCGCCGCAAAGGACCCGTCCCCGCCGCCGGGGCGGGCGGCCGACCCCTGCCGTGTCGCGGTCCAGCGGGAAGGCCCCTTCCTGGTCGAAGGACCGGTCGAGGTCACGCTGGAGGACGGCTCCACCGTGCGCTCCGACAGGTTCCGGGTCGCCCTGTGCACCTGCCGCCGCAGCCGCCGCTATCCCTGGTGCGACACCAGCCACCGGCGGCGTACGCGCGAGTGACGGGGCGCAGGGGGTCCGGCCGTCCGGCCGCCGGGCCCCCTCGGCCCGAGCCCGGGTACCGGCGGCCACATACCTGACCGGGGCTGGGGGTACAGTCGCCTGGCCGCTCAGCCCGTGCCGGACCGGGCGCCGCGGCCTGATGTTTCCTCGTCGTGTTCCGGCCAGGTGAGGGCATGACCAGTACGCAAGAGCCGGCCGAGCTGACCCCGCACGCGGCGGCGGCACCCGACACTCCGTCCGCCGAGGACCGCGTCGCGCGAATACGACGGCGGCTGGAGCGCCTGATCGGGATCGCCGCGACCGAGGGCAACGCGCTGACGGTCCTGCGCAACGGGGACGAGATCTTCGCTGCCATGCTGGCGGCGATACGGTCCGCCGAGCACACGGTCGACATGATGACCTTCGTGTACTGGAAGGGGGACATCGCCCGCGAGTTCGCCGAGGCCCTCGCCGAGCGCGCCCGTGCCGGGCTGCGGGTGCGGCTGCTGCTGGACGGGTTCGGCAGCCGGCTGATCGAGGCGGAGCAGCTCCGGGCGATGGAACGGGCCGGGGTGGAGGTGGCGTGGTTCCGCAAGCCGCTGTACCTCTCCCCGCTGAAGCAGAACCACCGCTGCCACCGCAAGGTGCTCGTCATCGACGAGGAGACCGCCTTCACCGGCGGGGTGGGGATCGCGAAGGAGTGGTGCGGCGACGCCCGCAACCCGCAGGAGTGGCGGGACACCCACGTGCAGGTCCGTGGTCCCGCGGTGGACGGCGTCGCCGCGGCGTTCGCGCAGAACTGGGCCGAGTGCCACGACGAACTCTTCGACGAGCGGGACCGGTTCATCGAGCACCGGCCGCAGGGCGATGCCATCGTGCAGGTGGTGCGTGGCTCGGCCAGTTTCGGCTGGCAGGACATGCAGACCCTGATCCGCGTGATGCTGGAGTCCGCCGAGGAACGCTTCCGGCTGGCCACCGCCTACTTCGCACCGGACAGGTACTTCATCGATCTGCTGTGCGCCACTGCCCGGCGCGGCGTCGAGGTGGAGATCGTGCTGCCCGGGCCGTACACCGACAAGCGGGTCTGCCAGCTGGCCGGCCAGCACTTCTACGAGGACCTCACCGCGTGCGGGGTGAAGATCTACCAGTACCAGCCGACGATGATGCACGCCAAGGTCATCACCGTCGACCGGGTCGCCGCGCTGATCGGCTCGACCAACTTCGACCGCCGCTCCCTCGATCACGACGAGGAAGTCATGCTCGCCGTCCTGGACCCGGAGTTCACCGCGACGCTGGACGCGCACTACGACGAAGACCTGACGGTCAGCGAACTGATCAGGGAGGGGCGGTGGAAGAGACGCTCTCCCGTCCAGCGGGCCCGAGAACTGGCGGTCCAGCCCATCCGCCGGTTCCTGTGACGCGGGGCCGGCTCCTGTGCCGCGGGTGGCCGGTTCCTGTGCCGCGGGGGAGGGGGCGGTGCGCCCGCGGCTCATCGCCGCAGGTCAAACCCCTCCGGATGCCCACGTAAGAAATTCATAAACAGACAGTTGTGCGGAGCATGACCGGAAACCGGCGGGGCACACGATGGCTCGGAGGTTGATAACTATGGTTCCCCTGCTCGTCGTCCTGCTTCTCGCGCTGCTCCTGTTCGGCGCCGGTTTCGCTCTCAAGGCCCTGTGGTGGATCGCCGTCATCGTGCTGGTGGTCTGGCTGCTCGGCTTCGTCATCAGGCCCGCGGGCCATGGTGGCCGCAAGGGCCGTTGGTACCGCTGGTAGACGCGTTCCGTACGGATGTGGGGGGGGGGGGGGGGCCAAGGCGGGGGCGCCCCCCCCACAAATATGGTTAGCCGGCGGCGGGCGGGGTGGGTGTAAAAAAAAA
>NZ_JBHXRV010000076.1:0-28542 GCF_042716745.1 Streptomyces sp. NPDC058663
CGCTGTTGAGTTCTCAAGGAACGGACGCTTCCTTTGTACTCACCCTCTCGGGCTTTCCTCCGGACGTTTCGTTCGGTGTTTCTGTGTTTCTTTGTTTTCTTGCGTTTCCGACTCTATCAGAACCTTTCGGTCCTGATTCCCAGTCGAACTTGGGTTGCCTTTGCGGCCGTTGGGCCGTTCCGACGAGTGAGACATTAGCGGATTCCGGCGACCCGAATCAAATCGGGGTGTCGGCTTTCCTCATTCACGAATATGGGTACGCAAAAGAATGCGACAGGCGTCGCGTCTTGAGTCGTTTCCCGCATTGTGGATGGTCGTCCCGGGCCAGTCGTAACCGGTGCTCACATAGGACAACCCGAAGAACTATACGGACCGTCTCACCGGTCGTCAACCCGAGCGATCCCATTCCCCAGTCCACCGGCCTCACGCCCCCGCCCGCCGCCCGTTTCCGCAGACCTCGCGACGCTACGCCCTACGCCCTCTCCCAGGCCGACGCGTGGATATAATTTTGCACGGTCTGCATTTTTGCGTAATGTGCACCATGTGAAGAGCAAAGACGGTGCGCCAGGGCTCCGTGAGCGCAAGAAGCAGGCCACTCGGGCAGCACTCGCGGACGCCGCGGTGCGACTGGCCGCCGAGCACGGGGCGGAGAACGTCACCGTCGAGGCGATCAGCAGTGCGGCAGGGGTCTCGCCGCGGACGTTCTTCAACTACTTCGACAGCCACGACGACGCATTCCTCATGATCGACGCGGAGGTCGGTCAGCGGATCAGGCGCGCGGTACGCGAAGCACCGGCCATGCTCCCCGTGCTGGACGTGCTCCGCGAGGCATTTCTCGCGGAGCTGGCCGACGTCGCGGAACGCCACGAGGTCTGGGGCCTGCGGGCCAAGGTCTTCCAGCGTTCCCCGCACCTCCTCGCCCGGGGGATCGGAGCCCACCTGGCAGAGGAGCGGGAGCTCGCGCAGGCGGTCGCCGAACGGCTCGGGGGTGCGGAGGGCGACCCGGTCGGTCTCTATCCGCGGCTGGTCGCCGCCGTCGCCACCGCAGCGATCCGGACCTCGATCGAGGACTGGTGCGAGCGGACGCCGGGCGTCGAATTCGCCGTGGTCTTCGGCGAGGCCTTCGACCACCTGTCGTCCGGACTCGCCGCCCCGGCCGCAGCTGAGCCCGCACCTGACGGCCGGGCCGGCTGACGCCTGGCTGCCGCGCTTTCTCTGTTTTCCTGCCCGATCCCCCGGATCGACATCCGAAGAAGGACACCTTGAGTGCAATCGAGGCGCCCGACGAGGCGCCCACCTCCATGAATCACAAGCAGATACTCCAGGCCATGTCCGGGCTGATGGCGGGCATGTTCGTCGCCATCCTGGCCAGCACGGTCGTGGCCAACGCTCTCCCCCGGATCATCGCCGACCTCGGCGCGAGCCAGTCCTCGTACACCTGGGTCGTCACCTCCGAGCTGCTCGCCATGACGGCGACCGTCCCGCTGTGGGGCAAGCTCTCGGACCTCTACAACAAGAAGCTGCTGCTCCAGCTGTCCCTCGTGATGTTCGTGGTGGGCTCGCTGCTCGCCGGTTTCTCCCACGACGTGGAGCTGCTGATCTTCAGCCGGGTCGTGCAGGGGATCGGTGCAGGTGGTCTGACCGCGCTCGCGCAGGTCGTGATGGCCGCGATCATCCCGCCCCGCCAGCTCGGCAAGTACGCCGGCATCTTCGGTGCCGTCTTCGCGGTCGGCACCGTGGCCGGTCCGCTGATCGGTGGCCTGCTGGTGGACACCTCGTGGCTCGGCTGGCGCTGGTGCTTCTTCATCGGCGTGCCGTTCGCGCTGCTCGGGATCCTGCTGCTCCAGCGCACGCTGAAGCTGCCGACCGTACGCCGTGAAGTCAAGATCGACTTCCTTGGCGCGTTCCTGATCGTGGCGGGTGTCTGCGCGCTGCTGATCTGGACCTCGCTGGCGGGTCACCAGTTCGACTGGGCCTCCTGGCAGACCGCAGCACTGACCGGTGGTGGTGTGCTGCTGCTCGTCGCTGCGGTGTTCGTCGAGGCACGCGTGCCGGAGCCGATCATTCCGCTCACCATTTTCCGGAACCGTACGGTCACCCTCACCACGGTCGCGAGCCTTCTGGTGGGTGTGGCCATGTTCGGCGGCACCGTGTTCCTGTCGCAGTACTTCCAGATCGCACTCGGCAAGTCGCCGACGGTGGCGGGTCTGATGAGCCTGCCGATGATCCTGGGCCTGCTGGTGTCCTCGACCGTCGCGGGCCAGATCATCAGCAAGACCGGCAAGTGGAAGCGGTATCTGGTCGCGGGCGCGGTCATCATGACCGCGGGGCTCGCCCTCCTGTCGACGATCCACGCCGACACGCACTTCGGCCTGCTCAGCCTGTACATGGCCGTGCTCGGTATCGGCGTCGGCATGCTGATGCAGAACCTGGTGCTTGCCGCGCAGAACGACGTCCCGGCCACCGAGCTGGGCGCCGCCACCTCCGTGCTGTCGTTCTTCCGCAGCATGGGCGGCACGATCGGTACCAGCGCGCTGGGCGCGGTGCTGGCCAGCCGGGTCGCGACCGAGATGAACCGGGGTATGACCGAAGCGGGCATTCCGGTGCCGCCCGGCGACGGCAGTGACGCTTCCGTACCGGACATGACCACGCTGCCCGCGCCGCTCCGCGAAATCGTGGAGAACGCGTACGGTCTGGCGACCGCGGACCTCTTCCTGATCGCGGCGCCGTTCGCGGCACTGGCCCTGATCGCGGTCGTCTTCATCAAGGAGAAGCCGTTGAAGACGACCAGCGGCATGGAGCGGCTCGCGGAGGAGGCCGAGGCCTCGCAGGGCGGTCCGGCGGCGCCGGAGGGTGCGGCGGCGCGGGCTGGGGGCGCGCAGGTGTGAGGTGTGAGGTGTAACAGGTGAGAGGCCCCGGTGGCCCCTGAGGGGGTGACCGGGGCCTTTCGCGTGCGGTCGCGGCGTGTGTCCGCGCGAGGGGGGCTCCTTGGTTACGTGGTTACGTGGTTCCGTGCGGCGGGCGTACCTCTACGAACCAGCGGCGGCGCGGGCCCCGGTAGAGGAGGGCGTCCCAGCCGAGGGAGGTCAGCACCTCGGTGCAGCGCGCGAGTTGGCCGCGTTCCTCCTCGGCCGCTCCGCCGCCGGGCGGCCCGAGCCATTCGACGGCGGCGGTGTGGAACTCGTCCCCCGGGCGGACCCGGTAACCGGTGGCGGTGCGGGTGCCATCGGGGTCGGTGGCGGAGGGCGCCAGAGGAGCGGCCTCCAGGGCCAGGGCCACGGCGTTGAGGAACTGGCGCAGCTCCCAGGGAGCGGGGGTCGCCTCTGATCCCTGGGCAATGCGGCGGATCTGCCGGAGTCCTTCGAAGGCGGTCCGTACTGCGGCGGCCCGTTGCTCGGGCGGGCCGGGGGGTGGTGGGCCGTCGCCGGAGGCGGGGGTGAAGGGGTCCGGTGGGGGTGGGGAGGGTGCTGCGGGCATGGGGCAAGTGTCCCTTGGGAGGTGGGGTTTGGGGTGGGGGTTGGGGGTCGGAGTTGGTGGCTGGGCGGGCGGTGGGGGCGCCTGGCTGGGCGGGGCCGGAGGGTTCGGCTCCGCCGCGGGCCGCCCCCTTGCCCGCCCGTCCCGCCCCCGGGGGGCGGCCCCGCCGCCCAAGGGGGCTGGGGGTAAGGGGTAGGGGTCAGGGCGGCCGAGGGGGCTGGGGGACAGGGGTGTGGGCGGCCTCGCCGCCCAAGGGGGCTGGGGTGGAGGAAGTGGGGCGGGGGCGGTCCCGGCGCCCAAGGCGACGGTGGCTCCGCCGCATAGGAACCGTGGTGATTGGGGCCGTTCTGTTGTGCGCGGGTCGGGTGTGCAAGGGTCGGTGGTGGTTATGGGAGGGGCATGGGTGTGTTGGTGACGGTTACTGGCGGGTCCGGGGCGGGGAAGAGCACGCTCGCGTCTGCTCTCGCGGCTGCGGGTCCGGGTCCGACTCCTGGTCCGACACCTGGTCTGGGTCCGACCCCTGGTCCTGGTCCGGCTCCGGGTCCTGCTCCCAGCTCCGGTCCGGGCTCCGGTTCGGGGCCGGTGGGTGTCCTGCCGGTCCTGCACGGGGACGACTACTACTTTCGGGACCCGGCCCGCGGTGTGTGGGTGCCCGATGAGGCAGGCACGCCGCGTCTGGACGTCGGCGACCCCCGGTCGGTGGATCTGGCGCGGATCGACCGCGACGTACGCGACGCGCTCGGTTCCGCGCCCGCTGTCGTCGTGGAAGGGCTCTTCGCCCGGCAGGCCGCCGCGCCGGACGGATGCCGACGCTTCGACGTGTTCGTCGATCTGCCCGCCGACCTGCGGCTGGCCCGGAAGATCCGGCGCAAGTGCCTGCGCGACGGCTTCCCGCTCGATGTACTGCTGCGCAACTACCTGCTGTACCGGCGCGACGCGCACGAGGAGCACGTCGAGCCGGTGCGCCACACGTGCGACCTGGTGGTGGGCGGGGACGGTGATCCGGACGTGGTGGCCCGGCAGGTGTGGGAGGCAGCCGTCGGGCGCTGACCCCGCCCCGCCCGGACTCAGCGCTCGGTGCGGGCCCTGCGCACCAGGTCGGTGGCCGCTTCCCGCCACTGCGGGTGGTCGAAGGTGAACCCCTCCTCCAGGAGCCGGCCGGGGATCACGCGCCGGCTCTTGAAGAGGAGTTCGGTGTCGGTGCGCAGGGCGAACGCTCCGGCCTCGGCCATCCACTTCGTCGCGGGCAGTCCGAGGGGCATGCCCACCGCATGCCGCAGGGTGCGCATGAACGCGCGGTGCGGCAGCGGTTGCGGAGCGGCCAGGTTGACCGGGCCCTCGATGTCGTCCCTGGCGATCAGGAACTCCACGGCACGTACGACGTCCCGGTCGTGGATCCAGGAGAGGTACTGCGCGCCGCCCGCGACCGGCCCGCCGAGTCCAAGGCGTGTCATGCGCCGCAGGACGTCGAAGACGCCGCCCGGGTCGGGGCTCATCACCATGGCGGCCCGCAGGGCCACCTTGCGGGTGTGCGGAGTGGCGGCCTCCGCCTGGGCACGCTCCCAGTTCCTGGCGATGCGGACGCTGTACTCCCAGTAGTCCGGTACGCCGGGTTCGTCACCACCGATGACACCGGTCGCCTCGTCGTGGGGTGCGTCGAAGCGGTGGGCGTAGAGGGTGGCGGTGCTCATCTGGAGCCAGAGCGCCGGGGGCTTCACCGCAGCGGCGATGGCCTCGCCGACGATCTCGGCGGAGTGCACGCGCGAGTCCATCATGGCCCGCATGTTGGCCTCGGTGTAGCGGCAGCTGACACTGCGGCCCGCCAGGTTGATGACGACGTCGCTGCCGTCCACCGCTTCGGCCCACGGACCGAGGGTTCGCCCGTCCCACCCGAGCTAGCCGGGACGGGACGGGGTCCTGGTCAGTACGACGACCTCGTGACCGGCCGCGGTGAACGCCCGGTTCAGGATCGCTCCGACCTGCCCCGTGCCCCCGGGAACCACTATCTTCATCGGGCTCTCCCTCGCTCTGGTGGCTTGAGCGTAGACCGCCGCTGAGCAGGAACGATCCACGGGGCCGCGCCCGTGGGCCGGTGATGGTCCCCCGCGCGCCCGGGCCCGTCACCGTACGGGCGTGAAGACCACCGGAAGCGACTGCGGCCCGCGGGTGAACACGCCCTGCTCGGTGACCGTCGCTCCCCTCGCCAGCCGTACGTCCGGCATCACGTCCAGCAGCTGGTTGACGCCGACCCGCACTTCCTCCCTGGCGAGCAGCGCGCCGACGCAGAAGTGCCGGCCGAGGGCGAAGGCGAGGTGGTCGGCGGCGGCGGAGAAGGCGTGGGTGGTGGAGAGGTCGTCGCGGAAGAGGTTGAAGGCGTCGGGGTCGGTGTAACGCTTCTCGTCGCGGTTGGCGGAACCGATAAGGCAGGTGACGGTGACGCCGGCGGGGATCGTGCCGCCGCTGACCCGCACATCGCTCGCTGACTGGCGCATGATCATGTGGACGGGCGGGGTGAGCCGCAGGGTCTCCGCGAAGGCCCTGTCGATCAGTGACCGGTCCTCGCGCACCGCGGCGAGCTGCTCGGGGTGGGTGAGGAGGTGGGCGAAGAGTGAGGCGATCGCCTTGTCGGTGGTCTCGCCTCCCGCGGCGAGCAGCAGGCTGCAGAACGCCTTGATGTCCTCGTCGCTCATCCCTACCCCGTCGACCTCGGCCGCGCACAGCGTGGACAGCAGGTCGTCGCCCGGCGTGTTCCGGCGCTCCTGGATGACCGGGAGCAGGTACTCGGCGAATTCGACGCGGGTGCGCTCGCCCGCCGCCGCGATCTCCGGGTCTCCCGCGAGGTTGCCGAGGAAGGCGACGACGGTGGTGTACCAGCCGTGGAATTTCGCGTGGTCGGCCTTGTCGAGGCCGAGCATGTCGGCGATGACGTTGACCGGGAAGCGGGTCGCGAACGCGTCGACGAGGTCGGCCTCACCGGTCTGGCGGAAGGTGTCGATCAGCTCGCGGGCGTTGCGTTCGATGACCGGGCGGAAGGTCTCCTCGAGTGCCCTGCCCCGGAAGGCCGGGGCGATCAGGGCGCGGCGCACCGCGTGCTCGCGGCCGCTGAGCTGGAGGATGGTGCGGCCGTGGACGGGCTCGATCTGCCAGTCGTAGTTCTCGGTGGTGAACTCGGCCGCCCTGTCCTTGAAGACGCGCTCGACGTCCTCGTACCGGGAGACGATCCAGCTCCGGGTGGCGTCGTGCCGGATCAGCGGGGCGTGCTCGCGCATCAGCCGGTAGGCGGAGTACGGATCGGCGGCGAACTCGGGCGAGAGGATGTCGGGAACCTCGGGGGGCGTGGTCATGGTGACGCTCCTTCGGCTGCGAGGAATGCGGGCGGGCGTGCAGGGGGCTGACGAGGGGGACGGGCGGGGCGCAGAGGACGTGATCGGCGGACGGAGCGTGGGGGGCGCGCCCGGCGGACAAGGAACGGTGGAACTGCCGGTGACTCCAGGGTTATTGATCACCCAACAGTCGGTGCGCGGGGCCCTCGGGGCTCCCTTGATACTTCCCCGCCCCTTCCTCACCAGCACCCTTCTTGGAACACTGCACGTGCTTGTGTCCGCCGACGACAAGGGTCCCCACACTCATGCCAGATCTCAACCGACGCAGGTTCCTTCAGATTTCGGGTGCGACGGCGGGTTTCGCCGCGCTGTCGGGAAGCATCAGCAGGGCCGCGGCGATTCCCGCCGACCGGCGCTCCGGGAGCATGCAGGACATCGACCACATCGTGGTGCTGATGCAGGAGAACCGGTCCTTCGACCACTATTTCGGCACGATGAAGGGTGTCAGGGGCTTCGGCGACCCGCGCCCGGTGGTGCCGTACGGGCTGAAGTCGGTGTTTCACCAGCGGGACGGCGCCAAGGAGGTGCTGCCGTACCATCCGCAGGCCGCCGACCTGGGCATGCAGTTCATCGCGGGACTCAACCACGACTGGGCGGGCGGCCACCGGGCGGTCAACAACGGGAAGTACGACCAGTGGATTCCCGCGAAGTCGGCGGGCACGATGGCGTATCTGACGCGCGAGGACATCCCGTTCCACTACGCGCTCGCGGACGCGTTCACCGTGTGCGACGCGTACCACTGCTCCTTCATCGGGGCCACCGACCCCAACCGCTACTACATGCTCACCGGGCACACGGGCAACGACGGCAAGGGCGGCGGTCCGGTCCTCGGCAACGAGGAGGCGGGGTACGGCTGGACGACGTACCCGGAGCGGCTGGAGAGGGCGGGGGTGTCCTGGAAGGTGTACCAGGACATCGGGGACGGTCTCGACGCGGGCGGGAAGTGGGGGTGGATCGAGGACGCCTACCGGGGGAACTACGGCGACAACTCGCTGCTCTACTTCCACGCGTACCGCAACGCGAAGCCCGGTGACCCGCTCTACGAGAAGGCGCGTACCGGCACCGACGCCAAGAACGGCGACGGGTTCTTCGACATCCTCACCGCCGACGTCAAGGCGGGCAGGCTGCCGCAGATCTCCTGGATCGCCGCCCCCGAGGCCTTCACCGAGCACCCGAACTGGCCTGCCAACTACGGCGCTTGGTACATCTCCAAGGTGCTGGACGCCCTCACCTCCAACCCCGAAGTGTGGGCCAGGACGGCACTGTTCATCACCTACGACGAGAACGACGGCTACTTCGATCACGTCGTGCCGCCCTATCCGCCGGCCTCCGCCGCGCAGGGCCTGTCCACCGTGGACACCTCCCTGGACCACTTCGGCGGCAACGCCAGGTACAGCGCGGGCAACTATGGACTGGGCCAGCGGGTGCCGATGCTGGTGGTGTCGCCGTGGAGCACGGGCGGTTACGTCTGCTCCGAGACCTTCGACCACACCTCGATCATCCGGTTCATGGAACGGCGCTTCGGGGTCACCGAGCCGAACATCTCGCCCTGGCGCCGGGCCGTCTGCGGCGATCTCACCTCCGCCTTCGACTTCTCCCTGGCCGACCCTGCCCCGGCGAGGCTGCCGGACACCGGCCGGTACGCACCGCCGGACAAGGAGCGGCACGACAGCTATGTGCCGAAACCGCCGGCGGCGGGTGCGCTGCCGAAACAGGAGCCCGGGGCCAGGCCCGCGCGGCCGCTGCGGTACGCACCGTACGTGGACGGGGCGGCCACGCCGTCGACCGGCAGGTTCACGTTGACCCTCAGCGCGGGCAAGGCGGCCGGAGCGGGTTTCTACGTGACGTCCGCGAACCGCACCGACGGTCCCTGGACGTACACCGCGGAGGCGGGCAAGGAGATTGCCGACACCTGGAACTCCGCCTATTCGAAGGGACGTTACGACCTCTCCGTGTTCGGTCCGAACGGATTCCTGCGCACCTTCCGGGGAACGGCGGCCACCGTGGGACCTGAAGTGACGGTCCGTCATGACGTGGCGAACGGCGGTCAGCTGGTGCTGACCGCGACCAACGGGTCCGCGGCCGCTTGCCGTCTTACCGTTGTCAACGCCTACGGCGGGCAGTCCAGTTCATTCACCGTTCCGGCGGGCGGGAGGGTCGTGCGGACCGTGGACGTGCGGGGCGGCAAGCACTGGTACGACCTGACGGTGACGTCGGCGACCGACAGCACCTTTCTGCGCAGGTACGCCGGCCACGTGGAGACCGGCGGGCCCGGCGTGAGCGATCCGGCGCTCGCCACGCGCTGAACTCCGGCCTTGCTGGGCGGGTTGGTGGGACACGCCCGGTCCCGCCAACCCGGCGGTCAGGGCTGGTAGTTGTACGGTGTGGTGGTGGTCAGCCGGACGAAGCCCAGGCGTTCCAGGATGGGGCGGCTGGTGTCCATGGCGTCCACCTGGAGATAGCGGTAGCCGCGTTCGGCGGCCTGGTGTGCCCGGTGGGCCACCAGGGCGCGGTAGATGCCCTTGCCCCGCCACGCGGCGGTGGTGCCGCCGCCCCACAGGCCGGCGAACCGGGCGCCCGGCGGGAACTCGGCGCGGGCGCCGCTGACCGGTTCGTCGCCCGCCATGGCCACGACGGCCGAAATCCGCTCCGGCGCCTCGGTGAGCTGGGCGAGCACGCGGGCGCCGAGGTGGGCGCCGTCCTCACCGAAGGCCGCCTCGTGGGCACGCACCAGCAGCTCGACGCCGGCCCTGTCGGTGACGGGGAGCAGGCGGACACCGTCGGGCAGTGGGGGCCCGGCGGGCAGGGCGGCGGTCTCCGCGACCATCAGGGCTTCCGGTTCCTCCGGCTCGAAGCCCGCCGCGAGGAGCCGCTGTCCGAGGTCGTGGGGTTCGTCGTGGGAGTACAGCTTCCATTCGAAGGGCAGGCCGCGGTCGCTGTAGTGCCGTATCTGAGCGGCGATGGCCGCGTCGGCGGTGTCCGCGGTGAGGCCGGACCAGAGGATGCCGTTCCAGTCGTCGGCGCCGCCGGTCTGCCGGACCACCCCGCCCGTGCGCTCCAGCGTGTTGCCGGGGCGGTCCGTGGCCGCATCCCGGCGCATCTCGGTGTCGAAGAGTTCCTGTACCCGTGCAAGATCCATCCGGTCACTGCACCATGCGGGCGGACGGCGCGCCACCGGGTTGTTCGCGCGCCTGCCGCGGCTCCTCGTGGGCGTCCCTGTTCGGGCGGCTCCCGCCGGTGCACCTTCGGGAGCCCCGGCCGTCAACGCGGTCCGCTCACAGGGTAGTTATGGGGGCCGATCATCTTTCATCCGTAGGCGAAGGACCCCTGTGAAGACCTCTGTGCGGCTGCCCCAATCCCCCTCCGGCTGGACCATGGCGGTCTTCGGGCTGCTCGCCACCTCGCTCGGTGTGGTGGGGCTGGTCGCGCCGGACGCCCAGCTCGCGATGATGGGTTTCGCTCCCGGGCCCGGCGCCGTGCGCGGCGCCGACGACCACACCCTGACGTTCCTGACCGCGTCCTCGATGGCCGCGGTCAACATGGGCGTGTACTACGTACTGGCCGCACTGGCGGACTGGAAGGCATTCTTCCGCTGGACGGTCCCTTTCCGGCTGCTGACGTGCACCGTCTTCACGCTGGCCGTGCTCACCGGGCGGGCGCCGGCCGGTTTCCTCGGAGTGGGCATATGGGAGGGGCTCGGCGCGGTGGCCACCGGTTTCGCGCTGCGCGTCGAGGCGCGGCGGGAACGGTGACCGTGACGGCTCCCCCGAGTATCGCGGGACAGCGCGGGCAGCCGTGGGGGGGAGAAGGGCGACATCGGGGTGAGAAGGTGGGGCAAAGCCGAATGTCCGACCGATTCACGGAAGAACGCAGCATGCCGAGTGAGCCCACCGCACCGCCTGCCGACCGTAGCGGCCCGCCCCCCGCTCCCGGCGCCCTGCCCCGCTACCGCACCGCGCTGCGGCGCACACCCGTCTCGGTGTGGAACGACGACGTGTCCGACTGGGCGGCGGCGCTCACCTACTACGCCATCCTGGCGCTGGTGCCCGCTCTGCTCGTCACGGTCACTCTGATCGGGCTGGCCAACCCGGATTCGACCCAGTCCCTGATCCGGGACATCTCCTCGGTCGCTCCCGCCGAGTCGGGGGCCGCGCTGCGGGAGACGCTGGAGCACGCGGTGGAGGGCACCTCCGCGCTGTGGATCCTGCTGGTCACCGGCACCATCAGCTCGCTGTGGTCCGCCTCCAGCTATCTGGCGGTGTTCCGGCGGGCGATGCACGCCATGCACCATGTGACGGACTCCCGGCCGGCGCTGCGCAAGGCGCACATCAACGTGGTGACCGCCGTCTGTCTGCTGCTCCTGCTGTTGACGAGCGCGGTGGCGCTGGTGCTGACGGGGCCGATGGCGCGCGGACTCGGTGACTGGCTGGGTATGGGGTCGGTGGGTGAGGCGCTGTGGTCGGGCCTGAAGTGGCCGTTGCTGCTCTGCTTGGTCGCCCTGCTGATCATGATCCTTTTCCACACCGGCCCGAAGGTCGCGAAGGGCGTGCGGCGCGCGCTGCCGGGCGGGGTACTGGCCGCGGGGCTGTGGCTGCTGGCCTCGGCCGGCTTCGCCTTCTACGCGACGAACATCGCCAGTTACAGCAGGCTGTACGGCTCGCTGGCGGGGGTCGTCGTCTTCCTCGTCTGGGTGTGGTTCGCCAACCTGTCCCTGCTGATGGGTGCCCAGTTCAACGTGGAGCTCCGGCGGCTGGACGGGCGCGGGCCCGGGCAGCTGCACCCGCGGGCGGTACGGAGGCCGCTGCCGGGGTGACGGAGCACCGGGCGGGCGTGCGCGCGGGCCCGGGGCGTGCCGGGCGGGTGCGGTCCGGCGCACCGGCATGCTCGTCCGGCATATCGACCCACCGGCACGCTCAGCGGCAGTCCTCGGCGTCGAGCACCCCGGCCGCCGGGTCCGCGTCCCTGGGCAGCCGCAGCGCCGCGTCCACCGCGGCCGGCAGCGGCGCGAATCCGAGCAGTCCCGCGGTGAGAGTCGCGGTGAGCGCGTGCCAGGTGCCCGGCCTCCGCAGCATCGCGTGGTCGCCGCCCGCCACGTTCACCCCGCAGGTGCGCGCGCCTGCCGCGCGGGCGCGGGCGGCCAGCTCCCAGGTGCCGCGCGGGCTTGTCGTACGGTCGCGGTCGCCGTGCAGCAGGACGACGTCCCGGTCCGCGAGCTGCTCGACCGGCTCGCCGGGCGGGCACCAGGGGGCGAGTCCGACGACTGCCCTGACCTGCGGATGGCCGGCCACGTGGAGGGCGGCCCTGGCGCCCATCGAGTGCCCGACCAGGACCACGGGCACCGGTCCGAGCTCGTCGGTCAGCGCGTCCAGGGCGCGCAGGGCGTCGGGTACGGGGTCGGCGCGGGCGCCGTTCCAGCCGCGGTGGCGGTAGACGGCGGTGCGCACGGCGAGAGCACGCCCGCCCGCCGTGCGGGCGATGGCCCGGCCGAAGGGGACCATGCGCCGCCCGGGAAGGTTCAGGGCGGGCGGGGGCTCCACTCCGTCGGCGCGTCCTCCGTGCAGCAGCAGGACGGCCGCCGTCGCTGTGCCGGGCTCCGCGCCGGGCCGGCCCTCCGGTGCCGGGTCCGGCCGGGCCTTTTCCCGCTCGCTCGCCCCTCGGGGTCGCATGTCCGCCTCCGCTTCTGGTGGGTGGGGCCCACTCGGGTTCTTCGGAGCGGGCGGCCGTGCGGATGGGTGTCCGCACCGCCGGGTTTCATGTGGCTCCACCTGCCCGCGCGGCGCCGCGGTCACACTGGGCCTCCCTCACTCCCTGCCCGTCACGTCAGTGTCCGCCCCGGCCGTGCTCCCGGTCCTTCACGCCTCCGCTCGGCGGAGTCCGGCCGCCAGCAGCCGGTCCGGGGTCAGCGGGAGCTCACGGAAGCGGATGCCGGTCGCGTGGTGGACGGCGTTGCCGATGGCCGCCGCCGTGCCGACGATGCCGATCTCGCCGATGCCCTTGCTGCCCATCGGATTGAGGTGTGGGTCGTCCTCCTCGATCCAGTGCGCCTCGATGTCCGGCACGTCGGCGTGCGAGGGGACGTGGTACGCCGCGAGGTCGCGCTCGACGAAGTCGCCGAAGGCGGGGTCCATGGTGCTGCCCTCGGTCAGCGCCATGCCGATGCCCATGGTCATGCCGCCGACGAACTGGGATTTGGCCGTCCGTGCGTTGAGGATGCGCCCGGCCGCGTACACGCCGAGCAGCCGGTTCACGCGCACCTCCCCGGTCGTCGTGTCGACCCGCACCTCGGCGAAGTGCGCGCCGAAGGCGTGCCGGGCGTACGGCGACTCCGCGTCGGCGGTTCCCTCGGTGTCGGCGGCCTCCTCGATGCCGTCCTGCGGCAGCGGCCCCTGATGTGCGGCCAGCCGGCCGGCCAGGGAGGTGCAGGCCTGGTGCACGGCCCAGCCCCAGGAGGCGGTGCCGGACGACCCGCCGGCCAGGGGCGCCTTCGGCAGCTCGGTGGAGCCGACCTCGGTGCGCACCCTCTCCAACGGCACGGCGAGCGCGTCGGCGGCGACCTGGGCGAGGACGGTGCGCGCTCCGGTGCCGATGTCGGTGGCGTTGATCCGTACGACGTACGTGCCGTCGGGCAGTGCCCTGGCGGACGCGCGTGACGGGGAGACCAGCACCGGGTAGGTGGCGGCGGCCACTCCGGTACCGGTCAGCACGGCGCCCTCGCGGCGGGTGCCGGGCCTGGGGTCCCGGTCGGCCCAGCCGAAGCGCCGGGCGCCGTCCCGCAGGCACTCCACCAGGTGGCGGCTGCTGAACGGCTTGCCGCTGTCGGGTTCGCGTTCCGGTTCGTTGCACACCCGCAGTTCCACCGGGTCCAGGCCGGTGGCCTCGGCGAGCTCGTCCATGGCGGACTCCAGGACGTACATGCCGGGCGCCTCCCCCGGGGCCCGCATCCAGGACGGGCTGGGCACATCGAGGGCGACCACGCGGTGGGTGGTGCGGCTGTGCGGGGAGGCGTACATGACCCGGGCGGGCACCGCCGCCTGCTCGACGAACTCCTTGACGCGGGAGGTGTGGGTGAGGACCTCGTGGTCCACGGAGACGAGGGTGCCTTCGGCGTCCGCGCCGAGCCTGATGCGGTGCAGGGTGGGCGCCCTGTGGCCGACGACGGCCGCCAGCTGGCCCCGGGAGAGGGCCAGTTTGACGGGCCGGCCGACGTGCCGGGCCGCCATGGCGGCGAGTACGACCTGCGGCCGGGGGGTGCCCTTGGACCCGAAGCCGCCTCCGACGTGCTCGGAGACGACGGTGATGTTCTCCTCGGGCAGCTCGAAGAGGGAGGCCAGGACCTGGCGGACGGTGCTCGCGCCCTGGCTCGAGTCGTGGACGGTGAGCCGGCCGTCCTCCCAGCGGGCGGTGGTGGCGTGCGGCTCCATCGGGTGGTTGTGCAGGGGCGGCACGGTGTACGAGGCGTCCACCTGGTGGGAGGAGCCGGCGAACGCCGCTGCGGTGTCGCCGCGTTCCCGGTGGGCGGGATGGTCGCCGTTCGCGTCGTCGGGGGTGTAGGCGTCGGGGTGGTCGGTGCGCAGGGTGACGTCGTGCGGTGCGGCGGCGTACGCGATGTGCAGCGCGTCCGCGGCCTCGCGGGCGGCCTCCGGGGTGTCGGCGACGACCAGGGCGACGTACCAGCCGCGGTGCGGCACGTCGTCGTCCTGGAGGAGTCGCAGCGTCGGGTCGTCGCTCTCGCCCAGCTTGGGCGCGTTGCGCGGGGTGAGTACGGCGAGGACGCCGGGCACCGCCAGTGCGGCGCTGTCGTCGACGGCGGTGATCCGGCCCCGGGCGACGGTCGCGGGGACGGCCCGTGCGTAGGCGCAGCCCGGCGGGGTGTGTTCGGCGGCATAGCGGGCGGTGCCGGTGACCTTGTCCCGGCCCTCCCGGCGTTCGGCGGGGGCGCCGAGAGCGGTCGGGGGGTTGCGCATCGCGGGGTGTCCTTCCGGAGGGGTGGGGTGCGGGACGGGGCCGGCTCGTGTCGCGCGCGGACGCGGGACATGGCCGGCTCCCTTCGCACGCGCGGCGGTTCGCACGCGGGCGGCGCAAGCGCGGCTCACGCCTGCCCGGCGGCGAGTTCCGTGAGCACTTCGTGGGCGAGGCGGTGCGCGAGCGGAACCTTGTACGCGTTGTCGCGCAGGGGCTCGGCGCGGTCGAGTTCGGCGTCCAGTGCGCGGTGGATGCGTTCCGCGGTCGGCGGGCCGCCCCGCAGAGCGGCTTCCGCGTGCTGGGCGCGCCAGGGCCGGTGGGCGACTCCGCCGAAGGCGAGGGCCACATGCTGGACGGCTCCGTCGCGGACGTCGAGGACGGCCGCGACCGACGCGAGGGCGAAGGCGTACGAGGCCCGGTCGCGGGCCTTGCGGTAGGCGGAGGGCAGTGCCGAGGGTCCGGACGGCAGGGTGACTCCGGTGATGAGTTCGCCGTGCCGCAGGACGGTGTCGCGGTCGGGCCGCTCGCCCGGCAGCCGGTGGAACTCGGTGGCCGGTACGGCCCGTGTGCCTTCGGGTCCGCGCAGCTCGACGACGGCGTCCAGCGCGGCGAGCGCCACCGCCATGTCGGAGGGGTGGGTGGCGATGCACTGCGCGGAGTGGCCGAGCACGGCGTGGTCGCGGTGGATGCCCTCGCGGGCGGCGCAGCCGGTGCCGGGCTCCCGCTTGTTGCAGGGCTTGGAGGTGTCCTGGAAGTAGCCGCAGCGGGTGCGCTGGAGGAGGTTCCCGCCGGTGGTCGCGATGTTGCGCAGCTGACCGGAGGCCCCGGCGAGCAGGGCCTGGGAGAGGACGGGGTAGCGGGAGCGGACGAGGGGGTGGGCGGCCAGGTCGCTGTTGCGGACGGTCGCCCCGAGGTGCAGGGAGCCGTCGGGGCGTTCCTCCACGGTGTCCAGCGGCAGCCTGCTCACGTCGACGAGGAGGTCCGGGCTCTCCACGCCGAGCTTCATCAGGTCGACGAGGTTGGTGCCGCCGCCGAGGTAGCGGGCGCCCGGCCTGCCGGCGTGGGCGAGGGCCGCTTCCTCGACGCTCTGCGGGCGTACGTAACCGAAGGGCTTCATCGGACCGCCTTGCTGGAGTCCGTCGTGGCGGACCCCGTAGTGGGAGCGGAACCCGGTGTCACGGCCGCCGTTCGGGCGTCCTGCACGGCGGCGACGATGTTCGGATAGGCGCCGCAGCGGCAGAGGTTGCCGCTCAGCCGCTCGCGGATCTCGTTCCGGTCGAGGGCGGCGGGGCCGTTCGGGTGAGCGGCCGGCTCCTGGCGCCCGGTGACCGCCGACGGGTGCCCCGCCGCGGCCTCGGTGAGCATGCCGACCGCCGAGCAGATCTGCCCGGGTGTGCAGTAGCCGCACTGGAAGGCGTCCCGGTCGAGGAACGCCTGCTGCACCGGGTGCAGGTCCGTGCCGCCGGGGCCCGACAGCCCTTCGACGGTGGTGACGGCGCGCTCGTCCTGGGCGACGGCGGGCAGCAGGCAGCTGTTGGCCCGGCGGTCGTCGACGAGCACGGTGCACGCACCGCACTGGCCGTGGTCGCAGCCCTTCTTGGCGCCGGTCAGGCCGAGGTCCTCGCGCAGCACGTCGAGCAGGGTGGCGCGGTGGTCGACGGTCAGGGACCGGGCCGTCCCGTTGACGTGCAGGGTGATGCGGGACCGGATGGGGACGGCGTCGTCCTCGGGGAAGTCCTCGTCGGTGGGGGCATCGTCGGTTCCCATGGGTCGTGTGCGCCCTTCGTGCGGAAAGTGGCTGGCGGTACCTCGCATTTCCAGGCTGAGCCAGGTCATTCGCGACGGCATGTCGGAATTGCCGGGCCGGTGGTCCGGGGGGGGCGGTGGCAGACCGCCCCGTTCCCCCGGCCGCGCCCGCGTGGCATCGTGCATTGGTCCGGACCACTGCCGTGCCGAGGGATCAGGAGCGGGACCGATGGAGACCGTGGAGAGCGCCGTACCGCTGCACCGGCTCGAGGTGCCCGCGCCGCAGCAACTGCCTTTCGCCATAGGGTCGTTCGATGCCGTCGGGCCGTTGTCGAAAGCTGCGTTCCCGCACCGGCACACCTTCTACGAGATCGTCTTCGTCACCGGCGGCCGGGGCGCCCACGTCATCGATCTGTCCCGCTGGGAGCTGCGCCCGCCGCACCTGTGCTTTGTGATCCCCGGGCAGGTGCACTACTGGGACAAGGTCACCGCTCTGCACGGACGGCTCATCCTGTTCACCGGCGACTTCCTCCTCGACCATCCTGGCGACCGCGACCTGCTGCGGCAGCTCGGGGATCGGCCGTGGTTCAGCCCCACCGGTGACGAGGCCGCCGCCTTCGCGCGGCTGATCTCCGACATGGAGCGCGAGTACCGCGCCGCTCAGGCCGGCTTCGCCTCCGTCCTGCGGGCCTATCTGCACGTACTGGTGGTACGGGCGTCCCGGCTGGCCGGGCCCGTGGTGCGGCGGCCGGACCCGGCGGGGCGTCCGGCGCTGGTGACCCGGGAATTCGTACGGCTGCTGGCGGAACCGGATCACGGAATGTGGTCGGTGCGCACCTGTGCGGCGACCGTCGGGGTGAGTGTGGGGTACCTCAATGAGGCGGTGAAGCAGACGACCGGGCGCACTCCCGGGCAGCTGGTGCGCCAGGTCCGCACCCACGAGGCCAAACGGCTGCTGGCCCGCACCGATCTGACGGTTCGACAGGTGGCGGCCGGGGTGGGGTTCGAGGATGCCGCCTACTTCTGCCGCTTCTTCCGCAGGGAGACGGGGCTGAGCCCGGGCGCTTTCCGGCGCGGCAGCGGTGCAATGCACCACGACTACCGCGTTCCGTCCCTCGAACACGGGGAGCCGTCCGCCTAGGTTCACTGGGGAGCGGGCCGGGAGCACTCCGGACACCCCCGGGCACCGCTCAAATCCCCTGTTCCTGAACCGACTTGGAGTCGTCCCCACCATGGACCAGCCCAAGCCCACGGAGATCACCCCCTCCTCCCCCACTCCCCGCCATCCGTCCCGCAAGACCGTGCTGAGAGCCGCGCTGGCGGTGGGCGCGGCGGTTCCGGTCGCCCTCATCGGGGTACCCGCACTGGCCAGGACCGCCCGCGAGGGCCACGTACCACTGGAGCTCACACCGGAGTGCGACGACGGGGACGACCCGACGCCCGCGCAGACCGAGGGCCCGTACTTCAAGCCGAACTCGCCGCGGCGCACCTCGCTCCTCGACGGCAATGCGCCGGGTACCCGGCTGACCGTCACCGGGTACGTCTTCGGGCTGGCCTGCCGTCCGGTCGCGAACGCCCTGCTGGACTTCTGGCAGGCGGACGTCAACGGTGCCTACGACAACACGGGGTACCGCTTCCGGGGCCACCAGTTCACCGACGCCCGGGGCGCGTTCACTCTGACCACTGTCGTGCCCGGCCTCTACCCGGGCCGCACCCGGCACCTCCACGTGAAGGTGCAGGCGCCGAACCGGCCCGTGCTGACCACCCAGCTGTACTTCCCGAACGAGCCGCGCAACCAGACCGACAGCATCTTCGACCGACGGCTGCTGATGACGATGCGTGACAACGGGCCTGTCAGGGAGGGGAGTTACGACTTCGTCCTGAACGTGCCGCAGGATCCCGGCCCCACCGACCCGCCGACCACACCGCCGCCGGCCGGCACCTGGTGGGCGGGCACCGCCTACCGGGCCGGCGACCGGGTGACGTACGGCGGACGCGCCTACTCCTGTCTCCAGGCGCACACCTCGGGCCCGGGCTGGGAGCCGCCGAACGTACCGGCACTCTGGCGGGCCGTGTAGTCACTTCGCCCCGGGCCTCGGTGGCGGGGCCGGTGCTCCGGCGGGCGGGGCGATGCGGGGGTACGTCCCGGGGGGCGCGGCGGCGTCCGCCGGGGCGGGTGCCGGCCCGGTCGGCACCCCCAGGAGGGCGTCGCGCCCCGCGCCCGGATCCCACCCTCTCTCCACGACACGCTTCTGCATCAGGATCGCAGCGCCCAGGACCACCGCGCCGACGGCCGGCATCAGGACGACGGCGCCCACGCCGCCCACCTTGGCGACGTTGCCGACGACGGCGCCGAACCAGCCGAAGTCCGTGTCGCCGAAGGTGGTGTTGGCCTCACCGAAGGTGCCCAGCACCTTGAGCAGCAGGGCGGGCAGGAAGGTGATCAGCACCCCGTTGAGGAAGGCGCCGACGACGGCGCCGCGCCGGCCGCCGGTCGCGTTGCCGTAGACGCCGGCCGCGCCTCCGGTGAAGAAGTGCGGGACCAGTCCTGGCAGGACGAGTGCGAGGCCGAACGCCGGGTTGAAGACCCAGGTGAGCAGGCCGAGACCGATCAGGCCGCCGGTGAAGCTGGAGACGAACCCGATGAACACGGCGTTTGGGGCGTACGGGAAGACGATCGGCGCGTCCAGCGAGGGCACCGCGCCGGGGACGATCCTGCCCGCGATGCCCTGGAAGGCGGGGACCAGCTCGGCGAGGATGGTGCGGACACCGAAGAGGATGACGGCGACCGCGATGCCGAACTGGAGCCCCTGCATCACGGACTTCATCAGGTAGTTGCCCAGGTCGGTGGCGGCTGCCGCGTCGGCGCCGAAGGCCTTGAAGGCAGTGTCCCTGCCTGCCTTGACGAGGAGGACGACGGACAGGGTGACGTAGAGGAGGACCATGGACAGAGCGGTGGCGGCCATGGAGTCGCGCAGGAAGCGCAGGCCCTCGGGAAGGTTCATCTCCTCGGTGCTGCGGCTGCGCTTGCCGACCAGCTGCCCCGCGGCACCCGCGGCGATGTAACCGGCGGTGCCGAAGTGGCCGATGGCGAAGCTGTCGCTGCCGGTGACCCGTTTGGTCCAGGGGTGGGCGAAAGCGGGCATGGCCACCAGGAGGATGCCCAGGAGGGTGCCGCCGACGACGACCACGGCCACCGGGCCCTGACCCGCCGTGGCCAGCACCATGGTCAGCAAGGTGGCCATGAACAGCATGTGATGCCCGGTCAGGAAGACGTACCGCAGGGGGGTGAAGCGGGCGAGCAGCAGGCTGACCGCAAATCCGGTGATCATCAGCCAGGCGACCCGGGCTCCGTACTGCTCCTGGGCGATGCCGACGATGGCTTCATTGGTCGGGATCACCCCGTGGGCACCGGTCGCGCCCCGGATCATCTCGCCGAGCGGGGCGAGGGAGCCGACGACGAGCCCGGCTCCGGCCCCGATCAGCAGGAAGCCCAGCGTCGCCTTGAGGGCGCCGCCGACGACCTGGCCCGCGGACTTGCGCAGGGCGATCAGACCGACGGCAGTGATGATGCCGATGAGGTAGGCGGGCCGGCTGAGGATCTCGTTGACGAGAAATGCCGCGAAGGGTGCGAGCCGGTCCATGTGCGGCCTCCGTGCGGTGGGTGATCAGGTGCCTGGGGGCTCCGTGATCAGACGTCGTAGGTGTCCCGCAGTACGGCGTCGACCTCCGTGGTGCTGGTGAAGTCCTCCACCACCTTCACCGGCACTCCCACGTCGCCGAGCGTCCTGGCGATCTCGCGGGAGGTGAGGAGGGCGACCGCTCCGGCTGCCTTGCCCTTGGCGGAGAGGGTGTCGGTCGCCTCGACGTGGACGTGGCGCGACCAGTTCCAGCGCTCCAGCACCTGTTCCAGGGTGTTCTTGAGGAAGAGGCTGGTGCCGACGCCGTTTCCGCAGACGGTGAGGATCTTGTGCACCGCGGGCCCGGCGGGAGCGTCCCGCGCGGGAGTACGTACCTCCCCCTGGCCGGCGAGCACGGCGTGCAGTGCCGATGGCGTAGACGCTTCGTGCAGTGCGCGGGAAGTATCCGGGTCCGCGAGCAGTCGGGCCAGGCCGGCCATCGCGGCGGTGTGCGCGGCGGAGTCCACGGCCGCCAGTGCCACCACCAGTCGCACCGGGTCATTGGTCTCGTGCCCGAACTCCACCGGCTCGGCCAGCCGCAGCCAGGACATTCCGGTTCTGCGTACGGAGGGCGATGGGCGGGCATGCGCAAGGGCGAAGCCTGGCGCGATCACGAGGTATGGACCGTTCTCCTCCACGTTCCGGATCATTTCCGCGGTGTACGGCGCGGTGGTGGTTCCGGTGGCGACGAGAAGTTCGCCCGCATCCCGGAGTGCCTCCTTCCAGTCCGCAGCGAACACATCGAGTCGTACCGCTTCCGACGGAAGGAGATCGCTCAGTGCCGACATACGACCGATATTTGCACAGGGGTGAACATGCGGCGTGACCGGAGGAGCTGGGTAGAGAAAGAGGGCACTCGTACCTCCACCGCCGTATTCGCCCCGTCATCACTGTTTTGAAAGGGTCACCGCATGCGAAGTGTGGGAGTGGAAGAGGAGCTTCTGCTGGTCGACAGCAGCGGGCAGCCGCGGGCCGTGTCCGGGGTCGTGCTGGCCGCACTGCCCGACGGATCCACCCTGGAGAAGGAGCTGCACCGCGAGCAGCTGGAAATCGCGACCCGGCCCCGGCACACCATCGAGGGGCTGGCCGCCGAGGTGCGCAAGTGGCGCGGTGAGGCCGCTGCCGGGGCGCGCCGTGCGGGAGCCGAGCTGGCGGCCCTGGCGACCTCCCCCCTGCCGGTGGACCCGTCCATCAGCGCCGGGGAGCGCTACCGGAGGCTGGAGGAGGAGTTCGGTCTCACCGCGCTGGAACAGCTGACCTGCGGCTGCCATGTGCACGTCTCGGTGGAGTCCGACGAGGAGGGCGTCGCGGTGCTCGACCGGATCCGGCCGTGGCTGCCCCCGCTGCTGGCCCTGAGCGCCAACTCACCCTTCTGGCAGGGGAAGGACACCCGGTACAGCAGCTACCGCAGCCGGGTGTGGGGGCGGTGGCCGTCGACCGGTGCCACCGAACCGTTCGGCACCGCCGAGAACTACCACCGCCAGGTGCAGGGCATGCTCGCCACCGGCACCCTGCTGGACGAGGGGATGATCTACTTCGACGCCAGGCTGTCCCGGCACTACCCCACCGTCGAGGTGCGGGTGCCCGACGTGTGCCTGGAGGCGGACGACACGGTCCTGATCGCGGCGCTGGTCCGCGCCCTGGTGGAGACCGCGGCGCGCGAATGGGCCGCGGGCGACCCGCCGGACACCACCGGGGTGGGGCTCCTGCGCCTGGCGTCGTGGCGGGCCGCCCGCTCGGGGCTGTGCGGCGATCTGGTCGACCCGCGCACACTGACGCCCGCGCCCGCCGAGACGGTCGTTCGGGCCCTGGTCTCCCACGTATCGGAGGCACTGCGCGAGAGCGGTGACGCGGACCTGGTCAAGGAGCACCTGAACGCCCTGCTGGCACGCGGCAACGGCGCACACGTGCAGCGCGAGCTGCTGCGCAGGACCGGCGACCTGCGGGCGGTGGTGGAGGAATGCGCCCGCAGGACGACGGCGTGAGGATGACGAGGGATACAGGGTGGGACGGGCGCGCGTGAAGAAGCGCGCCGAGGAGAGGGGGTGGGCCCCGCCCGCGGTCTAGTCCGCGGGCTCGTCCACCGACCTGTCGTCCGGGTCCGCGTCCTCCAGGCCCGGCCCCTCCGGCTGCCGCTCCCCGTCGTCCGACGGGGAGTACTGCTGGTCGGGCAGGTCGCGGGGGATGCCCGGCGGCTGCTCCTGCGGTCCGTCCTGGCGGCGGTCGGTCATCAGGGTCTCCTTCGGTCGAACGGGAGGATGGGTGAGCGGCTGGTACCCGACGCCTGAGCGGACATGCGCCACCCCTCTCCGACCTGGCGATATCCCCGTCCTCTGCGCCTCGTAGAGTGCGGGAATGCCCAGCCCCCGCACGAGCACGAGCAGCACCAGCACCAGCACCAGCACCAGCACCAGCACCAGCACCAGCACCAGTCTCTCCTACGGCGGCGACCCCGCCGGCCGCGAAGGGCGATCGCCGTCGGCGCCCGCGCGGCTCGCGCGCAGCCCCTGGGCCGTGGTCGTTGTCTGGGTGCTGACCCGGCTGTGGCTGGTGCCCGCCGCGCTGAAGCTGCCGCCGCTCGACGGGGACGGCACGCTCGACCCTTCCGTGGACAAGGTGTACCGGGGCTGGTTCGACGTGCTGGCCTCGGGGACGTTCCCGGCGCAGGACGTGAGCTGGCAGTATCCGCCGGGGGCGGCCCTGCCGGTCCTCGCGCCGGGGCTGCTGCCGTCCCTGGACTACGGGCTCGCCTTCATCGTGACGGCCGCCCTCGCCGACGCCCTGGTGGTGGCCGGGTTGCTGTGGCTGGCGGTACGGCGCGGCCGCCGCCTGGGCGCGGCGTGGCTGTGGACCGTGGCGCTGGCCGTGCTGTCGACGATGCCGTGGAACAGGTTCGACCTCCAGGTGACGGCGGTGGCGGTGGCCGCCCTCACGGTCGCGGGATCCTCGCGCCGCTGGGCGGACAGGGCCTTCGGCGCGCTGGTGGCGCTCGGGGCGCTCATCAAGGTGTGGCCGGCGCTGCTGCTGGTGGGCACCGAACGGGGCCGCCGCACCCGGGTGTCGTGGCTGTCGGCGCTTGCCGCCGGGGCCGTGCTGCTGGCCGGGTTCGCCGCGGCGATGCCGCACGCGCTGTCCTTCCTCACCGCCCAGAAGTCACGCGGTATCCAGATCGAGTCGGTGGGGGCGCTGCCGTTCCACGTGGCACGGCACTTCGGGTGGAGCGGAACCTGGAAGGCGAAGGACGGCTCGCACGAGTTCGTCGGCCCGTACGTGGAATCCGTGTCGCTGCTGATGCAGTGCCTGACGGTGCTCGCCCTCGGCTGGCTGCTGTACTGGCGGCTGCGCTCGACCCGCCGGGCGCCGTGGCTGCTGCCGGACGCCGCACTGACCGCCGTACTGCTGTTCGTGGTGACGAGTCGGGTGATCAGCCCGCAGTACCTCGTATGGCTGGTCGGCCTGGCCGCGGTCTGTCTGCTCCGGCGGGAAAGCTCGCAGCGTCCCGCCACCTGGCTGATCCTGGCGGCATGCGTCTTCACCACTCTCGGATTCCCTTTGCTGTACCGGGAGTTGAGGGACGACGGCGACTGGGTGGCGATCGCCAACCTCTTCGTCAGGGACCTGCTGCTCGTTGCGGCGGCAGGCCTGTCAGCCGTACGGCTGTGGCGAGCGGGACGCATGGGGCCCAAGGGGCGCTAACCCTCGGCGGGCCGATGGCATATGCCAGTTGCACCACCGGATCGAGTGTTGCCAAACCGCTTACGGGCCCCTGCCGCCTGTGCCAGAGTCTTAACGGTCGCCTTCCTCCCGCCCGCGCTCGCGTCAGCACGAAGACCCGACAGCCACGACAGCCCGTCCCGGCCGCGCCTGCAAACGGAGTACGCCATGCCGTCCCCCCTGTTCGCGGATCGCTCCGCGCCGCAGCCTCCCGAGCGGGGCATGGTCGACGCACTGATCACGCAGACCCGTCGGCTGCGCGGTGACATGGACGCGGTCCGCCGGGACTCCTCCGTGGACGAGGACGACGCAGAGGTGCGCTGGCAGCGGGCGCTGTGCGATCTCGCGGTGCACCAACTCGACGATCTGGGCGCCCACTTGGGGCAGCTCAAGGACGGTCTGCCGTCCCTTCCGGTCGAACCGCCGCATCCCGCCCCGCGCCCCGGCCCGGCACCGCTCGCTTTGCTCTCCCGGGTCGGCAGCGCGGAATGGAACCTGCTCACCGACCAGGTCAGCTGGTCCGACGAGCTGTACGAGATCTTCGGGCGCGCCCCGTCGCGCGGCCCCCTCTCGCTGGACGAGCTGCCGTCGACGGTGCTGCCCGAGGACCAGGGCCTGCTCACCGCCATGGTCACGGACTGTCTCGTCGACGGGAAGCCCCTGGACGGCGAGTTCCGGATCGTCCGCGCCGACGACGGCGAGGTCCGCACGCTGCACATGATGGGCGAGCCGGTACTCGACGCCGACGGCTCCACGGCCTCGATGTGGGCGGTGCTGCGGGACGTGAGCGCACTGCGCCGCACCCAGCGGGCGGTGCGGGAGAACCAGGACTCCTTCCAGCAGGCCCGCCGGGTCGCCCAGGCAGAGCGCAAGGTGGCCGTCCAGCTCCAGGAGGCCGTTCTGCCGTCGTGGCGCGGGGCGGCGCCCCTGCCCGCGGGCGGGGCGCTCGACCTCGCCGCGTACTACCTCCCCTCGGCCAGCGGCGAGCTGGTCGGCGGCGACTGGTACGACGCGATGGAACTGGCCGACGGTTCGTCACTGCTGACCGTCGGCGGTCTCACCGGGCACGGGGTGACCGCCACCTCCTCCATGGCGATGCTGCTCGGCGCGCTGCGCGGCATGGCTCTGGCCGGCGTACGCCCGGGCGCACTGATGGGACACCTCAATCAGCTCCTCGAATCCTCCTCCGTCGACCCCGCGTCGGGCAGTGCCGTGTGCTGCCGGTACGACCCCCAGAGCCGCCTCCTCACCTGGGCGCAGGCCGGACACCCGGCCCCGTTGCTCTTCCGCAACGGCGAGGGCCGCCAGCTGGCCGCACCGCGCGGCATCCTGCTCGGCGCGACACCGGGTGCGGTGTACGAGCAGGCGGAGGTGACGCTCCGTCAGGGTGACCTGCTGCTGCTGCACACCGACGGGTTGTCGCGGCGCAGCAGCACCGACCACGAGAGTCTGGGCAGGCTGCTGTCCCTCGCCCCTCGGCTGACCGACGCCCGCAGCGCACGCGACTGCGTACGGCTGGTGCTGGAGGAGTTCGGCGAGACGGAGCGCGAGGACGACGCCTGCGTTCTGATTGCCAGGATCGGCGCGTAAGCGGCCCCGTCCGGTACGGCCGCCCGCCGGTTCAGACCGCGGCCGCTCCCTTCTTCGGTCCGCTTTTCGGTCCGCCCGCCTTCTTCGGGATGACCCGCTCCAGTTGCTTGCGCAGGTCCTCGATCATCGGGTAGTCCGCGTACTGCGAAGTGAGCCGGTACATGCTGCGCAGCCGGTCCCAGGTGCGGTGCGAGGAGGTGTCCCCCATGGAGTTGAGGGCGAGCCTGGCGTACCGGTCGGCCTGGTCGGGGTCGTTGCCGATGAAGCAGGCCGAGGCCATCGAGATGTGGTCGAACAGCTTGGAGCGCTCACGTCCTTCCGGGCGAAGCTGAAGGGCCAGCCTGGCGTGCCGCTGGGCGATGGCGGCTGCCGCCGGCTCGTGCTCGGCGAGCGTACGGAACGCGAGGGCCTGCATGCCGTGCAGATCCGCCTCGTCGAACATCTGCATCCAACTGGGCGGTTTCACGTCGCCCTTGTCGGAGACGAACAGCTCCTCGGCCTCACCGAGGGTGCGCCGCATCGCCTGCCCCTGCCCCATCGACGCCTGCGCCCAGGCCTCGATGGTGTGCAGCATGGCACGGGTGCGCGGCAGGGTCTCCTCTCCCGAGCCGGTCCTGGCGAGCTTCATCAGGTCCAGGGCGTCGTCGGGCTTGCCGAGGTGCACCATCTGGCGGGCCGCCCGGGACAGCGCTTCACCGGCCCGCGGCCGGTCGCCGCCCTCGCGGGCCGCGTGCGCGGCGATGAGGAAGTACTTCTGGGCGGTGGGTTCCAGGCCGACGTCGTGCGACATCCAGCCGGCCAGCACCGCCAGGTTGGCGGCGACTCCCCACAACCTCCTCTGCAGGTGGGCGGGCTGGGGGTAGGCGAGCATGCCGCCCACCTCGTTGAGCTGGCCGACCACGGCCTTGCGCTGGAGGCCGCCGCCGCGTGAGGCGTCCCAGGCACGGAAGACGTCGACCGAGCGCTCCAGGGCGTCGATCTCCTCCGACCCGACGGGGGCCGCTTCGTACAGGTCGTACCCCGCGCGTTCCACGTACTGGGGATCGTTGAGGCGTGGCCCTTGGGCCGCGGGGGTGGGGTCGGATTGCAGCCAGTCGTGCATGGCGCTGGTCAGTGCGGAGCCGGCGGCGAGCGCGGCGCCCGCGCCCACCAGGCCGCGTCGGTTGAGCATGAGGTCCATTCCCGTGAATTCGGAGAGGATCTCGGCCAGTTGCTCGGACGTCCACGGCATGCCGTCGGGGTTCTCGGTCTTTCCCGTGAGTCGGCGGCGTCCCGTGCGGCCAGTGCGAGTGAACCCGAGGTCCTCGATGGTCACGACACGGCCGAGCCGCTCGGTGAACAGAGCTTCCAGCACCCTGGGCACCGGATCGCGGGGGGACTCCCCCATGTCGATCCAGCGTCGTACCCGCGAGGTGTCGGTGGCCAGTTGCGGATGGCCCATGGCCGCCGCCTTCCGGTTCACCATTCTGGCGAGTTCGCCCTTGGACCAGCCGGTCATGCCGAACAGGTCGTTCAGACGGGTGTTGGGTTCTCCGGTCACGTCAAGCCCCCAGGTTCTCGGCTGACTTGACACTAACCCGCCGCGATATGCGGTGCGACTATTCGCCAGGGTTCGCCAGGGTGCGCCACATGGTGTGCCACCCGCGGCCGGTGGTCAGGTAGGAAAGCGCCACCCCGGCCCGGCAGCCGGCTCGTACTCCCCAGGGTGCGGACAGGTTGCCGGGGCGGGGAGCGCCACGCAATTCGTCGGCGCACGAAGGGACCTGTACCGCTATGTACACAGCATCGTCCTCCGTGTCCGCCCCGCCCCGGCCGCACCGTCCGCTGGTGGCGGGCAGCGGCCCGTACCTCGATCCCCACCACGCCGCGGCAGCGGTGGGCGCCGGTCGGGGACGGCGTGCGGCGGCTCCCGGACCCCCACCCCTCAGCGGGAGAATCGACTTGTCCGGCCCTCAGGGCGCGCAGTTGCGGATGGCGCTCCAGTCGGTGCACCGGATCTGCCCGGAGTTCCAGCCGGTGCAGGTACTGCGACGCAGCGGACGCTCGGTCCTGCTCGTCGGCCAGAGCGGACGCACGACCGCGATCGCCAAGTGCTTACTCGACCATTCCGAACAGTGGACCGAGCGGTTCAGGCACGAGATAGCTGCCTATCGCGCCTTCGTCCGGCACCGCCCACCGGTGCGGGTCCCGCGGCTGGTCGCCGCGGATCCCGACAACTGCACACTGGTGATCGAGCGGATGCCGGGCCGGGTGGCGGCCCTGGCGCGTCACCCGGCCGAGGCTCCGCCGCGTGCCGACGTCCGGGCCGCCCTCGGCGCGATCGACAAGCTGAACCACTGGCGGCCGCCGGCCGAGATGTTCGGCCGGCCCCTCAACTACGGCAAGCGGCTCACGGACTTCCACGCGCTGGGCCTGCTCACCGACAGGGACCTGGGTGACCTGCAGAAGCTCCTGCACGGCATCGGAAGGTCCTCCCTTCCCTGGCAGTTCTGCCACGGCGATGCCCTGCTCTCCAACATTCTCCTGTCGCCGGCCGGTCCAGTGCTGGTCGACTGGGAACACGCGGGCTGGTATCTGCCGGGGTACGACCTGGCGACCCTGTGGATGGTCCTCGGCGACACCTCCCCGGTGGCCCGCCGGCAGATCAGTCAGCTGGCGCACGCCGCGGGCCCGGCGGCGCGGGACGCCTTCCTGGTGAACCTGATGCTCGTCACGACCCGCGAGGTCCGCTCGTACGAGGCGAAGGTGCAGCGCACCATGCGTGAGGCTTCGCCGGTCTCCGCGTCGGCCTCGGCAGGGATCTCCCCCGGTGAGGAGCAGCGGCTGCTGCTGCGGCGGCTGCACGACGACTGCGCGCTGGCCCGCCGGGCGGTGCGTGCCGCGGTCGGTACCCGCTGACGCCGGAGCTCACGCGAGCGGGGCGGGGTGGAGGGGAAGCGCGGGGGGCCGGGGACCCGGGGGGGGGCGCCCCCCCCCCCCCGGGGCACACGGTG
>NZ_JBHXRV010000077.1:0-27551 GCF_042716745.1 Streptomyces sp. NPDC058663
CTGCAGGGGGGACCCTGTGGGAGAGTAGGACGCCGCCGAACAATCATTGCGAAGAGCCCCGTACCGGGGATACCGGTACGGGGCTCTTCTGCGTTTACCGGCCGTACTCCGGCGAAGGGAAGAGCTGCCCTTATCCGGAGCACCGGTTTCAGAGGCGGCCGGCGGCTTTGAGGGCCAGATAGGCGTCGGCCAGGGCAGGAGCGAGACTGTCAGGGGTCGCGTCCACGACGGTGACCCCGTTGCGCTGGAGTTTCTCGGCCGTGCGGCGACGCTGTTCCTGTGCCTGGGTTCCAGCAGCGGCCTCGTAGACGGCCTGTGCCGACCCGCGGGCACAAGCCATTTCCGCGACGTGGGGATCGGCGACGGAGGCCACCAGTACCGTATGGCGTTGCGTGAGCTGGGGCAGTACGGGAAGAAGTCCCTCTTCCACCGGTGCTGATTCGAGGCTGGTGAGCAGAACGACGAGAGAGCGGCGGGGTGCGCTCCTCAGCGCCGCGGAGACCATGCCACGGGAATCCGTTTCGATCAGCTCGGGCTCGAGCGTCGCGAGGGAGTTGACCATCGCCGGCAGGAGTTCTCCGGCGGAGCGGCCCTGGACCTGCGCCCGGGTGTTGCGGTCGTACGCCAGGAGGTCGACGCGGTCGCCGGCACGCGAGGCGAGCGCGGCGAGAAGCAGCGCGGCGTCCATGGAGGCGTCGAGTCGCGGAACATCACCCACGCGGCCCGCGGAAGTGCGGCCGGTGTCCAGGACCAGCAGGATGTGGCGGTCCCGTTCGGGCCGCCAGGTGCGTACGGCGACCGTGTTCTGGCGCGCGGTTGCACGCCAGTCGATGGACCGGGTGTCGTCGCCGGGCACGTACTCGCGGAGGCTGTCGAACTCGGTGCCCTCGCCGCGTGTCAGCACGCTGGTACGGCCGTCGAGCTCGCGGAGCCTGGCCAGCTTCGACGGCAAGTGCTTGCGGCTGGTGAAGGGCGGCAGGACACGGACCGCCCACGGGACCAGGTGGCCGGCCTGACGGGCGGCCAGGCCCATGGGACCGTACGAGCGGACAGTGACACGTTGGGCATGGCGGTCGCCGCGGCGGGTGGGCTGCAACTGCGTGGTGAGACGCTGGCGTTCGCCGGACGGGACCGTCACCTTGTGACGAGAGGCCGCGAAGTCGGCTCCGGTCGGCCAGCTGCTGGGCGGCCAGGCGTCGCGAAGGTCGGCGCGCAGGCGGCGGGGGGTGGGATTGGCGATGGTCAGCGAGACGGAGGCAGTTTCACCGAGTCGAACGGATGTGTCACCACTTCGAGTGAATTGGAGCTTTCGCACTGGTGCAGCCAGGGCGTAGTCGCACATGATTGCGAGTGTGAGGGGCGCGTTGACCGCGAGGATTCCCGTCCAGCTCGGCGCGAGAACGCCGACAGGAAGGGAGCCCAGGGCGGCGAGCAGCGCGGCTCGTCCGGTGAGGGCCATGATCGCCGTCTCAGCGGGGGACGGGGACGTGGGCGAGGACGGCGGCAATGACGGAGTCGGCCGTGACTCCTTCCATCTCCGCCTCGGGACGGAGCTGGATGCGGTGGCGGAGCGTGGGCAGGGCCAGGGCCTTCACGTCGTCGGGGGTGACGTAGTCCCTGCCGGTGAGCCAGGCCCAGGCCCGGGCGGTGGACAGCAGGGCGGTGGCGCCTCGTGGGGAGACGCCGAGAGTCAGTGAGGGGGATTCACGGGTGGCGCGGCAGATATCGACGACATAGCCGGTGATTTCGGGGGACACCGAAGTCTTGGCGACGGCGGACCGGGCGGCTTCCAGGTCTGCGGGGCCGGCGACGGGGCGTAGGCCCGCTGCTTGGAGGTCCCGGGGATTGAAGCCTTCCGCGTGGCGGGTCAGGACGTCGATCTCATCCTGGCGGCCGGGGAGAGGGACGGTGAGTTTGAGAAGGAAGCGGTCCAGCTGGGCTTCGGGAAGGGGATAGGTGCCTTCGTACTCGACGGGGTTCTGGGTGGCCGCCACCAGAAACGGGTCGGGGAGGAGGCGAGGGACGCCGTCGACGGTGACCTGGCGTTCCTCCATTGCCTCAAGGAGGGAGGACTGGGTCTTGGGAGGGGTGCGGTTGATCTCGTCGGCGAGCAGGAGGTTGGTGAACACGGGGCCGGGCTGGAAGGAGAACTCGGAGCTGCGGGAGTCGTAGACCAAGGACCCGGTGACATCGCTCGGCATCAGGTCCGGAGTGAACTGGACGCGCTTGGTGTCGAGTTCGAGGGAAGCGGCCAGTGCCCGGACCAGAAGGGTCTTGGCGACTCCGGGGACTCCTTCGAGGAGGACATGACCCCGGCAGAGGAGGGCGACGACGAGGCCCGTGACCGCCGGGTCCTGGCCCACCACGGCCTTGGCGATCTCGGAGCGCAGCGCTTCGAGTGAGGCGCGGGCGCTGTCGGGGGACTCGGCCGAGGGCTCGGCGGGGGTCTCTGCGGGCTGGGCGCTCATGAGGCGCGGACCTCTCTTTCGAGGGCGTCGAGTTCGTCTGCCAGGCGGATGAGGCCGGCGTCATCGGACGGAATGGGGCCGAAGAGGAGGGAGTTGAGGTCCCTGGGGGTGGCGGGAAGACGGCTGGAGACGGCAGGCAGCAGGGTGTCGGGGGAGTCGCCCCGGGCGCTGGGGACGCCGAGGAGGGAGGACAAGCGGGCCCGGGACGCGGAGCGCAGGGTGGCGGCGGCCCGATCGCGTGCGTGGGACTTGAGATAGAGCCGGGCGCGGCCCTCGGTGGTCTCCGAGGCGCGGATGGCGACGGGGAGGCGTTCGGTCACCAGGGGGCCGAGGCGGCGGGCACGCCATACGGCGGCGAGCAGGGCCGCCAGGGCGAGTTGCAGGGTTCCCCAGAGCCAGCCGGGCGGGATGTGGGAGAGGAATCCGCTGGTGGCGTCCGTGGAGCCGTTGCCGGGGTTGGTGCCTTCGGCTGCGGACGGGTCGGTGAGGGAGGGGAGGTACCAGACCAGTTCGGGGCGGGAGCCGAGGAGTTGGAGGGCGAGTGAGGCGTTGCCCTGCTGGTCGAGACGCTCGTTGTGCAGGAGATCGGGGGAGCCGAGAAGGACGGTGTCGCCGCCGGAGGGGGCGGTGAGGCGGAGCATGGAAGGGCGGCCGTCGGCCGGGTAACAGGCGTCGTGGGAGGCGGCGCTGGAGTAGCGGATGCCGCCCAGGTCGACGGAGCCGGCGGCGATTGCGGCGGGCAGTGTGCAGTGGGGCTCGCGGGCGGCGACAGGGGCACTGGGCATTTCGGGTCGCACACCCGGGGCGAGGGCGGTGACGGAGGGAGGGCCTGCGGCTACGAGGACGGTCCGGCCGCCGGATGTGGCGGTGGCGGTGCGCAGTTGACGCTGCTGGGAGGGGGTGAGGAGGTTGGGGGAGGTGACGAGGAGGGTGGTGTCCGGGCCTGCTGCGGCGGTGGCCTCGGCGAGGGTGGTGACGACTCGGGTGGTGACTCCGCGGTCCTTGAGGAGTTCGGCTGTGGCGCGGCTGCCGTTGCGGTCGTAGGAGCGGGGGTCGAGAGAGCCGTGCTGGCCGCCGGACCGGAGGGAGGCGATGACGAGGCCCGCGACGAGGAGGACACCGAGGACCAGCAGGATGCCCCGGACTCTCCGCCACACCTGGCCGGGGGTGGGGGAGACCGCGGTGGGGCTGTCGGCCGTGGCGGTCACAGGGAGGCTCCGCCGGGAGTGGGAGTGCCGGACAGGGACGGCTTCGTGGCGAGGAGGTCGAGGTCGAGGTCGCGCAGGGTGAAGTACGCGGTTTCGTCGGCGGTGCGGTTGCCGTAGGTGACGTCGTCGAAGGAGCGGGCGGCGGCGCGCAGGCGGGCGGCGTGGCCCGGCAGGGAGCGGCCCGCCTCGGCGGCGGCCTCGTCGGCGGTGCGGCCGGGGCGCGGGTCCAGGAGGGTGCGTTCTTCGAGGGCGCGTACGACGGCCCGCATCCGTTCCTGCACGGCGGGGTTCCACCGGTGGGCGGAGGCGTGCGCCTCGGCGGCGGCGCGGTGGTCGGCGGCGCTCCGGGGCTGGTCGTCGAACAGGGCGTCCGAGGCGGCAGGGGTGCGGCGGGGAGTGCCCAGACGCCACCACAGGCCGAGGAGCAGCAGGACGACGACAACCGAGACGACGACGAGGCCGAGCATGCCTCCGGGGGTGGCCCCGGAGGCGGAGTCGAAGAGGCTGCCGAGCCAGTCCCAGAAGCTGTCGAGGGCGCGCTGGAGGAGGTTGGGGTCGTTCTCGTGGTACCTCGGGTCGGACAGTTCGCGCTCGGCCGCCTCGCGGGCCGGAACGCGGGGAGTGTCCACGGGTATGTCTCCGTCGCCGCGCAGTCGTCGCCAGGTCGTGGCAGTGGCCCCCGTCACTGTCACAGCCCCCTCAGCTCCCTGGGGTGCGGTCGGCGGGCTGTTCGGTGCCGTACCCCGGGAGGCCTGCGGCGCGGGCGAGGTCCAGGTCGAGGGCCTCGCGGCGGATGCGCTGGTCGATGTAGAGGAGGACCGTGACGCCGGCGGAGATGGGGTACGTGATGGACGCGGCAATCACCGCGCCGATCCCGCTGATGATCAGGAAGCCCCAGCCGAACTCGGGGGCGGAACCGGTGAGGATGCCCTCGAGGCCGTCACCGTCGACGAGCAGGGCGATGACCGAGAAGAAAAGCGCGATGACCATGGAGACCACCACGGTCAGCACCATCGTCAGAAGGGTGATGCCGAAGATCCGCCACCAGGATCCCTGCACCAGCTTCGCCGAGCGGCGCAGCGCCTGGCCGATGGCCTGCCTCTCCAGCATCAGGGCCGGAGGGGCGAGGGAGAACCGGACCAGCAGCCAGGTCGTCACCACGAGCGCGGCGAGTCCGCCGAAAGCGCTGAGAAGCGCACCGGCGGCGGAGCCGATCAGAATGCCCGGCAGCAGACCCGCGGCCATGATCGCGACGGCGCCGAGGGCCAGCAGCAGGCTGAGCCCGAGCAGCCTCGCCAGCTGGGGCTTCGCCTCGCGCCAGGCATCGCGGGCCGTCACCGGGCGGCCGAGCACGGAGCGGCTGACCACCATGGTGAGCAGCGCGGTCGTGAACAGGGTGCCGATGAGGGTGATCAGAGCGGTCGGGCCCAGGCTGAGCAGCGAGTTCTGCAGAGCGTCGACCGACTGGCGCAGAGCTTGTGAAGGGTCCGCGTTCCGGTCGACAGTGACCGGTGCGGGCAGCAGGTAGCGCTGGATCACCACGTCGGCGATCTGCATGAGAACGGCGATGGTGAGCGTGATGCCCAGCACCGTTCGCCAGTGGGCGCGCATGGTGGAGACCGCGCCGTCCAGGATGTCGCCGACGCCGAGGGGACGCAGCGGGATCACGCCGGGCTTCGCCGCGGGCGGCGGGCCGCCCCAGCCGCCGGGGCCGGGAGCACCCCAGCCGCCCTGCTGCCGCACGGGACCCGCGTCGCGGGGCGGGGTCTGGGCGTGGCTGCGCGGGGGAGTGGCCCCCGGCGCGGACCACTGGCCCGCGGGCGGCTGTTCCTTCGACCACTTCGAGGCGGATGCCTGGTCGGAGGGCTCGGCAGGCCCGGAGTTCTCCGGGGGCCGGCCGTCGGAGGGGGCGGATCCGGGCGAGGCCCAGCCCGGAGAGTCGTTCATCGTCGCTCCTTCACGGTGCCCGACCGCGGTTGCGGCGGCTGATTGCCAGCCATCGTGTCATGGGGCACCGGCCGGTGGACCTGCCCCCGGGGACTCCTTGTCGCTCTTGGCACCTTCAAATGTCGGGGCGGTACGGGGCAGACTGGACGGATGGCCGATCAGGACGCACACAGCACGGTGGGCGCAGAACCGCCCGCGCGACCCTCGTTGCGATGGGAGGAGCCGCCCGAAGGACCTGTACTAGTGCTCCTCGACCAGACCCGGCTGCCGGCGGAAGAGGTGGAGCTGGTCTGTACGGACGTGCCCGCACTGGTGCAGGCGATACAGACGCTCGCGGTGCGCGGAGCGCCGCTGCTCGGCATCGCGGGGGCGTACGGGGTGGCGCTCGCCGCCCGGCGCGGTTTCGACGTCGAGGGGGCGGCGGCCCAGCTGGCGGCGGCGCGGCCCACCGCGGTCAACCTCGGATACGGAGTGCGGGCGGCGAGCGAGGCGTACCGGGCCGCACGGGAGAAGGGGGCCGGTGAGGAGAGCGCCGCCGCTGCCGCGCTGGACGCCGCCCGGGAACTGCACCGGGCGGACGCCGAGGCGAGCGCGGCGATGGCCCGGCACGGTCTCGCCCTCCTCGACGAACTGCTGCCCGGCGGCAGTCACCGCATCCTGACCCACTGCAACACCGGGGCGCTGGTCTCCGGCGGGGAGGGCACCGCGTTCGCCGTGGCCCTTGCGGCGCACCGCAGGGGCGGGCTGCGGCGGCTGTGGGTGGACGAGACCAGGCCCCTCCTTCAGGGCGCCCGGCTCACCGCGTACGAGGCGGCGCGCCACCGGATGGCGTACACCCTGCTCACCGACAACGCGGCGGGCTCCCTGTTCGCGGCGGGCGAGGTGGACGCCGTGCTGATCGGTGCGGACCGGATCGCGGCGGACGGCTCGGTGGCGAACAAGGTGGGGAGCTACCCGCTCGCGGTGCTGGCGAAGTACCACCACGTCCCCTTCGTCGTGGTGGCCCCGCTGACCACGGTGGATCTCGGCACCCCGGACGGTGCGTCCATCGAGGTCGAGCAGCGTTCCGGGCTCGAAGTGACCGAATTCACCGGGGGGCTCCCGGGCAGGGGGGCCGAGGGGGGCGGCGGACTGCCGGTCGCACCCCTGGGGACCCAGGCGTACAACCCCGCGTTCGACGTGACACCCCCCGAGCTGGTGACCGCGATCGTCACCGAGGAGGGCGCTGTTTCGCCGGTCACCGGGCCTGCTCTCGCGGAGCTGTGTGCCAGGTCACGACGGTTGACGATGAGCTAATGGGATGATGGCTCAATGAAGGGACGCGTCCTTGTCGTCGACGACGACACCGCACTGGCCGAGATGCTCGGCATTGTGTTGCGTGGAGAAGGTTTTGAGCCGTCGTTCGTAGCGGACGGCGACAAGGCACTTGCGGCATTCAGGGAGGCCAAGCCGGACCTGGTGCTGCTGGATCTCATGCTGCCCGGACGGGACGGCATCGAAGTCTGCCGACTGATCCGGGCCGAGTCCGGGGTGCCGATCGTGATGCTTACGGCGAAGAGCGACACCGTCGATGTGGTGGTCGGACTGGAATCCGGCGCCGACGACTACATCGTCAAGCCGTTCAAGCCCAAGGAGCTCGTCGCCCGGATCCGGGCGAGGCTGAGGAGGTCGGAGGAACCCGCGCCGGAGCAGCTGGCCATAGGTGACCTGGTCATCGATGTGGCCGGTCATTCGGTGAAGCGGGAGGGGCAGTCGATCGCACTGACCCCGCTGGAGTTCGACCTGCTGGTCGCGCTCGCCCGCAAGCCCTGGCAGGTGTTCACCCGCGAGGTGCTGCTGGAGCAGGTCTGGGGGTACCGCCACGCGGCGGACACCCGGCTGGTCAATGTCCATGTCCAGCGACTGCGTTCCAAGGTCGAGAAGGACCCGGAGCGCCCCGAGATCGTCGTGACCGTGCGCGGCGTGGGCTACAAGGCCGGACCGAACTGACATGAAGCGAGGCAGTGCTGCTCCGAGGCCCGGGGAGCCGGGCAGCCCCACGGAGCGCCCTGCCGGAACCGAGCGCGGTACGTCCAGGATCGGCCGGCTGCTGAACGGCGGCCGGCTGCTCCAGGACGGGGCGCCCGGCGGCCCCGTGCTGCGCCTGGTCGTACGGCTGGTGCGGCGTCCGCTGCTGCCCGCCGTGCGGCTGTGGCGGCGCAACATCCAGCTGCGGGTCGTCGCGGCGACCCTGCTGATGTCGCTCGGTGTGGTGCTGCTGCTCGGCTTCGTCGTCATCAGTGCCGTACGCAACGGGCTGCTCAACTCCAAGATGGAGGCGGCCCAGAACCAGGCCCGCGGCGGGTTCTCGGTGGCCCAGGAGCGGGCCAGTACCCCCGTCGTCCCGGACGGCCAGGACGGCGACACCGCCGACAAGAGGGCGGCCCGCAATGCCGCCAACTGGCGCTCCGACCTGGTGGAACTGCTGGCCAGTGGCGGCCAGAAGGCCTTCAACGTGGTCGCGCTGAGCTCCGCCTCGGACGAGGAGACGACCCAGCCGGGCCCCCGCGCCTCCGGTGGCGTCGACCCCCTCGCCAGCGTGCCGCAGGAGCTGCGCAGCGAGGTGGACAAGGGCGCCGAGGCCTACCAGACGTACGTAAGGATCGTGTACAGCAACGACGCCCAGCCGTCCGAGCCCGGCCTGATCGTGGGCAAGCGGCTCAACGACGTGAGCGGGCAGCCCTACCAGCTCTACTACCTCTTCCCGCTCGCACAGGAGGAGGCGTCGCTGAAGGTCGTCACCAATACGCTGACGACGGCCGGACTGTTCGTGGTCGTCCTGCTCGGGGCCATCGCCTGGCTGGTGGTGCGCCAGGTCGTCACGCCCGTACGGATGGCGGCGGGGGTCGCCGAGAGGCTGTCCGCGGGGCGCCTCCAGGAGCGGATGAAGGTCACCGGCGAGGACGACATCGCCAGGCTCGGTGAAGCCTTCAACAAGATGGCGCAGAACCTCCAGCTGAAGATCCAGCAGCTGGAGGACCTGTCGCGGATGCAGCGGCGCTTCGTCTCCGACGTGTCGCACGAGCTGCGGACGCCGCTGACGACCGTGCGGATGGCCGCCGATGTCATCCACGACGCCAAGAGCGACTTCGACCCGGTCACCGAGCGTTCCGCGGAGCTGCTGGTCGGGCAGATCGACCGTTTCGAGTCGCTGCTCGCGGATCTGCTGGAGATCAGCCGGTTCGACGCGGGAGCCGCCGCGCTGGAGGCCGAGCCGATAGATCTGCGCGAGGTCGTACGACGGGTGATCGACGCGGCCGAACCGCTGGCCGAGCGCAAGGGGACAGTGATCCGGGTCGTCGGGGACGAACAGTCCGTGGTGGTGGAGGCGGACGCCCGGCGGGTCGAGCGGGTGCTGCGCAACCTGGTGGTCAACGCCGTGGAGCACGGCGAGGGACGCGACGTGGTGGTACGGCTGGGATCGGCCGGCGGCGCCGTGGCGGTGGCAGTACGGGACTACGGGGTCGGGCTGAAGCCCGGCGAGGCGACGCGGGTGTTCAGCCGCTTCTGGCGGGCGGACCCGGCACGCGCGCGTACCACCGGCGGTACGGGGCTCGGCCTGTCGATCGCCGTCGAGGACGCCCGGCTGCACGGTGGATGGCTGCAGGCGTGGGGCGAGCCGGGTGGTGGCTCGCAGTTCCGGCTGACCCTGCCGCGTACGGCCGACGAGCCGTTGCGCGGTTCGCCGATACCGCTGGAGCCGGAGGACTCACGACGCTCACGCGCGCGCGTGAGCGATGCGCCGGCCGACGGCACGGACGGCGGCGGCAACACGCGCATGGCCACCGTGCCCGTACAGCCGAGGGGCGAGCGGGGCACCGGTCCGATACCTCAGCTCCGCGCGACCGCCGTACCGGCGGACCCGACGGCACTCCCGGGCAGCGGCTCACGGGTGGTGTCCCGGCGGCCGGGGGACGAGCCGCAACAGAACGGCGACGGGGCGGCCGGAGCTGGTGACGCACACGGCAAGGGCACAGGCGACGGCGGCCGCAGCAGCGCACGCGACGGCGGCGAGCTCGGCGGTGGCAGCGGCAGTGGCAGTGGGAACGGGCACGGCAGCGGTCGTGGGCCGCAGGACAGGGACCGGGAGGACACCCCCCGTGGGCGTTGAGCGTGGTGGCAGCGTGAACAGCGGCACGGTGAGCGGCCCGGACACCGAGGGGCGCTGGAGCGACCCGGCCCCGGGCAGCAGTGGCCGCAGCAGTGGCCGGGACCTGCGCGGTGGCCGGGCGCGGGTCCGCAGGGCGGCGGCCCTCGGGGCATGTGCCCTGCTGCTCGCCGCGGCCGGCTGCGGTTCGATGCCCGACCAGGGCGAGGTGCGCTCGGTGAAGGCGTCGCAGCGGGTCGACTCGCAGGTACGCGTCTACAGCGTGCCGCCGCGTTCCGGGGCCCGGCCCGAGGAGATCGTGGACGGTTTCCTGGAGGCGATGACCAGTGACGACCCCGGGTTCGACACCGCCCGCAAGTACTTGACCAAGAGTGCCTCGAAGGACTGGCATCCGGGGACGGTCACCACGATTCTGGCCGTGGCACCGGCCAGGGAGGACACCTCCTCCAAGCACAACGGCGGCACCCCCGCCTTCTCGCTCGCCGGGCAGCAGGTCGCGTACCTCGACGCCCAGAGCTCCTTCCGGGCCGAGGCGAAGCGGTACGACCAGCCGCTGCACCTGGTCAGAGAGAAGAACCCGGACAACAAGCAGGACGTCGGCGAGTGGCGGATCGGCTCGCCGCCGGAGGGGCTGGTGCTCGGGGAGTCGGACTTCCAGCGCATCTTCCGCCCCGTCAACAAGTACTACTTCGGGCCGAAGTCGGCCACCGACGACGCCGGGCAGCGCTGGCTCGTCGCCGATCCCGTGTACGTACGGAAGCGGACGGACCCGCAGACCAGGCTCGACCCGGTGGCGCAGGCGGTCAAGGCGCTGATGGACGGCCCGTCCAACTGGCTGAGCCCGGTGGTCGATTCGAGCTTCACCAGCAACGCCGCGCTCAAGGACGGCGTCAGGACGCTCACCTTCGGGGACCACAATTCGCTCAAGGTGCCGCTCAACGCCAAGGGTGCGAACGTCACCCCGAAGCGCTGCCGGGACATGGCGGCCCAACTGCTCTTCACCTTGCGGGACCTGACGGCCTCCGCGCGGATCGACCAGGTGGAGATACAGAACGACGACCTCTCCCCGCTGTGCGTCCTGAGCGGCGACCAGGCCGGCGGCTACGTGCCCGAGAGCACCGTGCGGGCCCCCGACTACCAGTACTTCCTGGACGGCGACCAGCGGCTCGTGCAGATGCGCAGCAACGCGGAGCGCGAGGAGGCGCAGGCGGTGCCGGGGGCGCTCGGCGGCACCCAGCCGCGGCTGCGGTCGGCTGCGGTCTCGCGCGACGAGAACCACGCGGCCGGCGTCTCGATGGACGGGCGCCACCTGTACGTCGCACCGATCGCGGCCGGCAGCAAGTACGAGACGCGCTACACCAGCAGTGCCAAGTCGAAGGATCCGCTGTCCACGCCGAGCTGGGACGGCCGGGGCGACCTGTGGGTCGCGGACCGGGACGCGGCCAACCCCCGGCTGCTGCGCATGGTGGACGGCAAGGGCAAGCCGCAGGAAGTGAAGATCGTGGGCACCGTGGGCGGGCAGGTCGACTCGCTGCGGGTGGCGGCGGACGGGGTGCGGATCGCGCTGCTCGTGAAGGACGACAAGGGCCGCCGCACGCTCAGGATCGGCCGGGTGGAGCGCCGCGGCACCCCGGACAACCCAGACATCACGGTCGCCGAACTGCGCGCCGCCGCACCGAAGATGGAGGAGGTGACGGCCGTCTCCTGGGCCGGGCACAGCCGGCTGGTCGTGGTGGGACGGGAGGCCGGCGGGGTGCAGCAGATGCGGTACGTCCAGACGGACGGCTCCACCTCCGCGGAGGGACTGCTGCCCGGAGCCAACCAGGTCACCGCGGTCGCCGCCTCGGACCTGGAACAACTGCCGCTGCTGGCGCAGTCCAAGGACGACGGGATCGTACGGCTGCCACCGGGGGCCAACTGGAAGACGGTCGTCCGGGAGGGCGAGGGCTCGCTGCCGTTCTATCCCGGATAGGGCGGCCCCGCTGCCGGAACCGGCCCGGCTCCTGGTTTTCCACAGGGCAGGGGAGGGTGTCCTGAGTGTTTTCCACAGGGGTGGCGGAGTCGGTGCCTCCCGCGCACAGTGGTGGGCATGGGGGAACTACGGGGATGGTGGCGGGAATTCGCCGGTCTGGTGCTGCCGATGGCCTGCGGCGGCTGCGGCAGGCCGCGGGAGCCTTCGGGGGTGTGCGCACGGTGCGCCGGAGAGCTGTACGGGAGGACGCCGGGACGGGTGCGCCCGATGCCCGAGCCAGCCGGGCTGCCGGCCGTGTACGCGGCGGCCCGGTACGAGGACGCACCGCGCGCGGTGCTGCTCGCGCACAAGGAGCGGGGTGCGCTGGGGCTGGCGCGTCCGCTGGGGGTCGCGTTGGCGCGGGCGGTGCGCGGCGCGGTGACCGCTGGGGCTGCGGTGGCGTATTCGCCGGGCCTGCGGGTAGGTGATCCGGCAGTGGAGACCCGGGAGCTCGTACTGGTGCCTGTGCCGTCCGCGCGCCGCTCGGTCGGCGCCCGGGGGCACGACCCCGCACGGCGGATCGCCCTCGCGGCGGCCGGTGAGCTGCGCCGGGGAGGTACGCCGGCGCGTGTCGCACCGGTGCTGCGGCAGCGGCGTGCGGTGGGTGATCAGACGGGGCTGGGTGCCAGGGAGCGGCTGTCGAACCTGGCCGGTGCCCTGGACCTGGTGACCGGTGGCAGGAAGCTGCTGGCCGACGGCAAGGTGGTGCTGGTGGACGACCTGATGACCACCGGGGCCTCGCTCGTCGAGGCGGCCCGGGTGATCGGGGCGACCGGGAGACCGGTGACCCGGGCGGGCGGGAGACCGGGGCCCGGTACAGCCGGGAGACAGGGGCCCGGGAAGGGTGGATTTCCCGGTCTCGCCGCCGCGGTTGTCGCGGCACCACCGAAATCTTTCGAAATAAACTGGAACTGAACGGGAACTTGCATCGTTGCAGGTGGTGAGAGGGATAATCCACCTGAACGGAGGTATACGGCGGTAGCGGGTGCCGACACCCGTCCGGGCGAGATATGTTCGGAAGTGAGGAAATGCAGTTGCTGTGCCTCACTTATTGCACTGCCGTGCTTCAGGTTTTCCCTCGCACCCCGAAATGGGGGTGTGGATCTTCCCGACGGGGGAGGAGGAGGTGAAGTCGCCAAGTCCGAGACTTCGGGACGAGCCGGAGTCTGGTGCAAGAGGGAGTCGCTCCGCCACTGAGCGGAGCAATCCGGGAACGGAGTTCTGCGTGGACATCGTCGTCAAGGGCCGCAAGACAGAGGTACCCGAGCGTTTCCGCAAGCACGTGGCGGAGAAGCTCAAGCTGGAGAGGATCCAGAAGCTCGACGGCAAGGTGATCAGCCTCGACGTGGAGGTGTCCAAGGAGCCCAACCCGCGGCAGGCCGACCGTTCGGACCGGGTGGAGATCACGGTCCACGGGCGAGGCCCCGTCATTCGGGCAGAGGCATCGGCGGGCGACGCCTACGCGGCGCTCGACCTGGCAACCGGAAAGCTGGAGGCGCGGCTGCGCAAGCAGCACGACAAGCGCCACACCCGTCGCGGCAGCGGCAGGCTGACCGCGGCAGAAGTCGGATCGACGGTACCCGACGCGGCGACCATCGACGGCGACGGTCAACTCGCCGTGGACCACGCCGAGTCGGACGCGTCGGTCCCCACCAAGAAGATCGGCTCGCTCGAAGTGCAGGGCGACGGCCCGCTGGTGGTCCGCGAGAAGAACCACGTCGCCGCCCCCATGTCCCTCGACCAGGCGCTCTACGAGATGGAGCTGGTCGGGCACGACTTCTACCTCTTCGTCGACGCGGAGACGAAGCAGCCCAGTGTCGTCTACCGGCGGCACGCGTACGACTACGGAGTCATCCACCTGGACACGGACCCTCTGGCCGAGTCGGAGGTCGGCGGGGCCGGCGGTGCCCTCGGCGGGTAGCCGCTGAACGACGGCGCCCCGAGCGCCGTACCACCTGACGGTGGTGCCCCCGGAGAGCCTGCGCGCCTCCGGGGGCACCGCCACGTGCGTCCTGAAGCGAACGCTCCGGCTCCGGGGCATGGAATCATGTCACCGAACGTCAAGAAGTGCTCTGCGGACTGTGGTTGGCGCAGCACATGAACTTCGGGCCATGGCCTCAGGGGGAGGAACGATGGCGGACAGCTTCGGTCCGGTGCACGGCGGCGACTACGCCCGGGGCGTCGGCCGCGTGGCCGACGCGGACGGGGACGCGGACACGAGCGGGTCCCGCAAGGAGCCCATCAGGGTGCTCGTGGTGGATGATCACGCGCTCTTCCGCCGGGGTCTTGAGATCGTCCTGGCCCAGGAGGAGGACATCCAGGTCGTCGGCGAGGCGGGGGACGGCGCGGAGGCCGTGGACAAGGCCGCCGATCTGCTGCCGGACATCGTGTTGATGGACGTGCGGATGCCCAAGAGGGGCGGGATCGAGGCGTGCACCGCCATCAAGGAGGTGGCTCCGAGCGCGAAAATCATCATGCTGACGATCAGCGACGAGGAGGCCGACCTCTACGACGCGATCAAGGCGGGGGCCACGGGATACCTGCTGAAGGAGATCTCCACGGACGAGGTGTCCACGGCGATCCGGGCGGTGGCCGACGGGCAGTCGCAGATCAGCCCCTCCATGGCGTCGAAGCTGCTCACCGAATTCAAGTCAATGATCCAGCGCTCCGACGAACGCAGACTGGTGCCCGCGCCCCGGCTCACCGACCGCGAGCTGGAAGTGCTCAAGCTGGTCGCCACCGGCATGAACAACCGGGACATCGCCAAGGAACTGTTCATCTCGGAGAACACCGTGAAGAACCATGTGCGCAACATCCTGGAGAAGCTCCAGTTGCACTCCCGGATGGAAGCCGTGGTCTACGCGATGCGGGAGAAGATCCTCGAAATCCGCTGAGGCGGGGACCCGTTGGGGGTCCGTGCCCACGCCCACGCGCAGGCTCAACCCGGCGTTGGCGCCGATGCCGCAGCTGAGGGCGGGGGCGGAGCCGGAGGGCGAGCGCCGGTCAGTGGCCGAGTGCCTCCAGCAGGGGTGTGTGCAGTGCGGCGGGGGTGGTGCGGTCCACCCGTACCTCCGTGCAGCCGACCCAGGAGGCGGCCTCCCACAGGGCCTTCGCCATCGCGGGTACCGCCTTCGCCGACTCCAGCGAGATCTGGCGGGCGACCAGGGTGCTGCCCTCGCGGGCCGGGTCGACGCGGCCGAGCAGCCGGCCGCCGGACAGCAGTGGCATCGCGAAGTATCCGTGGACGCGCTTGGGCTTGGGGACGTACGCCTCCAGACGGTGGGTGAAGCCGAAGACGCGCTCGGTGCGCGGACGGTCCCAGATCAACGAGTCGAACGGCGAGAGCAGCGTCGTGCGGTGGCGTCCGCGCGGGACCGTGGCCAGAGCCTCCGGGTCCGCCCAGGCCCGCCTGCCCCAGCCCTCCACTTCGACCGGAACCAGACCCGAGTCCGCGATCACGGCGTCCACCTGGGCGTTTTTCAGCCGGTGGTAATCGGCGATGTCCTCCCGCGTGCCGACCCCCAGGGAGCGGCCCGCGAGCGCCACCAGCCGGCGCACGCACTCCGTGTCGGAGAGGGCGTCGTGCTGGAGGGCGGCGGGGATGGCGCGCTCGGCCAGGTCGTAGACCCGCTTCCAGCTGCGCCGGCCGGTGCAGACCACGTCGCCGTACATCAGGGCGCGCTCGACGGCGACCTTGGACTCCGACCAGTCCCACCACTCCCCGCCGTTCTTCGCGCCGCCCAGTTCCGTTGCCGTGAGGGGGCCCTCGGTGCGCAGCTGGTCGATGACGCGCTTGTACGCCCCGTCCGTCAGCTCGTGGTGCCACTGGGGGCGGGCGCGGTAGGCGCGACGGCGGAAGGCGAAGTGCGGCCACTCCTCGACAGGCAGGATGCAGGCCGCGTGCGACCAGTACTCGAAGGCGTGCGCCTCCTCGCCGTCGGCGGCCCAGTAGGCGGACTCGACGGTCCTGCGGTCCACCGCGCCCAGGCGCGCGTACGGGATGAGCTCGTGCGAGCGGGCCAGCACGGAGATCGTGTCCAGCTGCACGGCGCCCAGGTGGCGCAGTACCCCGCGCACTCCGGCGCGGCGGTCCGGCGCACCCATGAACCCCTGGGCGCGCAGAGCGATTCGGCGTGCTTCGTCGGCAGAGAGGGCGACGGCGGAGGGCGGCTGGAGGGTCATGACGAAAGACTAGAGGGAGACACTGACATCCGGGCCCGGAACGATCTTGCTGCCGGGCTGGGCGGCGGCACCCGGGCGGTCCGCAGGAGCGGCCTCCGCGGCGGCCGGAGGCGGGGTGTTCGCTCCGCCCCGCAGAGCGCCGCCCCCGCCGGCCGGGAGGTAGAGATGCGGGCCCGGCAGGCCCAGGTCCGAGGGGAGCAGCGAGCCCGTCCAGGCGTCGCGGGCCGTGCCCTGGTGGAGAGTGCCCGCGCGTGCGACGCCCTCCATGGTGAAGCCGAGCCGGACGGCGACGGTGCGCGAGGGCTCGTTGCCGACCTCGGCCCGCCACAGCAGCCGGTCCACGGGCAGCGTGGTGAGTGCCCAGCGGACCACCTCGGCCGCGGCCTCGGTGACGTAACCACGCCGGCGGTGCTCCTTGGCGGTCCAGAAACCGAGTTCCCAGACGCCCGGCGGGAGGTGCACGCCCACGCCGACCGCGGCCAGCAGCGGACCGCCGCCACGCGCGCGTACCGCGAAATGGAAGCCCGACGCGGTGCGCAGGCCTTCGCCCGAGATCCGCTCGACGAAATGGACGGCGTCCTCGCGGCGGTACGGCGAGGGAATCGACGTCCAGCGCAGAATGTCGGGGTCCTGGACGGTCCGGAACACCTCGTCGGTGTCCCCGGGGCCGAAGGGACGCAGTTCCAGGCGGTCCGTGGTGAGCACAAAGGGTTCCATGGCCGGATTGTCCTCGGGCCGCGCGCCGCGGGCGAACACATTTCGAGTACCGCCCGGCACCTTCGGCGCGTGCCGGGCGTTCACCTTGTGCGGGACGGGGCGGCTTCGTGAGGACGGACCTCCCGTGGCGGCTGGGTCCTCGCTTACGATGGCCGTTGCGGTGGGGCCCGCCTGCCGTGCCCGCGCCAAAGTCAGTACCGACCAGAAGTCACACCGACCCAGTGCACAGGCCCGACCGGCAAGGAGACCAGCCTCAGTGTCCGTCTTCAACAAGCTCATGCGTGCAGGCGAAGGCAAGATCCTGCGCAAACTGCACCGCATCGCGGACCAGGTCAACTCCATCGAAGAGGACTTCGTCAACCTCTCCGACGCCGAGTTGCGCGCCCTGACCGATGAGTACAAGCAGCGGTACGCCGACGGCGAGAGCCTCGACGACCTGATGCCCGAGGCCTTCGCGACCGTCCGCGAAGCGGCCAAGCGCGTCCTCGGCCAGCGCCACTACGACGTCCAGATGATGGGCGGCGCGGCCCTGCACCTCGGGTACGTCGCGGAGATGAAGACCGGTGAGGGCAAGACCCTCGTCGGCACGCTGCCCGCGTACCTCAACGCCCTGTCCGGCAAGGGCGTGCACCTGATCACCACGAACGACTACCTCGCCGAGCGCGACTCCGAGCTGATGGGCCGGGTGCACAAGTTCCTCGGCCTGGAGGTCGGCTGCATCATCGCGAACATGTCGCCGGCCGAGCGCCGCGCGCAGTACGCCTGCGACATCACCTACGGCACGAACAACGAGTTCGGCTTCGACTACCTCCGCGACAACATGGCCTGGTCGCAGGAGGAACTGGTCCAGCGCGGCCACAACTTCGCGATCGTCGACGAGGTCGACTCGATCCTCGTCGACGAGGCCCGTACGCCGCTGATCATCTCCGGTCCCGCCGACCAGGCCACCAAGTGGTACGGCGACTTCGCGAAGCTGGTGACCCGCCTCAAGAAGGGCGAGCCGGGCAACCCGCTGAAGGGCATCGAGGAGACCGGCGACTACGAGGTCGACGAGAAGAAGCGCACCGTCGCCATCCACGAGTCCGGTGTCGCCAAGGTCGAGGACTGGCTGGGCATCGACAACCTCTACGAGTCGGTCAACACCCCGCTCGTCGGTTACCTCAACAACGCGATCAAGGCCAAGGAACTCTTCAAGAAGGACAAGGACTACGTCGTCATCGACGGCGAAGTCATGATCGTCGACGAGCACACCGGCCGTGTGCTCGCGGGCCGCCGCTACAACGAGGGCATGCACCAGGCGATCGAGGCGAAGGAAGGGGTGGACATCAAGGACGAGAACCAGACCCTCGCCACGATCACCCTGCAGAACTTCTTCCGCCTGTACGACGGCCTGTCCGGCATGACCGGTACGGCGATGACCGAGGCCGCGGAGTTCCACCAGATCTACAAGCTGGGCGTCGTGCCGATCCCGACCAACCGGGACATGGTCCGCATCGACCAGTCGGATCTGATCTACCGCACCGAGGTCGCCAAGTTCGCGGCGGTCGTCGACGACATCGCCGAGAAGCACGCCAAGGGCCAGCCGATCCTGGTGGGCACCACCTCGGTCGAGAAGTCCGAGTACCTCTCGCAGCAGCTGTCCAAGCGCGGCGTGCAGCACGAAGTACTCAACGCCAAGCAGCACGACCGCGAGGCGCCGATCATCGCCCAGGCCGGCCGCAAGGGCGCCGTCACCGTCGCCACCAACATGGCCGGACGAGGCACCGACATCAAGCTCGGCGGCAACCCCGACGACCTCGCCGAGGCCGACCTGCGCCAGCAGGGCCTGGACCCGGAGGAGCACATCGAGGAGTGGGCGGCCGCGCTGCCCGCGGCCCTGGAGCGTGCCGAGGCGGCGGTCAAGGCGGAGCACGACGAGGTCAAGGCGCTCGGTGGGCTGTACGTGCTGGGCACCGAGCGGCACGAGTCGCGCCGTATCGACAACCAGCTGCGCGGCCGCTCCGGCCGTCAGGGCGACCCGGGCGAGTCCCGGTTCTACCTGTCGCTGGGCGACGACCTGATGCGCCTGTTCAAGGCCGCGATGGTCGAGCGCGTCATGGCGATGGCGAACGTTCCCGACGACGTGCCGATCGAGAACAAGATGGTGACCCGCGCCATCGCCTCCGCGCAGTCGCAGGTCGAGCAGCAGAACTTCGAGACCCGCAAGAACGTCCTGAAGTACGACGAGGTGCTCAACCGGCAGCGCGAGGTCATCTACGGCGAGCGCCGCCGCGTCCTGAAGGGCGAGGACCTGCAGGACCAGATCAAGCACTTCATGGACGACACGATCGACGCCTACATCCAGGCGGAGACCGTCGAGGGCTTCTCCGAGGAGTGGGACCTCGACCGGCTGTGGGGCGCGTTCAAGCAGCTCTACCCGGTGAAGATCACGGTGGAGGACCTGGAGGAGGCGGCGGGCGACCGCGCGGGCATCACCGCCGAGTTCATCTCCGAGTCCGTCAAGGACGACATCTACGCCCAGTACGAGGACCGCGAGAAGCAGCTCGGCTCGGAGATCATGCGTGAGCTGGAGCGGCGCGTGGTGCTTTCCGTACTGGACCGCAAGTGGCGCGAGCACCTCTACGAGATGGACTACCTCCAGGAGGGCATCGGCCTGCGGGCCATGGCGCAGAAGGACCCGCTGGTGGAGTACCAGCGCGAGGGCTTCGACATGTTCAACGCCATGATGGACGGCATCAAGGAGGAGTCCGTCGGCTACCTGTTCAACCTGGAGGTCCAGGTCGAGCAGCAGGTCGAGGAGGTCCCGGTGCAGGACTCGGGCCTCTCCATGTCCAAGGAGGACGCCGTGCCCGCCGGTGCCTCCCGTCCGGAGATCCGCGCCAAGGGCCTGGAAGCGCCCCAGCGGCCGGACCGGCTGCACTTCTCCGCGCCCACCGTGGACGGTGAGGGCGGGGTCGTCGAGGGCGACTTCGACAACGCGGCCGACGGACCGACCCGTTCCGCGTCGGACGGGCTGACCCGGGCCGAGCGGCGCAAGGCGCAGAAGACGACGGGGCGCCGCAGGAAGAAGTAGGCGGCAGCTCCACGGCCGCCGCGTGGCCGTGCTCGGCCCGATCCGGGCGCGCATTCCTTGGGGAGTGCGCGCCCGGAGGCGTTTTCACACCCCGGCACCCCTGCGGCCGGGGGCGACGCGCTCGCCGCCGAGGTCGACCGCGGTGCAGCGCCAGCGCCGGTCGGCGTGCTGTTCCAGGCGGAAGGCCATGGCGCGGAGCTGCGGGCCCGCGCCGATCATGGCGAAGGCCTCGATCACGTCGGGGCGGGGGCGGAAGCAGCCGCACCTGCGGACCACGGGGCGTGCGCCCCGGGTGCGGAACGGGGTCCGGGGAGCCAGCTCCACCAGCTGGTCGTACGCCTCCCCGATCACCTGGTGGAGCATGCTGATCACCGGGCGCTCGCCGCTGAGCACGGCCAGCAGCCGCACCGCGAACTGGTGGTGCAGGGGCGCGGGGGCACGCGGCGGGCGGAGTGCCGTGCCGCCGGAGCCCGTGCTGCGGCCACCGGTGGGCGTGCCCGGGCCCGTGGTGCGGGGGCCAGTGGTTCCCGGCCGGTCGCCACCGGGGGTCCGGGGGTCGCGGCGCGTGGTGCCGGGCCGGGTCTGGGTCCTGTTCATGCTGAGCGCCCCGCTCTGCCGGGCCCGGGTCATACCGGGCGGTAACTTCTCGTTGGGGATCTTGTACGGGGCGGCGGGGAGCAGCCGCAAGGGGCGTGATCGGCCCCCGGGCCCGGCCCCCGGATTCACCTATCAGAGTGGCCGGGGCCCCGCTGCGGGGTGCGGGCGCGGGGGGCGTGCGGCGCGGAGTGGACGGCGACGGAGGGGGCTCCACCGCCCTGATGGGGGACCCGGAAGTATCCTGATGGCCCGGTGGAGCGGACGTTCCGATCAGGGAAGCCCCGCACCTGATGCACCTGATGCACCGACAACCGACAACCGACGCACCGAGACCCGGTGCACCGAGACCCGATGTACCGAAAACAGGCGCACCGGGACCCGATCCACCGGCGCCACGCCCAGAGCCCCACGTCCCACGAGGAAAGCGACAGCCATGCGCGTCTATGTACCCCTGACCCTTCCCGGTCTCGCAGCGGCGTACAAGGCCGGCGAGCTGGCCCCCGGCCCCCTGGTCGCCTACGCGGTGACGCCCGGGCTGCGGGAGTGGTACGTCTCGGACGACATCGAGGAACTGGAGTACGCCGCCCTGGGCCGCGCGGCGGCTGCCTCGCTGCGGCTGGTGGCGGGGGACCCGTCAGCCGAGCGGCGCCGGGTGGTGCTCGCGGTCGACGTGGCGGACGGCGCGGTGACCGCCGACCCGGACGGCCGGGGGATGGACGCCGGGGCGATCGGCGAGGTGCGCGTCGAGGGCTCCGTACCGCTGAAGAAGGCGGCGGCGGTGCACGCGGACGCGGAGGACGCCCGCGACGACGTGAGCGCCGCGGCGGCGGCGCTGGGGGCGGCGGACCTCGGGGACGACGACGCGCAGTTCACCGTGGACGGCGCCCAGGACCACGAGCTGCTGTGGTTCGGTGTGCAGGAGATCCCCGGACTGATCGGCTGACCTGCGGCGATGGAATTGCCGGCTGCGTTGTCGTACCCCGTGGGTACCGTTCTTCCATGAGGACGCACCTGGTCTGGGACTGGAACGGGACCCTGCTCGACGACATCCACGCGGTCATCGGCGCGAGCAACGCCGCCTTCGCGGAGATCGGCCTGCCGTCGATCACCCTGGAGACGTACCGCGAGCTGTACTGCATACCGATCCCGCTCTTCTACGAGCGTCTGATGGGCCGCGCCCCCACGGACGCGGAGTGGCTGGTCATGGATGCCGCCTTCCACCGGCACTACACCGGGCTGCGGGCGGCCTGCGGGCTGACCGAGGGCGTCGAGGAACTGCTCACCGGCTGGGCCGCGGCCGGCCGCAGCCAGTCCCTGCTGAGCATGTACGGCCACGACGAGCTGGTGCCTGTAGTACGGGAGTACGGCATCGAGCGCCACTTCGTCCGGGTCGACGGCAGGACGGGCCCCTCGGGCGGCACCAAGGCGCAGCACATGGTCCGCCACCTCGCGGCACTGGAGGGTGTCGACCCACGTCGCATCGTGGTCATCGGCGACGCCGTCGACGACGCACTGGCCGCGGCACACGTGGGAGCGGGCGCGGTCCTCTACACCGGCGGCTCGCACAGCAGGAAGGCCCTGGCGACCGCCGGGGTGCCGGTGGTGGACTCGCTGGCGGACGCGGTGCGGCTCGCGGAGGAGATGGCCGCCTGAGGGGACGGGCGCTCCGGGTGGTCCGGGGCGGTCGACGTGCCCCGAACCCCAGGGCGGGTGGTGGACAAAGCGTCGAAGTCCTCCGCACTTTGTCCAACGCCCCGCGAATAACGCCTCCCGGGCAAGGGGGGATAGCCTGGTGCCGTGATCAGCGCGATACGCCTCGGGGGCGGTGCAGCCCCCGGCCCTCGCCCGGCGCACCACCGTGCCCGGGCCCACGCTGGTTTTCCGAACCCGGACCCGCTGCCGAACATGGCCAATAAAGTCACGGGCATCTCTCACCGCGGCATAACGTCGACTTCGACCGGAAACACCGCGTCACGTCGTTGTGTCACCTTCTTCACCACCTACGTCACGCAACGGCGCGCGACAGGAGCCAGAGGACATGCAGACCAAGCTGGACGAAGCCAAGGCCGAGCTGCTCGCACGGGCCGCCCGGGTAGCTGAGAACAGCCCGGCGGGGGGACAACTTCCGACTGGGTCCGAAAGCGATGGGGCACCCGACCAGGACGCCCTACTCGCGTACCTCCAGCGCTACTACCTGCACACCGCACCGGAGGACATCGGCGACCGCGACCCGGTCGACGTCTACGGCGCGGCGCTCTCCCACCACCGGCTCGCGGCGAACCGCCCGCAGGGCACGGCGAACGTACGGGTGCACACCCCGACGGTCGAGGAGAACGGGTGGACGTGCAGCCACTCCGTCGTCGAGGTGGTGACCGACGACATGCCCTTCCTCGTGGACTCGGTGACCAACGAGCTGTCCCGGCAGGGCCGCGGCATCCACGTGGTGATCCACCCGCAGGTGCTGGTGCGCCGGGATGTGACCGGCAAGCTCATCGAGGTCCTCGCCAAGCAGATCAACGGCGACCTGCCGCACGACGCGATCGTCGAATCGTGGATCCACGTCGAGATGGACCGCGAGACCGACCGCGCCGACCTCAAGCAGATCACCGCCGACCTGCTGCGCGTCCTGTCCGACGTCCGTGAGGCCGTCGAGGACTGGGAGAAGATGCGTGACAGCGCGCTGCGCATCGCCGACGAGCTGCCGAACGAGCCCCGCGCGGCCGACCTCCCCGAGCAGGAGGTGGACGAGGCACGCGAGCTGCTCCAGTGGCTGGCTGCCGACCACTTCACCTTCCTCGGCTACCGCGAGTACGAGCTGACCGGCGACGACTCCCTGGCCGCCGTTCCCGGCACCGGCCTCGGCGTCCTGCGGTCGGACCCCAAGCACCACGAGGACGACGAGACGCACCCCGTCTCGCCCTCGTTCAGCAGGCTGCCCGCCGACGCGCGCGCAAAGGCGCGCGAGCACAAGCTGCTCGTCCTGACGAAGGCCAACAGCCGCGCCACCGTGCACCGCCCGTCCTACCTCGACTACGTCGGCGTCAAGAAGTTCGACGCCGAGGGCAACGTGGTGGGCGAGCGCCGCTTCCTCGGCCTGTTCTCCTCCGCCGCGTACACCGAGTCGGTGCGCCGCGTCCCGGTGATCCGGCGCAAGGTCGCCGAGGTCCTGCAGGGCGCCGGCTTCACCGCCAACAGCCACGACGGCCGCGACCTCCTGCAGATCCTGGAGACGTACCCGCGCGACGAGCTGTTCCAGACGCCGGTCGACCAGCTGCGCTCGGTCGTCACCTCCGTCCTGTACCTCCAGGAGCGCCGCCGGCTGCGGCTGTACCTGCGCCAGGACGAGTACGGCCGCTACTACTCGGCCATCGTCTACCTGCCCCGCGACCGCTACACCACGGCAGTCCGGCTGCGGCTCATCGACATCCTCAAGGAGGAGCTCGGCGGCACCAGCGTCGACTTCACCGCCTGGAACACCGAGTCGATCCTCTCCCGGCTGCACTTCGTGGTCCGCGTGGAGACCGGCACCGCGCTGACCACCCTCACCGAGGGCGACGTCGAGCGCATCGAGGCCCGGCTGGCGGAGGCCGCCCGCTCCTGGGCCGACGGCTTCGGCGAGGCACTCAACTCCGAACTGGGCGAGGAGCGCGCCGCCGAGCTCCAGCGCCGCTACGCGCACGCCTTCCCCGAGGGCTACAAGGCCGACCACTCGCCGCGCTCCGCCGTCGCCGACCTGCTCCACCTTGAGCAGCTCGGCAAGGGCGGCAAGGAGTTCGCGCTCAGCCTGTACGAGCCGGTGGGCGCCGCCCCCGGCGAGCGCCGCTTCAAGATCTACCGGACCGGCGACCAGGTCTCGCTGTCCGCCGTACTGCCCGTCCTCCAGCGCCTCGGCGTCGAGGTCGTCGACGAGCGGCCCTACGAGCTGCGCTGCTCGGACCGCACGCACGCGTGGATCTACGACTTCGGTTTGCGGATGCCCCAGCAGCCCGGCCAGAACGGTGCCGACTACCTCGGCGACGACGCCCGCGAACGCTTCCAGGACGCCTTCGCCGCGGTCTGGACGGGAGCCGCCGAGAACGACGGCTTCAACTCCCTGGTGCTCGGCGCCGGTCTCACCTGGCGGCAGGCCGTCGTCCTGCGCGCGTACGCCAAGTACCTGCGCCAGGCCGGAGCGATGTTCAGCCAGGACTACATGGAGGAGACCCTCCGTACCAACGTCCACACCACGCGGCTGCTGATCTCGCTGTTCGAGGCGCGCATGTCGCCCGGCCGGCAGAAGGCAGGCACCGAGCTCACCGACGGGCTGCTCGAAGAGCTCGACGGGGCACTCGACCAGGTCGCCTCGCTCGACGAGGACCGCATCCTGCGCTCCTTCCTCACCGTCATCAAGGCCACGCTGCGGACGAACTTCTTCCAGCTGTCGCAGAGCGGCGAGCCGCACACCTACGTGTCGATGAAGTTCGACCCGCAGGCCATCCCGGACCTGCCCGCACCCCGCCCGGCGTACGAGATCTGGGTGTACTCGCCCCGCGTCGAGGGTGTGCACCTGCGCTTCGGCAAGGTCGCGCGCGGCGGTCTGCGCTGGTCGGACCGGCGCGAGGACTTCCGTACCGAGGTGCTCGGCCTGGTCAAGGCACAGATGGTGAAGAACACCGTCATCGTGCCGGTCGGCGCCAAGGGCGGCTTCGTCGCGAAGAACCTCCCCGACCCGACGGTGGACCGCGACGCGTGGCTGGCCGAGGGCATCGCCTCGTACCGCACCTTCATCTCCGCACTGCTGGACATCACCGACAACATGGTGGCGGGCGAGGTCGTCCCGCCGAAGGACGTCGTACGGCACGACGAGGACGACACGTACCTCGTGGTCGCCGCCGACAAGGGCACCGCGACGTTCTCCGACATCGCCAACGAGATCGCCGTCGCCTACGACTTCTGGCTCGGTGACGCCTTCGCCTCCGGCGGCTCCGTCGGCTACGACCACAAGGGGATGGGCATCACCGCCCGCGGCGCCTGGGAGTCCGTGAAGCGGCACTTCCGCGAGCTCGGCCACGACACCCAGAGCGAGGACTTCACGGTCGTCGGCGTCGGCGACATGTCCGGTGACGTCTTCGGCAACGGCATGCTGCTCTCCGAGCACATCCGCCTGGTGGCCGCCTTCGACCACCGGCACATCTTCATCGACCCGAACCCGGACGCGGCCCTCTCCTACGCCGAGCGGCGCCGCCTCTTCGAGCTGCCGCGCAGCTCCTGGGCCGACTACAACAAGGAACTGCTCTCGCAGGGCGGCGGCATCCACCCGCGCAGCGCCAAGTCCATCCCGGTGAACGCCGCGATGCGCGAGACCCTGGGCCTCCCGGCCGGTACCGCCAAGATGACGCCCTCCGACCTGATGCAGGCCATCCTCAAGGCGCCGGTCGACCTGCTGTGGAACGGCGGCATCGGCACGTACGTGAAGTCGACCGTCGAGACCAACGCGGACGTCGGCGACAAGGCGAACGACGCCATCCGCGTCAACGGCGAGGACCTGCGGGTCAAGGTCGTCGGCGAGGGCGGCAACCTGGGCGCCACCCAGCTCGGCCGCATCGAGTTCGCCCGCACCGGCGGCCGGATCAACACCGACGCCATCGACAACAGCGCCGGCGTGGACACCTCCGACCACGAGGTGAACATCAAGATCCTGCTCAACGCCCTGGTGACCGACGGGGACATGACCGTCAAGCAGCGCAACAAGCTGCTCGCCGCGATGACCGACGAGGTCGGCACCCTGGTGCTGCGCAACAACTACGCGCAGAACACCGCCCTGTCCAACGCGGTCGCCCAGTCCTCCTCGCTGCTCCACGCGCACCAGCGCTTCATGCGCAGGCTGGGCCGCGACGGACACCTGGACCGGGCCCTGGAGTTCCTGCCCAACGACCGGCAGATCCGCGAACTGCTGAACAACTCCAAGGGGCTCTCGCAGCCCGAGCTGGCCGTCCTGCTGGCCTACACGAAGATCACCGTCGCCGACGAACTGATCTCCACGGGCCTGCCGGACGACCCGCACCTGCGCACCCTGCTGCACGACTACTTCCCCGCACCGCTGCGCGAGAAGTTCGCCGAGCAGATCGACGCGCACGCCCTGCGCCGCGAGATCATCACCACGGTGCTGGTCAACGACACGGTGAACACCGGTGGTTCGACGTTCCTGCACCGGCTCCGCGAGGAGACCGGCGCGTCCACCGAGGAAGTCGTACGGGCGCAGTTCGCGGCCCGCGCGATCTTCGGACTGAGCGAGGTCTGGGACGCGGTCGAGGCACTCGACAACAAGGTCGCCGCCGACGTCCAGACCCGCATCCGGCTGCACTCGCGCCGGCTCGTCGAGCGCGGCACCCGCTGGCTGCTCGGCAACCGGCCGCAGCCGCTGGAGATCGGCGAGACCGTCGAGTTCTTCAGGGACGGCGTGGCCGCGGTCTGGCGGGACCTGCCGGGGCTGCTGCGCGGCGCGGACCTGGAGTGGTACCAGGGCATCCTGGACGAGCTCACTGCGGTGGGCGTCCCCGAGGAGCTGGCACTGCGTGTGGCGGGCTTCTCGTCCGCCTTCCCGATCCTCGACGTGGTGGCCATCGCGGACCGCATCGAGAAGGACCCGATGGATGTCGCCGAGGTGTACTACGACCTGGGTGACCGCCTCGGCATCACCCAGCTGATGGACCGCATCATCGAGCTGCCGCGCGCCGACCGCTGGCAGTCCATGGCGCGTGCCTCCATCCGCGAGGACCTGTACGCCGCCCACGCGGGCCTGACCCAGGACGTGCTGTCCGCCGGGAACGGCAGCTCCACCCCGGAGCAGCGCTACAAGGCCTGGGAGGAGAAGAACGCGGCCCTGCTGGGCCGTGCCCGCACCACCCTGGAGGAGATCCAGGGTTCGGACGACTTCGACCTGGCGAACCTGTCGGTCGCGATGCGGACGATGCGCACGCTGCTGCGCAACCGGGTCTGACACCCGGACGGTCTGACACCCGGACGGTCTGACACCCGGACGGGCCCGGCACCCGGACGGGCCCGGCACCCGGACGGGCCCGGCACCCGGACCACCGCCGAGGGGCGCCCACCGTACGAGCGGGGGGGGCCCCCCGGGGGGGGGTGGGGGTGGGGGCTACGGGGGGTTGGAACACCAGGTCAGGGGACCGGCGAAGGGCGGGACGAGGGGGGCACTGGGCGC
>NZ_JBHXRV010000078.1:0-26798 GCF_042716745.1 Streptomyces sp. NPDC058663
GTGCGGGGCCCTCTGTGTTTCCCGTTGGTTGCGTGCAACCCAGGCGAAGGCAGGAGTGCGACTCTTTAAGCGAGGTCGAGCGTGATCTCCCCGTTCCGGGTCGTCAGGTGCAGCCGATACTGACCCTCCGGGTCGTCCGGGTCGTCGGGGACGCCGGTCCGCTTCTCCCCGTTGCTGCTCGTGGCCACCACGGTGTACCGCGCGGACGGTGCGGTGACGTCGATCTCCCCGTTGTCCGACTCGGCTCGTACGTCCTGCGCGGCGACCGTGGTCAGGGCGATGTCCGTCCGGCGGCGGTCTCGACGTCGACGGCCCCGGTGATCCCGGAGAGGTCGATGCGTCAGCTGTCGCTGGTCACCCGGACCTGGCCCATGGCGGTCAGGCCGACGGTACCGGTGGAGGTGCCGCCCGTCACCGGAAGGCCCGCCGGGACGAGTAACGCGGCCGCCGTGCCGGGCCGGGGGAGGGGGGCGAGAAGTTCCGGTCATCCGATGATGGAGCGCGCGGCTCTGAGCACGAGGGTGGCCGGCACCCATTCCGCTCGGGGACGTCGTCGAAGCCATCAACGAAGCGCTCACCGCGTGCGGTGACCCTTGGCCGGACTGTCACCCCGGCACCCTCGTGCTGGGCTGCCAGCTCACGAGGGGCCGAGGTCGCTGTCGTCGAAGGACCGTGCTTCTCCTGCCCGGAGGGCCGCCGCTCTTCGGCGTGGGTCATACGCCGGTCCGACGCCTTCGATCAGCAGCAGGTCCCCGTCGATGTGGTCGGCCCGCAGGTGCTGGATCTGCTGGTATGCGGGGGACCGGTACCAGGAGCGCGCGACGGCCAGGTCGGGGAACTCGATCAGGACCATGCTGCCGGGCCAGGTCCCTTCCACCACCTCGGCGGGCGGACCGTGAACGATGAATCGGCCGCAGAAGGGGTCAAGGGTGGCCTGGATGAGTTCGAGGTACTCCAGGATGTCGGGGTGATGGCGCCGCTCGCGCAGATGCGCGAAGCCGTAAGCGGGCATAGGGGGTTCTCCTCCGGTCGGCCCGTGTCCCCGTGTGGGACGACGCGGTGAACGTAGCCACCGGGCGCACCGCGTGGCCATTACCCCCGAGGTAATCGATCTCGGTCGGGGTGTCAGGTCAGGGTGGGGCATCCGGGGCGGCACGGGGCCGTCGAGGATGAGACCGATCGGGGTGGGTGGATGTTCACGTACAGGCGCAGGGCGCGGGGGATCTCGTGGGTGGTTGCCGGTGTGGCGGTGGCCGTCTCGGCGGCGGCCTGGCCCGGCGCGACGGCGGCGGCGGGGCCTTCGGGGACGGACTGCCCGCAGGCGCGGGCCGGCATTGAGCGGCTCGAAGGACGCATCACGCCCAACGTCTGCGCCTTTCTGCAGCGGCAACTCGCCTTCGGCGCGATGCCGACCGGCGAACTACCGCTGCCCGGGGACAAGGCGCTGCAGCATCCCCGGGTCGCGGCCTACCTCGACATCTTCGACCCGGCCGCAACCCTCTGGGAAGCGGGCGGCCCTCCCAGGAGCGATCACCGCGTGATCGGCGCCGCCATCGGCGGCTCCCTCAACATGGTCCCCGACCTGCACTACACCGGCACCGACGTCGTAGCCGACGGCGGCGTGGTGATGTTCGGCCAGTGGAACACCGCCACCCTCAAGGGCCACAAGGTCGCCTACCCACAGATCGCACGCAACGTCCTGGGCGACGACGGCAAGACCATCCAGGCCCGTCGCTACTACGACCGTCACGTACTGGTACGCGACACCCTGTCCGACGCCCCCAGAGCCCTGTTCGACGGCATCGTGGACAGCGGCAGGCTCCCCGCCCCCGGCCGGGGCCGCGCGAGCGTGGCGGCGGCCGAACTCCCGGACCGCCTGACCGCGTGGAACACGGGGAACACCGATGCACTGCTGCACCGGATGAGCGGCGCGCGGCTGGCCGGGCCCGGGCTGGCCGAGTCCCTTGCGACCCAGGCCGGCAAGCGGGCCTACCTCCAACGCCTCTTCGACAGGGCCGACCTCGAACTCAAGGCCGGTCAGGTCGCGTTCGGCAGGACCACCGCCTACGTCGAGTGGTACGGCAGGGTCACCAGGAAACAGTCCGCCTACGCCGGGGAGAAGAGCGTCGCCGTTCCGTTCGGGATCGTGGAGCGCTTCGGGCCCGACGGCGCGTGGGAGTTGTACTTCGACACGCTTCCGGTCCTGACCGACCAGGAGACGATCAACGGCCTCTTCGCACGGCTGGCCGCCCCATAAGTCCATCCTCCAGGGCGGGTATCTGTCAGGGGTGCTCTGTCCCGTTGTAGCGCTGCCTGGGGTGGCGGAGATCGCGTTGCGGATCAGTTCAGGGCGACTGATTCCGTGCGACCTGCCCGCTGCTCTGTTCACCGTCCGCGCTGGGGCGTCGCGGCTTGCCCGGCCATACCTCGTCGAACGGCGCATTGACGATCGTTGGTGCGGCCCGTTGGAGGCGCCGCCACAACAGCACCATGCCAAGATCCGCTGCCTCGGCGAACAGGCCATGTCCACCCTGAGGAACTGGCGGCTCCCTCGGAATGTTCTCCCCAGCACCAGCCGCATCACCAACCGTGTGAAGGCCGTCCTCGTCCTTCCGCACGCAGCAACCTGAGGTCTTGCGGTGAGCTCGATCTCCACACATCATCGGTTCCGGGATCCACGCAGCACGAGTTACGACTTCCTCGCGTCGGTCCTCGTGTGCTGTCCCGGTTGCGAGAAGATCGCTCACGTCGTGGCAGGACCGGAGCCGGCCGGGGTGCACGGTCGTGACCTCTTTGCACCAAGGCGCCTCGTCTGCCGGAACTGCGGGGTGGCGAAGGAATGGAGCCGTGGAGGTGTGGCCCTGCACCGGGACCGGCACGCGCCGGCCACGGACCCGTACTTCGGCGTCCGTCTGTGGCTGCAGACCGAGACCCGGCATGGGCGGGTATGGGCCTACAACCTGGAACACCTGGACCTGATCAGGCGATTCGTGCAGGCGACGCTGCGTGAAGGGATTCCCCGTCACGACCACGGCCGGAAGATGACCGTGGTGGCCCGCCTGCCCGCATGGATGCAGCAGGCCAAGAACCGCGACGAGGTGCTGCGGGCCATCGCCCGCATCCATGCCTCTCTGCTCGGCGCCTGATTCGGCGACACCGAGCCGGCCGCTCATCCCGTGACGCGTCTGGCAATTCCCCTCAGAGCGTCATGGAGACACCGCCCCCCGGCAACGCCCCGACTTCCGCCTGTGCTCCGTACCCGCGCCGGACCTCGCGGCCGCCGCCTGCCGCCAGGCTGCCCGTGACCCGCACCGAGCCGACAGGTCACCTTTCAAGCCCCACCCGGTCCGCCTGCCCCGCCGAGGCCGGCTCACAGCATTTCGCCGACGCCCCAGGTGGCGCTGATGTCGCTCAGCCACCGGTCAGGGAGTTCCCCGTTCCACCGTGCGCTCAGCGTGTACCGGGAGCGGACCTCGACCAGCTGCTCCAGGACGATCAGCGACACCGGATGCGCGTGCAGCTCGCGCCGCCCCTACTTGGCCGTCGCGGACCGCGGCCCGTACTCCGCGTACAACTGCACCAGCCGCTCCCGGTAGGCGTCCACGAACTCGCCCCGTAGCTGTAGGCCGCGCTCAAGGAGTGCCTGGCGGGCGCTCCGCAGGAGGTACGGATCGACCTGGGCGCGGTGACCTTCTTCGACTTCGTCGGCCAGGACCGGCGACTGGGCTGCCGACCCGCAGTCGCCCGCGCACAACCGCCACGCCCGCCAGTGAACCGGCCCTCGTCAGCAGGGCGGGCACCGTTCCTGTGTTCAGCCGGGCCAGGTGCCGGTGAGGCGGTGCACGGTGGCGGCGCCGGCCCGGTCGACGGCGGCTTTGACGGCGGCGAAGATCGCTCCCTGGAGGGCCGCTGCGAGCAGGATTTCCTGCCAGGTGCGGTCCTGATCGGTCGCGTCGGGGGCGTCATCGTCGTGACCGAGCATCTTCCATGCCTGTTTGAACGCTGCTCCGGCAATCATGCCGCTGCCAGCCCCGAGGGCCAGGCCCACGGGCTTGTAGGCGATCTTGGACGCTTTCACCGGTGCCCCTTGTTACGGCGCTTCTTGACCAGTACCAGCACCGCAAGAGCGGCCGCTGCCATCAGAGGTCCGCGCCGCTGGCGCGCTGCCTGTGTGGCCCGGCCGACCTTCTCACTGAGCGTTGGCGGGGTCTTTTCCTGGAATTTGCTCGCCACCCTGGCGGCAGCTTGGGCGATCCGTTCCCTGGCCTGGGCCGTCTTCTCGGCGACCGGGTCGGGAAGCTTGTCCTGTGTCACTCGCACAGCCTGCGACGCCTTGCCCTTGACCTCGGCTGCCTTCTGCTGGGCGTGCGTCCTTGCCCCAGCCGTTTTGTCCTGCACCTGGGCCTTCACGTCCGCTTTGCCGGCCAGGGCTTCCACCGTCTGCCCGAGCTTCTCGCGCGTGCCCTCGACTTTCTGGCGCAGTTCTTCAGGGGTAGGGGTTTCCTCGTGGGACTGCGAATGGTTGCTCATCGGTGCGTTTTCTCCTTGATCTCGTCCACGTCGGCCTTGACACTGTCGATCGCCCGCTCAGGGACAGGCGGGCCGGCCTGGGCGATCTGCTTCTTGCCTACCAGTGCAAGGACCCCGGCGATCACCAGGAGCACGCCGAAGACGATCAGCGCCGACGCCCACACCGGGAGCACCAGGGACAGCGCCGCGATTCCCGTGGCCACCAGGGCCTGGAGGGCGAGGAACGCCACCATGCCCGCGCCGCCGAACAGGCCACCGCCGATACCGAACCGCTTTCCCTTTTCGGTCATCTCCGCCTGTGCCAGGCGCATCTCCTCTCGCACCAGTTGCGACAACTGCTGCGACGCCTGCGTCACCAGCGCCCCCATCGAATCGTCCTTACCGCTTGACCCGGTGGGGTGCTCAACGGTGCTCATGGTCATTCACCCGCCCTTCCTGGACGTACCGGCCCCCGCACGAGAGGGTCTTGCCTTTTCGTTCGTGGTCAACTTCGCTTGCCGTCGCCTCCGGTGACGTCGTGGACGGGGGCATCCGCGTTGCGTTTGACCGAGTCGATGCCGGTCAGGCAGGCGCGGTGGCTTTCGTAGTGTTCGCTGGTGGCGATGACCTGTCCGTTCGTCGCGATCAGCACGAAGTGGTAGCCCTTGCCGGGCTGGTGCCGGACCTCATAGCGTGCCGCCATTTCAGACCTCCGGATTGTCGTGGGCGGGTCACCGCAGCGCGTACCCCTGACGGTCATCGGGCCATTCCTTCCCAGGATGGCGCTTCACAGCAGGCGGCGCAGCCAGAGCCGCGGGGCCCGGTGGATCATCCAGGCACTGGCCAAGCCGATCACTGCGCCGACGGCTACGTCGCTGGGGTAGTGCGCCCCGGAGTGCACCCTTTCCACGGCAACCGCCACGGCTGGTACGGCGCAGGCCGCACCCCATCCCGGGCTGGTGCCGGCGACGGCGGCGGCGAAACCGACAGCGGCGGCGGTGTGCCCGGAAGGAAACGAAGAGCTGTCCGGCCGGTCGTGGACATCGTCATGGGGAATCAGCTCCTTGGGGGGCCGGGGCCGCTCACAGAGCCGTTTACACACCGCGTTGGACACCAGCTCGGACACGCCCATGCTGGCCAGAGCGACGGCTGCGGCTTTCCGTTCCCGGTGACCACCGGCGACCGTCATGACCGCCGCCGCGGCCCACCACAGTTTGGTGCCCTCGGCCGCCGACTCCACCACCGGCAGCACTTGCCGCACCCAGGGCGAGGTCCAGTGGGCCATGCGGCGGGTGAGCCGACGGTCGCCTTCTTTGAAATCAGCCAACCAACTCATGTGCGGGCTGGTTCCCTCCACTACGTCTGACATGCACAAATGATCGGTCCTTGCCGCTGGGCCCGGTGGGCAGCACGCGTAGCGTGTCGCGAAGTGAGGGCAGAGGGGGGCAGGAGGATTCAGCCGAGGCGACGGCGGTCTTCCTCGGTCCACTTGGCGGTGTCGCGCGGTTCGACGTAGGGCTCCTCGGTTTCGGGGTGACCGCCGTCGATGGCGCGCTGACGTGCCATCTCTGCGTCGAACTCCAGCCCCAGCAGGACGGCGAGGTTGGTGATCCACAGCCACACCAGGAAGACGATCACTCCGGCTAGGGTGCCGTAAGTCTTGTTGTACGAGGCGAAGTTGGCCACGTACAGGGCGAAGCCGGCCGAGGCGACCATCCACAGCAGCAGCGCGAAGAAGCTGCCCGGGGTCACCCACCTGAAACCGCGGCCCCGGGCGTTGGGGGCGGCCCAGTACAGAATCGCGATCATGAACGTGACCAGCACGACCAGGACCGGCCACTTGGCGATCGACCACACCGTCATCGCGCTGTCGCCGACACCGAGAGCGGAGCCGGCTCGCTGGGCGAGGGGGCCGGTGAACACCACGATCAGGGCGCTGGCTACCGCCAGGAGCATCAGGACCACGGTCAGCACCAGGCGCAGGGGCAGCACCTTCCACACCGGACGGCCTTCGGGCATGTCGTAGACGGCGTTGGAGGTGCGGATGAACGCCGCGATGTACCCGGAGGCCGACCACAGCGCCAGCACGAGACCCACGATGGCCATGAGGGATCCGGTGCCGCCGTTGCCCTGCAGTTGCTGCACAGCGTCGGAGATGATGTCCCGGGCCGGGCCGGGGGCGAGATCTTGAAGGTTGTCCATCACCTGCTGGGTGGCCGACTTGCCCGCGATACCCAGCAGGGACACCAGGACCAGCAGGGCAGGAAAGAGCGAGAGGACCCCGTAGTAGGTCAGGGCCGCGGCCCGGTCGGCGAGCTCGTCGTCCGTAAACTCCTTCGCCGTGCGCTTGAGCAACGACCACCACGACCTCTTGGGCATGGCAGTCGGCTCGTCGGGCGCTTTGCGCTCCACCTCCGGGTCCGGCCCGACGGTGCCGGACGCCTGCGAGACATCGTGGGTGCCGTCCGTACGGTCTCCATCGCGTCCGGTGCTCCTACGGCCGCCAGGTTCGTTCCGGTGCTGAGAGGGTTCGGGTATTCGTGCCATGCCAGAGGGGTAACCGCCCCCGCAGTGACGAAACGGATCCCCTTTCCATGTACTTGCTGATGTTTCGTTCCCCGGACGCCGGTGAGGCGCGAAGAGGAAACCCGCACCGCCCCGCCACGGCACACAGCAGTGAAGAGGCGCTGACCCGCTCCGCCGGCGGGGCGGGCGCGTAGAACCGACCGCATCCGGGTGCCCGGCGCGCAGCTGCATCCGCCTTGCCCGGCCCGGCTCCGCAGCCTTCAACCAGTGGCAGCGGTATGTCGCAGTCATGGTTCCTGCATGGGGCGGCGATTGGCGGCAACGCGTACAACACGGCGCCTTGGGAATGCGGGCTGTACGTCCCCGAAAGATCGGGGTAGCAGACAGGAGAAGTTGCTATGTCGTTCCTCTGGGCCATCATCGCGGGACTCATCATCGGCCTCCTGGCCAAACTCGTCCTGCCCGGCCGTCAGCCCATCCCCCTGTGGCTCACCCTCATCCTCGGTATCGTCGGCGCCCTGGTTGGCAACGCGCTGGCCAGCGCCATCGGCGTACGCGACACCGGCGGCATCGACTGGATCCGGCACATTTTCCAAATCGGCGTCGCAGCCGCACTCATCGCCGTCGTCACGCCCCTGTGGGCCAAACGACGCGGTTGAGCCGCTCCGCCCTTCGCCCTGTCAGCCCTACGATCCGGCCTACTGGACCGTCTCCATGCCCAACGGCCACACGGGCCGGTTGGTCGGCCGTGAACGACCCGCTCACCCCCGCAATACGGCCGAGCGAGCGCGAGAACGGATCAGAGTCCGCGCCGGTTTGACCCGAAAGTGCGGGGTATGAGCAGCAGCGTACGACTCACCGCAACACCGTAGGAGGTATCTCATGGGCAAGCTGGGCGATATGGCGAACAAGGCCAAGGACATGGCCAAGAGCCACCCGGATCAGGCCGACAAGGGTGTCGAGAGCGCCGAGCGTGCGGTCGATGAGCGTACCGCGGACAAGTACGACGCCCAGACCGACAAGGCCGCCGACGCGGCCCGTCGTTCCTACGGAGGTGGCGGCACAGCCGACCAGTGAGCAGTATCCCCGGCCAGGTCCCCAGCGCCCGCGCTGGGGACCTGGGCATGCCGAGCCCCATCCCATGCACGTGCGCCTCCCGGTAGCGTGTCCGGGAGGCGCGTTGCGGGCTGAAGAGGGGGGTCACCAACCGCAGTTGGTTACCCATTTGTGCGAGGAGATGCGGTCGTTCCACTCCCACGGGATGTTGCCCCTGCCGCCGTTGGGGGCGCAGGTGGAGGCGCCGGTCCAACCGATGTTCTCGTAGACGCGGACGTCGCCCAAGGCGCCGCCGTAGCCGCTGTTCTGCCAGGCCGAGGCGCGGTCACTCATGTTGAACCGACCGCCCGCGCATGCGCTGCGCCAGTCGCTGTCGTTCCCCGCCCAGCCGCAGGACGTGCCGCCGAAGTTGGTTTCCTCCCACACCCAGTAGTTGCCGTCGGCGCTCACGCCGGTGGTGTCGGCCGGGGCCGCGCTGGCCGTAGTGAGGGCGGCGGGGACAGCCAACAGCGGCAGTGCGAGCGCACCCGCCAGAAGCATGTTGCGGATCTTGGACATGGATTCCTCCAGAGGTGTCTGTGTTACTCGGATCGTGTGGTGCCGGTGCCGGTGCCGGTGCCGGTGGCGCTGGTGTGGGGGGATCTCGGGGGAGGGGTGGGCGCGAAGGATGCCGTACGTCGCGCTCTGGACAGTGCCGCGTTCTCCAGCCTCCATCTCTCGTCGAGTTCCTGCCGGTACCGCGCTCTGATCTGCCGGCTGTAGGAGTGGTCCAGGGCGCGAATGACCCCTGCCAGCCGGGTGCTGGTCACGCAGGTCGCCTCGGCCACGGCGAGCGCGGTCTCGGCCACGTCGGCCTTGGCCACCGGCAGCCGCTCGCGGTAGCGGACTACCTCCTGTCGGGCCTCGTCGGGGTTCTTGTACGGGCGGCCCGCCGCACGCATGCAGGTGGCCCATTGGCGCACGGCCGCCGCGTAGCGTCGGTCCTGGCGAACGCGCTCCTCCCGGACAGGGCGCAGGTTCATCGTGATGACCTTGACGCGGAACCAGTTCGACAGGTCGCCGTAGAGGTTGCGTTCGGCATCCGCGATACAGCCCTCGGTGGACGCCGTGATGGTCATTCCGTTGGGTACCTTCACCGACAGCCCCTCCGCGCTTGCCCCCATCAGCGCGGTACCGGCAGCCGTGCGCGCTGAAGGCGACAGTCCACGGAGGTACCGCTGGTTGGGGTCGGCCTGAATCGCCTTCGCCACCTTGCGCTCCTCCTTGCCTCCGTATCCGTGCGTGCGGGCCCACGCCACGTCGGTGATGGCGTACGGGAAGGACCGAGTGCCGCTGGCCGAGCCCGGGACGGCCTCAGTGACTTCGTAGCGGAATCCGCGCGCGGCCATGCACCGGCTGATCAGGACCTGCTCCGCGCGAGCCAGTATCCGCATCTCCGCTGTGGTGGGCTCGCGGGACGGGCCCGCAGGACGGGGATCTGACGGCGAGCCGTCAGCTGCCGCCGTGCACCCGCTCAGCAGCAGAACGACGACCGCTGCCACGCACACCGGGGAGCCAGGGTAGCCGTCATGCCTCATCGGTAGTCCTCCTCTCGCCTTGGCTGTCCGGGGCTGCCCATCCAGGTCTAGCGGTTGTTTGTTGTTCTGCGTCGGGACGAACGGACCGGACAAACAAGTGCCGGACAATTCCGTGCGACGGCGGAGCGCTGACCTGGGGACACCGCGGCCGACTTGTCGTCGGCCGGGGCGGTGACGGCCAAGGCGGTACGCATCGCAAGAGCGGGTAGGGGCCATCGCGCCGGTCGGCAACCGGGCGCGTCCCCGGCCCTTCCCACGGCCGAGGCGGCCGCAGCGGCTCGATCAGCGCTCACATACCGTCCTTCGCGCTCCACGGTCGAAAGCCCACGGCTTCGCGAACGACTCAAAAACCACATCGGTCACGTCAGACGGGGGCGCCGAAACAGGATCTTGTTGTGGGATTCAAGGTCAGATCCCACACGGGGCGCGGTAGCGCACGTCCGCGAAGTAGTCGTCCCACTGGGCGCGAGTGATTGCGGTGGGATTCCGGGCGCAAACGCGGTCGATGGCAAGTTGCGGGTCGGTCGGCCAGAGGCGGGCGCTGCCGTCGTTGCCGCCCGTGAGCAGGGTCCTGCCGTCGGGGGACAGTGCCACGGTGTTGAGGGCGCCGTCGGCGCCGAGCGCACCGGCCGGCGCCGGGCGTCGAGGGTTGGTGACGTCCCAGAGCCGTCCGACACCGTCATAGCCACCTGAGGCCAGCAGCCGTCCGTCCTTGCTGAGCGCCACCGAGATCACGACCTCGTTGTGGCCGGTCAGGACCGAAAGGGGTGCTGGGCGGCGGGGGCGGGAGGTGTCCCAGAGCCGTACGGTGCGGTCGTCGCTGCCGGACACGAGGGTGCGGCCGTCGGGGCTGAAGACCACTGAGGTGACGAAGTTGCGGTGGCCAGTAAGGACCGCCAGTCTGAGCGGTTTGTGCGGCCGCGTCACGTCCCACAGCTGTACGGTGCGGTCGTCGCCTCCGGTAGCCAGAGCGCGCCCGTCGTGGCTGAACGCTACGGCTTTGACGTTCAGCCGATGCCCCTTGAGCACGGCACGGAATGCAGGACGGGGGCGGGTGGTGAGGTCCCATAGCCGTACGGTGTGGTCGTAGCTTGCGGTGGCCAGCGTCCGCCCGTCGGGGCTGAAGGCGACGGCGAAGACCACGTCAGTGTGCCCGGCGAGCGTGCCGACTTGCGTGGGGTGCCGCCGATCGGACACGTCCCACAGCCGTACTGTGTGGTCGAAGCCGCCCGCCGCAAGCGTCCGACCGTCCGGCGCAAAGGCTACGGACGTCACCTGACCGGCCGCCTTCGTTGCCCCCGTCCTGACCGGATGGCCTTTGTCTGGTACATCCCACAGCTGCACGCTCTTGTCACCGCCTGTGGCCACTGCGCGGCCCGCGGAGTCGAACGCGGCCGCGGAGACGAGGCCGCCGCTCCCGGAGAGAGGTGTGCTGGCGGCACTGAGCAGGCCGTCGCGGGCCTCAGGGGTGGGTGAAAGCTTGTACGCGGCCATCATCAACTGGGCGTACAAGGCAGGTTGCGTGTCGCGCAGCTGGCGCGACTCGATTGCAACGGTGCGGGAGAGAATCTCGTTGCGCTGCTGGGTGATCTGATGTTGGGCGTACAGGGCGTAGCCTGCCGCACAGGTGGCGACGAGTGTGGCAACGGCCAGTAGGCCAACGAGCCACCGCAGGCGCCGGGCACGCTGGGACACCCTTCGCTCTCTGGCCGCCTCGGCGGACAGGCTGGCGTCCAGGAATGCCCGCTCCCGCACGCTCAGGGCGTCGTGGCGCGCCGAATCGTCAGTGAATTCCGCGGCCGCAGCCAGCTGCGCCCCTCTGTACAGGACGTCCGAGCCCCGGTCCAGGGACTCCCAGAGCCTCGCCGCCTCGGTCAGCCGACGGTGACGGCGCAAGCGCTCGCGGTCCTCCGTCAGCCACTGGTGCAGACGCGGCCAGCAACGGATCAACGCCTCGTGCGTGACGTCCACGTAGTCGCCGTCGAGCGTGAGCAACCGGGCGCGCGCCGCCTGTTCCAGCACCGAGACGACATCGGGACCGTGGTCGAGCTCATCGCGTGGCATGCGTCGCCTGGTGTCCTCGGTGCCCTCACCCAGGCTGGTCAGCCGGAGGAAGAGCTGCCGGGCGAACTGCTGCTGGGAAGGGGTGAGTGCGGCATAAAAGGTTTCCGCGGTCCGGGCAAGAGCGCCTTCCATCCCACCCGCGGCCTGATATCCCGCAAACGTGAGGGCGTTCCCGCGGCGCCGGTGCCAGGTCTCCAGCAGGGCGTGCGAGAGCAACGGCAGTGCTCCGTGCTTACCGTGGCACTCGGCGATCAGCGCCGCCACGAGCGAGCCCTCCACAGTCAGCCCCGCCCGGACGGCCGGCTGGACGATCGCCTGACGCAGTTGCTCACCTGACATGGGACCGAGAGTGATCTGGGTGTCGGCCAGTGCGGTGAGGAGTTCCGCGTAGTGCGTGCAATGCGCGTAGAAGTCGGCGCGCACCCCGAGCACCACACGGCAGCGGCTGTTCGGGGCCTGCGCTGCGGTGACAAGAGAGGAGATGAAGGAGACCCGCTCCTCCTCGCTCCGGCACAGCGTGAAGATCTCTTCGAACTGGTCCACCACGAGGATCACCTCGGCGGTGGGAGGCCGCTCCGCCATGATCTGACGCACGATCCGGTGCAGGTTGGCCCGGTCGTCGGTGAGGTCGGTGTGCAACCGGCCGGCGGTGGTCCTGGCCGGCGCCGCGAGCTTGATCGCGCACTCCTCCAGCGGGTGCGGGCCGGGCGTGAGGAGCAACACGGTCGCGGACTGCGCCACTTGGCGCAGCCGAGGCAACAGACCGGCCCGCAGCAGCGAGGACTTACCCGAACCGGATGCACCGAAGACCGCCACGAATCGGCGCCGCGACACAAGGCCGACCAGCTCATCTGCCAGCCCGTCCCGCCCGAAGAACCGTTCACCGTCCTCCTGCTGGAACGCGGCGAGTCCCGGATACGGAGCCGCCTCCACCGTGTTCCCGGAACGTGGACCGTCCTCCGCCCGGACGGTGTCCGTGGCGAGCCGAGCAGCGGCGTCGTGCCACAGCTGCTCCCACTGACGTACGTCACCCTCGCAGGCGCGGACATAGGCAAGGGTCACCGGAAGCGAGGGCAACGCACGGCCCGCCGCGGCGTTGGACAGCGTGGTGACGGAATAGTGGGTGCGCTGCGACAGCACCCGATAGGTGGGGCGGCCGGCTTTCTGCCGTAATTGCCGGAGTGCTGCCGCGAACGTCAGCTCCGGACTGTCCCCGCTGTCCAACGGCCGTTCACTACGTGCCACCGTCGCCCCCTTCCGTGCGGTCGTCCCCCCGGTGATTGTTCCCCATCCGTTTGTTCGGCACCTGGCTTCCGATGCCGAACAACGCACTCTGGCTGGTTTGTTGTGGGTGGGCGCAACGGAAGCGCCGGGCTGGAGCCACCCGTCTCTGCGCGGTCGCAGCGCACCCCGGCGATACCCGGCAGCTGCGGGAGATGCCCCCTGTTCACGCAGCACCTTCGATCCACCGGACTGTTCACATCCGACACCACCGCTCACCGGAAAGACATGCGCAAGAAAAAACCGTGCACAGCAGCGGCCGGTCCGAGATCCCCGGCACCTAGAGCGGCCACGGATACAACCGAGCTCCTCCGCAGAAGCCGAGGACGTGGTAGCCGCCGGCCGTCCGTCGCGGGACTTCTTTACGAGACGGGCCCTCGTGGCTCCCACGACACCATCCGCTTCACACGGCTTCCCCTCTCCCGCACCCTCACGTGAGGGACCTCCGCGGGGTGCGGGACATCCCGAATCCTGAACAACGATGAGGCGGCCGTGATGGCGAGCCGGGCCATTCCCGGACCGAGAGGCCGGCACAGAGTGTCCGCGGAGATCCGCCGAAGCCGAACCACTCAGCCGCTTGCTCCTGCAGTACGTCATCTGCTAAACCGCCCTGACCGCCTCCTGCCAGGCCTGGAGCGCATGGGGGCCGCCCATCCGCGAAGAAGACCTCCCCCGCCTGCTCGACACGATGCCCCTCATCTAGGGCCGGCCGGGAATCATGAGATGTTTGTTGTCGCCGTACCCGTAGGTGTGGCAGAAGCACCGGTCAGGTGCGGTATCCGCGTTCGGCCGCAGCCACGGTGACACGTCAACGGTGCTAGATAATCAATTCCAAGGGAGGCCTGCGGACGGCGTGGGGCGGGTGTGGCGGCCGAAACCACCGCGAGACGGTCAGGCGTCGGGGTCGTCTGCTGGGTGGGTGAACCGCACGGGCATGCCCAGCGACCGGGCGTAGGCGATTTCGACTCGGGTGCTTTCTCCGATGTAGTCGCCCACAAAAACGCCTGAGTTCACGGTTACTGAGCGATCGAGGACGCGAACCCAGGCAGGGGTACTGATCGGACGCATGCTTATCGTCGTCCCTCCCTCCAGCAAGATCCGGCCAGGACTGAGAGTCCGGTGTTTATACCTTGCTCGCGACCACCATGTAGTTCCCGGCCTCAAGATCGAACGTGCTCAGTTCCGTTTGGAGTCCGGCCCGGTGCAGCTCGACTTCAAGTTCCTCGTACCGGTAGGGCCAGCAGGACAGCACTTCCGAGCGGACAAGAACCAACCCGGTCGCATCAACTTGCGCGATCGCAATCTCGATGTGGTGCTCCTCCTCCCAATGCGGCGCAATATCCCAGCGGTAGACCACGACAGCTTCGCGACCGTTCCGGCGGACGAGTCGATCATTGATCTCCAGCCGGGAACCTCTGGCCCTCACGAGTTCCCAAGTGCGGGATGTGAGTACCAAGCGCCCGCCGGGGCGCAGAAGCCGTGACATCGACGCCAGAGCAGCATCTGCCTGTCGCGCCCGCGGCATGGTGAAGCGAGTTGCCAACGCAGAACACCATGTCGAACGTGTTGTCCTGGAAATGGTCGGGCAGCTCCTCCCAGTTCGCCCGTACGGCCCGGACGGATGCCCCGAACTCCGCAGACAGCCCCACAGTCCGACGAACCATCGCCTCGCTGGCGTCAGTTGCGACAACCTGCATCCCACGACCGGCGAGGCCAACCGCCAGCTGTCCGGTTCCGCACGAGCAGTCGAGGACGTGAGCGTTCGACGGTAGGAGACTGAGGACGTCGTCGAACGACGCAGCGAACTCGGCTGGAGGCAACTTTGCATCCGAGATGAGCCATTCGTACACCTCGGCAAGCACGTCATAGCCTGTCACAAGCTCTACCTCCGTCACGCGGCAGACTCACGGCAGGACGTCAGTCCATCAGCGGGGCAAGCCGGGCACCAATGGTTTTCGCAAGGATGGCTTTGACGGTGTTTGTGGGTTGTCAGTTGTCCGCCTGAGTGGATGTCACCGGACCAAAGCAACTCGGTGCAGTGGAGCCCAAGGAACTGCTCATAAGCAGCCCTGGGTTCCGAGGCGGTGCCGGATGAGATGCACGATCACGGGGCGCACGGCATGCTCCCACTGGGGATGTCGGTCACGATGTCTCCAAGTGACTGGGGACCGTCGTCGCTGTCCGCCGGGTCGGGTGGGAAGAAGCGGATGGAGCGCAGACCGGTCTCCGGGGTCATGTTGAACACCGCGCATAGGTGTTGCGGGCGGGCGCCGGTGACGGCGGCGGCCTCTTCAAGAATCCGGTCCTCACGGAGTTGCTGGGCGGTGACCGGGAGGCCGCGCAGCACGACCTGCATTCAGCCGATGGTGCACGCCGGGCGCGGCTGCAGATGCTGGCGTTGCCAGAGATCGAGACCGCGGTGACCGACCTTGAGAGAGTCGTCGCAGCCTCCGCCTGAAGACCGGGGGCAGGCGCGCAGCAGTGCCAGCGCGCACGCGTGGTACGGGTGCGTTGTGCCATGCTCGCAGCGGGCGGGCCCGGGCCGCCAGGACGGAGAAGCGGTGCGCTCTTGTCGGGACACCATGCACGCCCCCCTGCGATCAGCAGTCTCTGGGCCGCCCGGGGGACCAGCGCGCAACCGGTGAGCAAGCATGAGCTCCGAGTCCTGCACCGGTAGGCGTGCCGACCGCTACGACACCCCGAGCCGAAGGGAGACCGAGAGGCCTCGCGGCGGCGACGGCGGTCCCCTGCCGATCTCCGCACGATCTGTGGGGCTGCCCGTGCCCGCCCGTGCCAGTTCCGTCAGGCCCTTGCTGCCACCGCAACGGGGTTCCTCGCGTCAGGCGGGTGCCAGCGGGCGGCACCTCGTCATCCGAGTGCCCCCGGCCGGGCGTAGCACCACGCTCCGCGGCGCCGCTGGCAACGACCGCCCCGGCCAGGGTCACTGTCCGGCGCGCAAGCACCAGGAGGGCGCGCTCACGTCGGCCAGTGTCGCGCTGCTGGGCCACAGCTGGTTCCGGGGTATCAACGTGAGTGGAGTGGCGCGAATCCTACGAGTGGCGTTGTTCACGACTTTCGACAGTGATTATTCAGCGCGTTGCAAGGCGTTCTTTCGTGAGGGAAGTCGTTGTTCACGGGAATGGGCGGCACCGTGTTGAGGCGGCCGCGGCCGGTTCTCGGGATCGAACATCGCCATGACCGCCGTGACACGACGCAACCGCCATCGCGGCCCTTCCCCCGATGACGGTTGCGTCGTGTCTCAGTTCAGCCGGGTGGTGGCGTAGACCTCGATGGCGTCGCGCTGGTACGCGGCCAGGCCGGAAGCGATGGCCTCGTATGTGGCGCGCCACGTCTCGTTGTCGACGATCGAGCACCCGATGACCCGGTACTCTTCGGCGGAGACCGTGCGCAGCGCGGTCAGCGCCCGGTACTGGGCGTCGATCTCGGCCTGGACCAGGTCGGCGTCGGCCGGAAGGCCCGCGGCCATGAGTTCGGCCAGCCGGATCATCTGCGCGGTGCGCTCACGGTGCGCGTCCTCGGCGTCGGCCTGGCTCATCGCGTCGGCGCGTCGTGCCACCGCTTCGGCGAGTTCGGGAAAGTCGCGCATGTTCTCCTCGTACTGGGAGGGCGCCACGCTTTCGAAGAGGTTCTCCGGTCGGTTGATGGTCATGGGGTTGCCGTCCTTTCTGGACTGCTCCAGCTCGGCGATCGTGGCGGAAACCGTGCCGGCCAGCGCGTCGAGCCGGTCCCGTTCTTCGAGGAGGCGCTGGTGGGGGCCCCGCAGGGCATCCACCTCGTGGAGCTGCTCGGACAGGATCCGACCGATCTCCGGCACCCCGACACCCAGCGCCCGCAACACGAGGATCTGTTGCAGCCGCAGCAGCTGGCGCTCCCCGTAGTAGCGGTGCCCACTGGCCCCGATCCGGGCCGGCGGCAGGGGCGCAGGCGGTGCCCGTCGCGCCCCGGGACCCCCGGCCTTATTGGGGGGCGGGCGGGTCGTAGCGCAGCGGGGTGATCTGTTCGATGTCGTACCGGGCGCGCAGTGCGTCGATCGCCGCGTCGCGTTCGGCGGATTGCGCACCGGAGGTGAGGATGTCGAGCAGTTCCTCGAAGTAACGCTCGTGGGCGGGTGGCGGGGAGGACTGGAAGAGCATCTTCGCGGTCGCGCCGCCGGTGTTGGCGAAGGCGTGCGGGCAGCCGTGCGGCACTTGGATGAGGGTGCCGGGAGTGGCCGTGATCCTGCGCTGTCCCGCGTGCGACTCCCAGGAGCGCCAGCTGTCGGGAGTGCGTACCCGCGGTTCGAACGCGAGGACCTCCAGCTCGCCTTCCAGGACGTAGAAAAGTTCCTCGCTGTGGGCGTGGGAGTGTGCGCCGACGTCGAAACCGGGTGGTACCAGCACCTCGAACGTCGAAGCGGAGGCGGAGTGCTCTCCGGTCACCTTGTACGTGACGTGCTGGGCCTTGGCGGACAGGACACGGCCCGCGCCGGGCGGCACCACCAGGCCTTCGGTGAGCCGGGCGCTCAGGGGGGAGCCGGTCATACGAGGGCCTCCTGACCGTCGAGGCCCTCGCTGTCGGTCAGGCTCCCTTCGAGACGGTTCAGCGTGCGCGCGGTTGCCTCGCCCGTGGTCCAGGTGCCTAGCGCGACCTCGGCGGTGATGCCGGGGCCGAAGCCCGCGATCATGCCGTGGGTGCCGGTGCCTGGACCACCCTCGGTGAACAGGCGGCGCAGCGCGTCAAGGACGACGGCGCTGGCGATGTTGCCGTACTCGGTGAGCGTGGCGCGGCTGAAGCGGAACGACGTCGGCGGGACCTCGAGGTGGGTGCACAGATCGTCAAGGATGCGTGGGCCGCCGGCGTGGATGATGTAGAAGTCCATGGCCGAGGCGGACTGGCCGTGCTGATCGGCCAACGAGATCAGTACCGGAGCGAGCTGTTCCATCGTGCCTGGCACCCGTTTGTCGAGCATGAAGTGGAAGCCGGTCTCCCGGACGTCGTAGGAGATCCAGTCCTCCGTGTCGGGCACCAGGTAGCTGCCGTTGTGCCGGAGTTCGACACCGGTGCCGCCGCCCCGCACCACGGCCGCGGCGACGGCGTCGCCGAACAGGCCGTTGGAGAGCAGGTTGCCGACGCCGAGGTCGGTGGGCTGGTAGCAGAGGGAGGAGAACTCGCAGCTCACCACGAGGGCGTTGCGGTCGGGGTAGGCGGCGCAGAAGTCGTGGGCGCGGTTGATGGCGGCGCCGCCCGCCGCACAGCCCAGCTGCGCGATCGGGATCTGCCGGGTCTCGGGCCGGAAGCCCATCGAATTGATCAGCCAGGCGGTCGGCGAAGGCATGGTGAACCCGGTGCAGGACACGAAGACGATGAGGTCGATGTCACGCGCTGTGAGCTCTGCGTGGCCGAGGGCCTCTTCCACCACCGCGGGGATCCGGGCCTTGGCCTGGGTGACGTACATGTTGTTGCGGGCGCGGAACCCCGGGTGCTGGAGGGTCTCCTCGATGGGGCGGACCAAGTGGCGTTTGCTCACTCCGGTATTGCTGATCAGGCGCAGCGCGAGCGGCAGCTGGGGGTGGTCGTGGTGCAGTCTGTGCGCCAGCGCGAGGGTGTCCTCCTGGGTGATGACGAACTCAGGCACGGCTACGGCGGGGCGGCACAGTGTGGGCATGGGATCACCTCGGGCGACGGGGGGCGGGGCAGACATACGGCCGCGGCCACCAGCACGCCCTCGTAGGCACGGCCGATGCCGTGCCCGGGGACGGGCAGGACGCTCCGCCGTCGGTACATCTGCTGACAGTCCCACATCCAAAACACACAAAGATCAACACGGCCACCGCTTGCGTCCAGCCGTGCGGCGGCGGATGCGGCAGCGGAGTGCACCGGCCGCCCGCCGGCCGACTTTGCCATTTCCAGGCATAAAGCCACGAGTTGACCGGGTAAGGAACGGTCTGCGCTCCTGCGGGCGGCGCGGACGACGGATGAAGACGCGCCGACAGGTGCGTACGAGCCGGCTGGAGCACCGCAGCGGACGCACGAGGGACGGCCGCGGCCCACGGCAGCGGTCCACGGACGAAACGTACGACGGCGAGCGGAGTGGTGGCATGACCGAAAGACTCGTGACCGGAACACCACGGACGGACGGGCCGGCATCCCCGTGTCCCGCGCCGGGGACGCGGACGTACGACGCTCACGACCTTCCGGCGCTCGACTTCGATCCTTTCCTGCGCGCCGCTCTGACCGACGCCCCCGTCTCGCGCATCCGACTGCCGCACGGCGAGGGCGACTGCTGGCTGGTCACCCGGTATGAGGACGTCCGTTTCGTGACCTCGGACCCGCGCTTCAGCCGCGACATCGTCGGCCTTCCCCTTCCCAAGATGACCAAGCACTTCATCCCGCTGGACCGGGCCGTCAGCTTCGTCGACCCACCCGACCACGCGAGGGTCCGGGCCGTGGTCGCGCCCGCCTTCACCCAGCGCGCCATGGACCGGCTGCGCCCCCGCATCCAGGCCATCCTCGACGGCCTGCTGGACGCCGCCGAGGCCGCCGGCCAGCCGCTCGACCTGGTTGCCTCGGTCACCTCGCCCTTCCCGCTGGCCGTCATCGGCGAAGTGCTCGGCATGCCCGCCGCCGACCTGCCGCAGGTGCGCGACTGGGCCCAGACCCTCCTCACCCGGGCCTCCGACGCGAGGGCGGCCGAGCGGGCGCGCGCCGTCAAGGAGCGCGCCCGGGAATACTTCCGCGAACTGGCGCACCTGCGCCGCCGCGCGCCGCGCGAGGACCTGATGAGCACCATGGTCGCCGCTGTCGACGCGGGACGCATCGACGAGGAGGAACTGCTGGCCCTGGCCACTTTGATGGGCCTCAACGGCTGGCACGCCGTCTGCAACAACACCTCCAACATGGTCTACGCCCTCCTCACCTCAGCCGGCCTCGCCGGCCGGCTGCGCGCCGAGCCCGCCCTGATGCCACGCGCCGTGGAGGAACTGCTGCGCTGGATCCCCCACAAGCACGGTGTCGGCCAGCCCCGCATCGCCACCAAGGACGTGCGGGTCGGGGGAGTGCTGGTCCGTGCGGGCGAGTTCGTGTACGTGAGTTACGTGGCGGCCAACCGGGACGAGCGGGTCTACCCGGTACCCGACCGGATCGACCTCGACCGCGAGGGGCCCCCGCACCTGGCATTCGGACACGGACCCCACTTCTGCATCGGCCCGCTCCTCGCGCGGACGGAGTCCGAGATCCTGCTGACCACCCTGCTCACCCGCTGGCCCGGACTGGGACTCGCCGTTCCTGCGGAGGAGGTGCCCTGGCAGACAGAGGTCCTCATCCGGGGCCCCGAGGCCCTGCCGGTCCGCTGGTGAGCAAATCCGTCCGGCACCCGGGCGTACTTGGCGCACATCGAAGAACGTGCCGCACGCGGGCGCCGCTGCGACAGACTGCGCCGCAGGCGCAACGGTGCCGTAGACCTCGGAACGGACCGCCTGTGCGACGCAATTACCGTCGGGTGCCGGGGTGCCGGGGTGCCGGGGTGCCGGGGTGCCGGGGTGCCGGGGTGCCCCCTGCCCCGTTGGATTTCCGCCCCCTCGTACGTGGCCCGTCCCGAGGGTGAGGCCAGTCAGCGGCCCCGTGCCGGGCCCGGAGCCGGCGACTCCCGGCGGCTCCCCCCGAGAGCCGGTCCCGGGCACCGGACTGTCAGTGCTCTTTGGCAGCATGAACGCATGAGCAAGGTAGTGAACTACAGCATGGCGAACCGCGGCGAGATCGTACGCTTCGTTCCCGCCATGGACCTGACCGCCGATGAGTCACGACGCCTGGACAACATGCGCGTCAGGGCGAAGGCACGTCAGGAGGACCTCGACTACCAGGGGGTGGACTGGGGGCTGTCGGTCCCGGACGCCTTGGAGGAACTGGTCTCCGGCCGTGCCGACTCCCGGGCCGATTACGCCGGTTGCGCCTACTACGCGGCCCTCCAGATCATCATCGACCACAACGCGACCGACAGCTCGACCTTGGCGAGCTACCGGAGTCCTGTCACTTACTTCTCCGCCCTGGACGACGCACTCAGCTCGGCGGGCGTCCCGGCCAACCTTCTGCCCTACCAGTACGTCTTCAGCGGCCCGCCCCAGGAGATCGGTTTCCCCATACCCCGCCCCCTGGAGGGTTCACCGGAGATCGGCTGCTGGCCCCTCGCCAAGGCTGGCCCCGCGGCGGAGGCCTACCGTGCGGTGCTTGACCGCGTCGACCCCGATCTCCGGTACGACCTCGGGGAGCTCGTGGAGATCCTCGACAGCTGGGCCTCGGAATGGAGCAAGGGCGAGGGCGCCCGGTGGTGGGCGGAGGACGGCTCGATTTTCTTCTCGATCACCGGCTGACCCGGTGCTGTCTGCCGCCGCCCCCCCAGACAACCACTGCCCCCGTGGGTGCGCCGACCACGGGGGACCGCGGGGGGTGGCCGGCGCGCGGTGGCCGACACGTGGTGGCCGACACGTGGTGGCGTGTCGATCATGTGAACTACTCCGGCAACCGGTCCGGGAACCGTTGACGCCGCTGCCCGCCCCCGCGAGACTCCTGGCCCATGCAGCCCTCGTGTGACCGCCCGGTCACCCTCGTTCGGCGCCGGCACGTGGACCTCGTCCGTGTCGCGAGCGCTGCTTGTCGCTGCCACTGACCGGCCGGCCTTCCCGCTCCCCGGCCGCAGCCGCGCTCTCCTTCTTCCTCCCCGCCAGAAGCGCCGTCCCCGTCCGGCCGGGCTTCTGAGCGATGCCCGCACCCGGCACGCCCCTCTGGAGACTCGTATGTCCACGCCTCTGTCCCGCCGCGCCCTCGGCGGGACCGCCGCCGGTGTCGCCGCCGCAGCCGCCCTTGGTACCACCGCAACCACTGCCCAGGCGGCCCCGGCCCCACAGCGAGAGCGCCTCTTCCGCGCCGCCCACCCGCGCCGCCATTCACGACGGCCCAACATCCTGTTCATCCTGGGCGACGACCTGGGCTGGGCGGATCTCTCTTCCTACGGTTCCCCGCACATCCGTACCCCCCACCTGGACCGTCTCGCCCGCGGCGGCGTCCGTTTCACCGATGCCTATTCCGGCTCCGCGACCTGCTCACCCACCCGCTTCAGCCTCTACACCGGCCGCTACCCGGGCCGTACGAAGGGAGGCCTCGCCGAGCCGATCGCTGACAAGTCCGTCGGTCTCGAGCCCACCCACCCGACACTCGCCTCGCTGCTGCGGGACTCCGGTTACGCCACCGCCCTCATCGGCAAATGGCACTGCGGACACCTTCCCGACTACTCCCCGACCCGCTCCGGCTGGGACGAGTTCTTCGGCAACTTCGGCGGAGCCCTGGAGTACTACTCCAAGTTGGGCCTCAGCGGCGAGTACGACCTCTACGAGGGCGACGCCGAGTACAAGGACCTGCGCTACTACACCCGGATTCTGGCCGAGCGGGCGAGCGAGTACGTCAGCCGCGACCACGAGAGACCCTGGCTGCTCAACCTCAACTTCACCACCCCGCACTGGCCCTGGATCGCCGACGGCGACGAGGACACGAGTGCCGAGATCGTCCGCAGGATCAAAGCTGGCGACCGCTCCGCCCTCTGGCACCAGGACGGTGGCTCGATCGAGAAGTACAGGGAGATGGTCGAAGATCTCGACCGTTCGCTCGGGCAGGTCCTGAGTGCGCTGAAGCGCTCCGGCCAGGAGCAGGACACCCTCGTCTTCTTCGCCAGCGACAACGGCGGCGAGCGCTTCTCCTACAACTGGCCGCTCGCCGGAAGCAAAGGCTCCCTGCAGGAAGGCGGGATCCGCGTTCCGTCGATTCTGCGGTGGCCTGCCCGGATCGACGGCGGGCAGGTCAGCGACCTGCCCGTGTTCACGCCCGACTGGACGGCGACCCTCCTCGACCTGGCCGGCGCGCGCCCCCACCCCGCATACCCGCTCGATGGCATCAGCCTTGCCGGGCACCTGCTACGAGGCGCCGAGGTGCCCGAGCGAGACCTCTTCTGGCGGGTGCGGGGCGAGCGGGCACTGCGTCGCGGCGACTGGAAGTACTTCCGCGGCAAGTCCGGCCGGGACCAGCTCTTCCTCCTGTCCGAGGACGCCCGCGAACAGGCAGACCGAGCACCCTTCGAACAGGCACGGCTCTCCGAGCTACGGGCCGCCTGGGAGCGCATCGACACGCGGCTGCTCCGCTACTGAACGCCACCGGGGCCCCGGCCGGCTGCGGCCCGGAACCCACGGGTCCGCGGCTGGGTGGCCCGACCGGGGGCGAGCGGCGCTCCGGGGGCAGGGGGAATCCGGGCTCCTGGCCTGCGATGCCGTGCACGGTGCCGTGCGGCACGTGCTCGCCCGGCGTGCCGTGGCCGTTGATGGCCGCGCGTACGGCCCGGTCACCGCGAGGGTCGGCCATCAGGCGGGCGATGTCCCACCAGCCCAGTAACAGCGCTGGATAGTGGGGCGGGATCGCGTCCATGAACTCCCGGTCAAACCGCGTGCGGACGTTCTCGTGGCGCAGTGCGGCGCGGATGTCGTCCATGGAGGGCGGCCGGTGGCGGAGGGCGGGTGGCAGCGTGGCCTCGTACTCGGGCGCCGGCTTGCGGCCGGGCTCGACCATGATGTTCCCGCCCAGCGCGGTGGCAACGGCGTCCTCCGACTCCTCCTGGGCCTGCACGGCACACTCCCACCAGTAGTCCCGGAAGGCGACGCCGGCCTCAAGGTCGGCCAGATCGAGGGCGACGCGCCGCTTGTCGATCTCCGCACGCTCGTCGCCGGGCAGGACATTGCGGATCGCACCGAGAGTCTTCGCCGGATGCGTGGCGGGGCCGGCCGACGTGGCGCACCCCTTGGTCTTTGCGCACGTCGTTGGAGGGGGGACCCCACACGAGGGCGCCGCCCCTCATGCCGGGCTTCTCCGGGCCGGCAGCCGCCGTGGGTGCCTCTAGGGTCTGTCGCGAAAGTGGATCTTGGTCGTGGATGATCAGGCCCTGTGGGGCGTGGTGATCTGACGAATGGACAGTGGGCCCGGCTTGAGCCGTTGTTGCCGCAGGGCATCAAGCCGGGCCGTCCGCCGGTGTGGACGCGACGGCAGCTGATAGACGGCATTCGGTGGCGGACCCGTACCGGTGCTCCCTGGCGTGATGTGCCGGAACGCTACGGGCCCTGGGAGCGGGTCTACGACCTGTTCCGGCGCTGGCAGCGCGATGGCACCTGGGCCAGGTTCGTCACTCAGCTCCAAGCTCAGGCGGACGCGAAGGGCCTGATCACCTGGGACGTGAATATCGACTCCACCGTCTGCCGGGCCCACCAGCACGCCGCCGGGGCCTCGAAAAAGGGGATCTGCAAAAGGAACCGCCCGGCGGCATTGCCGTTGAGCCGGCCGACCATGGTCTCGGACGTTCCCGAGGCGGCCTGACCACCAAGATCCACCTTGCCGTCGAGCAGGGGCAGAAGCCGCTGAGCGTCGTGATCACAGCCGGCCAGCGGGGTGACTCGCCGCAATTCGAGCCGGTCCTGGAAGCCATCCGGGTACCTCGCCTTGGTCCGGGCCGGCCCCTCAGGCGGCCGGACCGGGTGCGGGCCGACAAAGCGTACGACTCCCGCCGCAACCGGGCCTACCTGCGCAGACGCGGGATCAAGGCGACCATCCCGGTCCCCGCCGACCGCATCCGCAACCGCCAGAAGCTCGGTGCCCGAGGCGGTCGGCCGCCGAAGTTCGACAAAACCGACTACCGCGAGCGGCATGCCGTCGAGTGCGGGATCAACCGCCTCAAGCGCCACCGGGCCGTGGCCACGAGATACGACAAGCTCGCCGTCCGCTACGAGGCGACCGTGTTGGTTGCAGTCCTCAACGAGTGGCTGTGACCAGCACCTTCCCAACAAACCCTAGTCGACCCTGACCACGTACTTGCCCCGCACACCGCCCGCCTCCAGCGCCCGGTGTGCGGCCGCTGTCTCCTTCAGCGGGAATACCGTGTCCACCGCCGGCCGCAGCTTCCCCTCTGTCACCTGGCGGGCGAGGTCGTCGAAGAGCGCACGTTCGGGGTTGCCGCTGAAGAAGCGCACCCGGCCGCGTCCGTGGACGGCGCTGGCCGCGATGTAGCCCAGCGAGGCGGCGGGCCGCGTCAGGTCGAAGGCGATGGTGACCATGCGTCCACCCGGCTTCAGCATCCGCCGTACGGTACGCAGGTCGGTGCCCGCCGTGTCGAGGACCACGTCGAACAGTCCCAGTTCCGCAGGGGACACGGTCCGGTGGTCGACGGCGTGGTGGGCACCGAGCGTACGGACGAAGTCGAGGTTGGCAGCGCGGGCCAGGGCCGTGACCTCGGCACCGTACGCCTGTCCCAGCTGGACGGCGGCGTTGCCGACGCCGCCCGCCGCGCCCCGTACAAGCAGCCGTTCGCCGGGGCGCAGTGCGGCCTTGTCGCGGAGGGCCGTGACGGCCGTGGTGGCCACCGGCAGCGCGGCAGCGGCCACGAGGTCCAGCCCGTCCGGGACCAGGCCGAGCCGCTCGGGCCGTACCGTCACGTACTCGGCGGCGCTGCCGAAGCCGGAGCCGCGGCCCAGGACGCCCCACACCTGGTCGCCGACCGCTACGCCGGTCGCGCCGGTGCCGAGTGCGGCGATCTCGCCAGTGAAGTCCAGCCCGACGCGCTGCGGGAACTTCCGGCCGGTGACGAGGCGGGCCCGACCGGAACGGGCCGCCAGTTCGCCGCCGTTCACGCTGAACGCGCGCACGCGCACGAGGACCTCGCCGGGTGCCGGTCCGGGACGTGGCACCCGGCCCTCATACAGCACCTCGGGGCCGCCGAAGCGGTCGAACAGTACGGCTTTCATCGTGCGGTCGTTCATCGTTGCGCTCTCACCTTCGCCACCAGTGTCCCTGTGGGGGATCGTGGCGCCGAGCGTAGGCTGGCAAACGGACGAGATCGTCCACTTGACCGGAGGTGAGAGACAGCGGTGGGGCAATCCTCTCGGATCGCGGGGCAGGACGGTCTGCGCGCGGACGCCCGGCGCAACCGGCGGCGCATCCTCTCGGCTGCCCGCCTGGTCTTCGCCGAGCACGGCATCGACGCGCCCATGGCGACCGTGGCCCGGCGGGCGGGGGTGGGCGTGGCAACGCTGTACCGGCGTTTCCCGACGCGGGACGCCCTGGTGCGGGCAGCGTTCGCGTACCAGATGGACACCTGCGCTCGGGCGCTCACCGAGGCGCTGGCCGACCCCGATCCGTGGCAGGGCTTCCAGCAGCTGGTCGAGACGGTCTGCGAACTGCAACGGGAGGAACGGGGCTTCCCGGCCGCGTTCGTCGCGGCCTATCCGGACAGCACGCGAGAACACGCGCGGTTCGGGGAACAGGTCGAGCGGGACTTCATGACCCTGGTCCGCAGGGCCCAGGCGGCGGGCGCGCTGCGGGCCGACTTCCACCCCTCCGACCTTGCCGTGGCTCTGTTGGCCCACTGCGGTCTCGTCACCGCGCTGCCGGGTGACCGTGCGGCGTCCCGGCGGCTGGTGGCGTACTTGCTCCAGTCGTTCCGCGCCGAGGCGGGCCACGGAGCGCTGCCAGCGCCGAGCGCACTGTCGCTGCGCAGTCTTCCGCTCGCAGCCCACGGCTCCCAGGGACAGCGGTCCTCCGGAACCTGATACGAAGCGGCGCCTGCCGCGCGGCCGCCCTTCGGGCGACCGCGCCACTTTCGCAACAGGCCCTAGTCTTCTGAGTCAGGAATTCTGTTCAGATGTTTAGACTTGGTCTGTGGCACGTACTGGACGGCCGAAGGCCGAGTTAGTTCTGTCGGACGAG
>NZ_JBHXRV010000079.1:0-26445 GCF_042716745.1 Streptomyces sp. NPDC058663
GCGTGTCCGGGCGACCGCTTCGCGGCCTCCCGGACTCTGGTGCTCCGCACCAGCAACTCGCCTGCTCCGCAGTCGAGTTGGCCCGCTTCGCGGGGCTGGCTACGACAGAGAGGGGGGTGCGGCGGTGGGACTCGACCGCAGAGAGTCCCACCGCCGCACCCGATCCCGGGATGGCGGTGGGACCCGAGCCTGTCGGTGCGTCAAACCTGGCACCCGCTCGGATGGGCCCTCCTGACGCACCCCCACCGCACCCCGCCTCCACGCTCCCGTCCTGCTCACCCAACCTGAGCACCCCCTCTGACCTGCACAAACACCCGCACACCATCGGCCGGCTCGCACCCAGCACCCCACCCTCACACCAAACCGACAGACAGTCAGACACTGCATTCGAATTCGATGCCCCGCTGGGCCAAATCCAAGAATCCCGGATGAAAACCCATAGTCAACCCTTGCGGAGGCACAAGAAAAAGGGTCGCATTCCAGAGCGGAACGCACTGGAATGCGACCTCCATTCACCCGCCCCAATCACTTCCTCAGGGCAAGCATTCACCCATTTCCGCTATCGCTCGCCCCCTCCCCCGAGGCCGACGGCGGAACCTCACGACTGCGGAGCTTCTTCACGCACCAGACAACAACAGCCACGAAGGCCGCTGCTCCCGTGCTGCCGAGGAACTCGGGCAGGGCATCACGAAGAACGTCGTACACAGGCAGGCCAGCACGCCACAGGACCCGGACGCGCGCTGTGCCCCCTCCGATGGGTCGCTACCAGTCCATGCCAATGAAGACGTCCCGGGCCAGACGCAGCACTCCATCGCCCCAGAGCTTCGCACAGCTCACGTCCCCGAAGGACCGCCGGCCTCTGCCTCCCCAGACAGGTGCCAGCGCGTGAGCTACGGATGTGAGTACAACTCTCCTCAACGGCTCGTTGAGTCTGCCGTCCGACACCAGCAGGCCGCAGGCGTTCCGCTGATCATCCCGGTTTGTGGCAGAACGCCGCGTTCAGGCTGGGCCTCTTCCTGCCAGCCAAGGACGCTGCCCGGCTGAGAAGAGGCTTATCTGGCCCAGGCTGCCGTCAGTTCCAGCGCCGGGAGAGGCCTGCGCCGGGCACTCCACCAACCCCGCGAAGCTCAAGGCCGTGGGGATGAGCATGGGCCAGAAAACCGGAGCCCTGCCCGGGCGGGCGGCTGGCCGCCCGGGCGGGGCGCGTTATAAGTTAGACCCGCAAGACTTGACTCTGCGGTCCTCTCTAGGCAAACCCCTCGCGGGGCGTTGCCGGTGAAGACAGCAGACTGAAGTCATCATCAATACGACGGCCTCTGCCCAGCCTTACCAGGGGACAGAGGCCGCCGCGGGTGACGCCCGCACCTCGCGCCTCTTGGTGTTAGCGCACCAGGGGGCGCGTCGCGTTTTACAGGCGGCTGACCAACATCTCGTACAGCCACACCACGAACTGAACGATCCAGTGCGCAGCCTCATCAGCGAGACCAGCCAACAGGGCCTGGACTACAGCGGCGAGCAGTACATCGCGAGCGGTGCTGCGGCTCTCACCCCGGGCCTGCGGCGGGCCTCCCTCCTTCGGATCCGGTATGTTCTGCGGATCTTCGGGCTTCGGCTTGTCGCTGCCGGGCATGTGAGCCTCCCCTTCAGGTTGTTGTGCAGTGTGTGGATGACCGGAGTTGGACGGTCCGATGGGCCGTCAACTCTCGGCCACCCAGAAACTGCACAGGCCTCTGAATGGGTTCGCTCAGAGTACCGAGTACTCAGACAATCGACACGTGTGCCCACTCCTTCACCCGACCGTGTCGGCTTGCAAACCACTAGATTTGGGGTGTGCCACATGCGCTGTGACGGTGCCATCACCCGTGCAGTCCCTTGGTCTCCTTGTTGAGAAACGATGTACTGCCTCCCGGATCGGGCACACCGCCAAGGTTGCCGTTCTCTGGGAGGACGGCTGCAGAGGGCGGTCGCCCGTAACTCGGCGATCTTGCAAGGGGGTTGATCCACAATGATTGTCAGTGGCTGGTGCTTTCCTGGTGGGTCCGTACGCGACGCGGCGGATGGGGTCGGGAGGAGAAAAGCCGATGGTGCAGGTTAGCGAGTACGAACGCGCGGACGGCACGGTGGTTCGGGCGCATACCCGGTGGGCGCCCGGCGCACGGCGGGAACTGGGCATCCTGGTGGCCGTCGCTGCGGTAGTCGTCTTCTTCGCCATGGGCAGCACGAAGACCCCTGCCGGTACAAACACCGGTACCGGCACCCGCACGGCAACTCCGGCACCGTTGTCGACCGGCGTGTATCCGGTGAAACTCCCGGTGTGGAAAGCGCCGCCGCAGCCGTCGTCCACAGTCACGTACCCGATTCCCTGGGAACGGTAGGCGAGCACGGCAGTCGGGTGCTGGGATGACAACGGCGGGGAGCCGTGAACGAGGGGGGACCGTGCTGAGGAACAGGGGATGCGACTGCACTGACCGCAGGCGCTGGGTACAGCGCCCGGTTCCGGCGGAGGCTGACCGATGAGCCCGCGCCGGCGCAAGCGCAAGAGCGACGAAGAGCTGTTCGTCGCCCTCGGCGTGCTCGTCATCGTGGCCATAGTGCTGGTCAAAGTCGGGCAGTGGGTATGGGCGAACTGGTGGATCCTGATCGTGCTCGGGGTCCTCGCCCTGCTCGTCCTCGCGGGGTTCGTCCACCGGCAGGTAGGACGGATGCGGGCGGCGCAGTTGCGGGGCGAGGGCCTGACGTACTCGCTCGGCCAGATCGACGCCATGCACCACAACGCGTTCGAACACGCGGTGCGTGACCTGCTGGCCCGGGACGGCTCCCGCGACGCGCTGCGCTGCGGCGGCCGGGGAGACCTCGGTGCCGATGTGAAGGGCCACGATCCGCTCGGCAGGTACTGGGTGATCCAGTGCAAGCACAAGAAGAGGGGGCTCGACGGGGCGGCCGTGGGCACCCCGGACCTGCAGACCCTCAACGGCACCGGCCGTCCCGTGCACAAGGGCGACGTCGTCGTGATGGTGACCAACGGCCGGATCTCCGGGCCTGCCCGGGACTTCGCCCGCCAGCAGCGCCTGCACCTGGTCGACCGCAGGGTGCTGGAGCAGTGGGCGCGCGGCCGGCGTCCGCTGTGGGAGATCCTCCCAGCCATCCCTGCGCCCAGGAAACCACCAAGGCTGGGGTGACGCAGGATAAGAGCACGAGGGAGGGGCCCGGCGATACGCGCCGGGCCCCTCCATCGTGCGTGCCGCCCGTCCCTGAGAGTGCCTCTGACGGGAGGAAGTTCAGTGGCGGGGCTGAGTGCCCTTGCCGCCGGAGGATGTGCACCCGTACTGGCTCCGGTCGACCTGATGTGGGCGCGCCTGGAGGGTCCGGCCGCTCTGAAGCTGGTGGAGGCCGCTGCCCTGGCGAGCTGGCCCGGCTGGTCGGGTTCGCCGGCCATGCGGACGCGGCGCAGCTTCTCTCCGACCATGTTGCCCGGCGCCTTGAGGACCAGACGCGGATGGGTCAATTGATCACGGACCTGGTGGGCTGGCTGATCGACCTGGCCCTGCCCAGCGCCAGTGGTGCGGCGACGTGCGGTGCGGTGACCGGGTGCTGCTCGACTCCGGAGGGGACTGCCCGCGCTGTGAGGAGAAGCAGCCGACCGCCGAGACCAGCGCCGTTCGGTCGCCGCTGGCGACGCGCTGGCGGGCAGGTCCAGCCCGCCTCGTCACTCACGGCGTTCAATTTCCGCCAATCCCCAAGTCAGTGATTCTCGCTTCAGGATCGCGAGCTGGCGCAACAGCCCGCGCACGCGGTCATGAGACTCCTCGGCCGCCTCGATGACATGGATGCACTGCCAGTAGACGGCTTCGGCGTCGGTGCTACTCGCGACTCCGACGAGTGCGATGCCGACCTCACCGAGCAGCCCATCCAGGTCTTGCAGAGTGCGCGCAGGGTCTGAGACACCGTTTAGTTGCGCAGCCCTCGGTGTTCGCTCCGCCCACGCGGTTGCGTCCCCGTCGAGGACGCCAAGCACGCTCCCCGCGACCTCGGAAAGGCGGAGTGCCTCGTCTCGCAGGTCGGCAGGGCCGGTGACAGCCAAAAACGCACCGATTGCTTGGGCAAGCGCTTGCGCCTGCCGTGCCTCCGTCAAGATGTCCGCTGTGGACAGGCTGCCCGCCAGGGCATGCCGAGAGACGGCGATCAGCCTCGTGGCATCCGCGGAAAGGGTCGAGCCGCCCGACGAGTACTGTGAATCGCTGAGCCTCTTCCTCATTCGCTCGTAGCGCGCCGCGGTGGTTTCGGGGTCGCTCCACATGTGGTCGACTGCACGCGCAGCATCACGGAGTCGGTCGTCGATACCCATGGATCAACCTCCCTCGTCCTCGCCGAGCAGCACTCTGAGTGCCTTGCGAGCGTGGTGCAGGTGAGTCTTCACCGATCCGGTCGAGATGCCCATGATGGCGGCGATCTCATCAAGTGGCAGGTCGTACTGTGCTTGGAGCGCGACAGCCCTGGCCTGTTGCGGGGGAAGCTTGCGTACCGATTCCAGGATATCCGTGCGGGCATCGCACACTGTGAACTGATCCCTGGGCTGCACGAATCGTGATTGGTCGGGAAGCAAGTGCGGATCCGTACTCAAGCCGAGTTTACGACGTGCCGTCTGCGCATCCCCAAGGCGTTGGACTGCGACCTTGAACAGCCAGGCGCGGGGATTCTCAAGGCCGCAGACCGTCTTCCAGTACCGATGGGCACTGATCATGGTCTCCTGAGCGGCATCGTCGATCACGGACGCGTCGCCCTCAAGCCAGGTGAGGTACCTGCGCACTTGGGGCTCCCAACAGGCAAAGAATCGTCCAAAAACGTCGTCACCGTTGCCCACTTCCTCCCCCTGACCCGGTGCCTGCACCTGCCTCGCCCTGCCGGTCACCTTCTTGCATTGTCGACGTGCCGTCAGGCATCCGGTCAAGGATCATCCGCAGGGTTGCCCGGCGCTCACGCTCCAACCCCGCGCGGACCCGGCCACGGGCCAACTCGTGCAGAACATCCCAGTGGCTGGAGTTCCCGTGACGACATCGGATGATGAGACCGATGACGGCGACTACGGCGGGCGCCAGGATTCCCATCAGCTCAACTGTCATGCTGCCTTGATCCTCACTCGCATGCGAGGCCCTCGCCGCCACGCTTGTGCCTACTAAAGGACCTCAGCGTGCCGAAAGGTTGAACGGCGGAGCTGCTCGGATCGCGTTCAGGCCGATTGCCGCGCCCTGAGGCCTCGTTGCGTGTGAGGCGGCTGCATCAGCCGGTGTACGCCCCCCTGTCGGCCACGACGCTCTCACCGAGAGAGACGCAGGAAGGGCGCCTCTCCGAAGAGAGTCGCCCTTCCTGGGACGAGGACGAGGTCGTCGAGGATACGTACATCCCTGTTCGCGCGAGGCGGGTATCGCTGCAGGACTGCTCGTACGGGTGATGGCCAGGATCGCGGCGAACCGTAGGGGGCCGGCAGGTTGTCGTGCGGAGCATGAACGACATCGTCGAAAAGCACCTGGTCGGTCCTCGTACTCTCGTTATCGACCTCATTGGGTGTGACGAACCCACCGTGGAGGAGGCCGTGGCCCGGCTTGAGGTACTCGGAGCCGTCGCCGGACACCGAGTACGCAGGGATGCAGGGATGCCGGGAGTACGAACCCGCGTCTACGCCCAGCTCGACCCGGACAATGACGATTGCGACACACAGCACATCTGAGATAAAAGACCCCTTTTACCCTAAACGTAAACTGCACTCACAAAAGCCGCCGTACTTCCCGCCCATAACTTCAACAAATTGTTGCCGAATTTTATGTCTGATTCAATCAATGTTCAGGAAAAGAATCAGCGCTGCATCTTTTTCGGATATATCTAGCAGTGAATGTCTAGACCAAACAGAAAGGCGCTGACCGGGGGTTTCCCGGTCAGCGCCTTTCGCTGACTCAATCGCTTCTGTCTTCTTTATTTGGCTGAGGCTTCGCCGGTAACCCTCTGGGCTGGAATTCGCACCTTACCGAGTTCGGCGAGGGCACGTTCGGAGGGGAACTCGTACGACCGGTAACCGGTGACCACGAGTCCCCGATGCCGCAGAGTCCGGATCGCGGTCTCGATCGTGGCCTTGCTGACGCACAGCGCGTCGGCGAGGTCGGACTGCGAGAGCCCTTCGAGCATCCTGCCGAAGTCGCGGTTGGGGATGGCGCACGTGTCCAGGAGGTGCACGAACAGTCCGGCGAGGCGCTCCTCGGGACGCAGGCCGGTCCGGTGGTACACACGCTCGGCGGTGGCGATGCGGTCGGCGAGCGCGGCGCCCAGGGCCATGGCCACGGGGGCGCTGTACTCCGCGATCATCCGCATGCGTTCCAGCGGGATGGTGAGTGTCCAGGTCGTGTTCAGGCAGCGGGTGGTCGGGGTGACGCTGTCGCTGAGCACCTCCTGGTCGCCCAGGACCGCGCCGGCGCCCAGGATGCGCACCGTGGTGGTCTCGCCGTACGTGGACTCCTCGGTGACGCATCCGCCGACCACGATGTGCACCGTGGAGTTCGACGAGCCGCGCAGCACGTCGGAGCGGTAGAAGACCTTCCGCTGGGCTGCGCCCAGCAGATCGTCGCGGGCGGCCTTGGGGAGGGTGCTCAGGAAGGCGTTGTGCTTGAGGGCGGAGATGAGGGAGCGGCGGCCGGAGAGCTGGTGGTCGACCCGGCCGGTGTTCCGGTTCACCTTGTACAGGGAGGTGCCGATCATCAGCGCCCTGTCGAGTGCTCCGCCCTTGTCCTTGGACATCATCAGCGCCCCACCTGCCCGGCGGTGGTGCCCGCGGTGGAGGAGCCGGTCTGGCCCTGGCCGCCGTTGGCGGCGGCCCCGGGGGCGGGGGCGTTCTGGGCCGGGGCCTGCGGGCCGGGGGCGGCCGGTGCCTGTGCGGGTGGCGGGATCAGCTCCGGGCGCATGGCCTCGAGGAGCGGCGGGAGCGCCAGGACCAGTGTGGTAATCGCGCCGATGACCGCCGTGATCTTCAACGGGGTCAGGGCGAGCTGCTTAATCGCAAAGCCCACAACCAGGCACAGGATCGCAACTATCGCGATCACGGACAGAAAAAAATCTGTCATTTATGAACACCCCTTGGGGTTGACGTTGTATTTCGTGTTGGCGGGTCCAGCTAGGCGGTACTTTGAAGATCCACAGCGGATTGGTGATCCGCCGGAAGAATGACCTTCTTGATCGAGCAGGATATAGCACTGGTGGATGAGCGCCGTCCTGTCACCCTACGGGTAAGGATTCCACACGAGGGTCGCAGCGGGTATGCGTGACGGCATCGGATACGGACGCTCAGGGCGCCCCGCGGACCCCCGGAGCGGCATCGCAAATCCCTGATTCTGAGGACTCCGAAAAAAGCGACGGTTAAATCGTGCGCTCGGAGTGAAGGATTCCCTGGGGTTAGGGAATGAGGGCAAATCCTCAGACTTGAGGAATCAGACCCCGCGTAAATCCGTTACATTCTTCTGGCTGACGTTGCGCCTTGGCGGGTCCAGCGACAGCTGTCGGGTGGGCCCCCCGGGGGTGGTGCCCCGGGGGCCCCCGACGCACCATCCCTATCCTGACCAGGGAAGAGACATCGCGATGAGTCACCAAGCCCGTTGTGGGGCGGCGCCGACAAGGTGCCGCCCCACAGTCGCGTCAGGGGCTCTCCCACCCGGATAAACGGCTTCCCTCATGCTCTACCCACGGCATTACACAGACGTGCGCCCAGTGGTGTTTCTGCAGGTCAAAAGGCATTCGAGCGGCACCGAGTGCCGCAGTCGGGGCACTCGATGCCGTACCGCTCGCGGACCCTGCACATGCTCATCTTCTTCACGCCACCCCCTCGCAAAATGTGACATGAACCACGTCACGGACTGCTCCGACCCGTCGCTGTGCGCGACGTACCGTAGAAAAACAGTGAGGCCCGGGGCGATTGCTGCGCCCCGGGCCTCACTTGTGGTCGTACGGATCGGTCAGCTTCTCGTCAACACGCAGACCTGGTCCGCCTCCAACACTGCGGCGGGCGCGGCCAGGAGGGCCTCCGCCACCCGGGTGATCTGGGGCCAGAGGTTGCCGACGCACCGGTGTGCCATCTCGGTGACCTGGTCCCAGGCGACCACGCCCTGCTGAACGGGACCTGTCTCGACGACCCGGAACCCGGACCTGACCAGGACCACAACGGCCAAGTCCTCGTCGTAGGCCCCGTCCACCCGGGCCGCGAGGCCGGCCTCGTCGAACAGCCGCTGCTCGGCAACGGCGCCAGCCGCGCACTGCACCGCGAACTCGACCTCGTCGACCCGGCAGCGATTCCAGGTGGTCACCCCGCTCACCGCCAGGCCCCCGCCCACCGCGGCCTCTTCGGTCAGCCGGATCCGGGCCAGGTTCATGCCGTACGACAGGCCGACCAGGGCGTGGGCGGCCTCGTGCACCGCGTTCCCTCGGCGGATCTGATCCGTGGTCAGCACGCTGGGTCGCGGGGTGCGCATGCTCGCCACCGTGTTGAGGTCGATGTACCTGGTGGTCATGTCCGTCCCTCCCGGTGGTCGCCCATGGCGTCGCCGAGGGCGATCACGCGCTCGGTGAACGGGCCGGTGGTCTCGCTGAGTACCTCGGTGATCGCGTGGCGCATCGCGTCGGTGTCGCCGGCCGCGAGGGCGTCCGCGAGCTCCTTGGCCTTGTCGTGTACGAAATCGCTCATGGCAGTGACCTGCGCATTCCTGGGTGGGTGCTGGGTCAGCCGGTGTATCCGGCCAGGATCAGGTCGTACGCGGCCTGGCGACGCTCGCCCGCCGCCGTGCTGCGGACCCCGAGAGCGGCGCCGATCTCCTCCAGGGATACGGCCTCCTTGTCCTTGCTGTTCGTGGAGGCACTGGTGACGCCAGCCGCGAGCAGCATCCGGGCGACCCGGCGGTCGTCCCGTTCGCGGGGGGTGAGCCGGGCGGCGTCCTCGGCCTCGAGTGCGGCAAGTTCCGCGCGTGCCGCTTCCTCCCGGGCCTGGGCGGCGCGGCGTTCGGCGTCGGCGCTCTCGGCTTCCACCACCTTCGTGTCCCGTGCCCTCTGCTTCAGCAGCAGCTGGTACTCCGCGGCCGTGTTCGCCTCTTCCGCCGCTTCCTTCTCCTTACGGGCGGCTTCCGCCGCGAGGTCGGCCGCCTTCTTGCGGTCCTCCGCCTCCAGGCGCAGCGCTTCGGCCTCGCGCGCCCGGGCTTCCGCCTCGGCGGCGCTCGCTTCGGCTTCTTCCTCGCGGGCGGCGCGTCGTTCCGCCTCCTGCGCTTCGCGTTCCGCAGCCTTCAGGGCGGTTTCCGCGGTGAGCTGTGCGGCCCGTGCGGCTGTCTCTGCGTGCGCCGCCGCCGACGTCTTGGCGACCCGGGCCTCGACTTCGGCCGTGGTGGTCTCCGCGTCGATCGAATGGTCCGCCGCCGTCACCATCGCGGCGATTCGCCGGCGCTCGATCGCGGCCTGCGCGGTACGCCGCTCGGCCTCGATGCGCCGCAGCTCCTCCTCGGCCACGATGGCTTCCTGACGGGCCGTCTCCGCCTTCCTGCGGGCCTCCTCGTCCGCCTTCTGCTTCTCCGGCAGTGCCAGCGCCTCGTCCACGCTCAGCCCGAACCTGGCCATCTCGAACGGGAGCAGCGCCGCCGCGCCCGCCTTGGTCCTCCACTTCTTGCCGTACTTGTGCGCCAGCCAGGCCCGGTAGACGGTCCGGTCGTGTTCCATCTGCACCATCTGCCGGTACGAGGAGATCTCCCACAGACGCATCCGGCGCCAGAGCGTGAACGTGGAGAGCGGGGCGAGCAGCCATCGCTGCAGCCGTACCCGGTCGGAGTCGGCTCCCATACGGACCCGGGCCGTGCGGATGACCAGCGCACGGCCCGCCTCGACGGTCGCGGCGAACAGGACCGGCATGACGCCGTGCATCGTCGCGCCCAGCGGGTCGTCCAGCAGGCCGCCGGCCTTCGCGTTGAACAGGATCGTCGCGGCGATCAGCAGGTGTCCGACCCAGCGCAGCAGCGGCTTGGGGTTGCGTCGCCAGGCCAGGACGAGGTCCATGCCGTACATGACGACGATCCCGGCGTCCACGCCGATCGGGAACCAGGGCGCGACCCACCCGAACCCCTTCTGCGCGGCGAGTGCCGACAGCGCGGAGTACGAGGCGGCGAACCCGATCGACGCGATCACCAGAGCACCGAGCAGCGTGCCGATGGTCACCCAGCGCATCGCGGTCCCGGAACGGTCCGGGCCCTCCTCCTGTGTGTCCGGAACGCGCTTCCGGGTCGGCGGAATCGTCTTGGGTGCGGGCAGGGCGGTCTCCAGTGCGGCCGGTGCGGGGTCGGCGGCCTGTGGTGCGCGGGCCGGGCCGGGGACCGTACCCGGCTCGATCGTGGTGGTCATGTCACTCCTGATTCGTGTGGTGGCGGAACGGGGGCCGGGCGCACCGGAGGGTGTGCCCGGCCCGGGGTGGTGCGGGTGGTGTCACGGTGGCGATGCCCCGCTCATCCTCTCGGGCGGGCGGAGTGCTCTTCCGTGACGGGCGGTCAGTGAACCTGGGGGTGCGGACGGGCCGGGGCCGACGGCAGCGTCGGGCGGCTGTGTTCCTGGGACGGCAGGGCCTGGCGGCCGTGCTCCTCGGGCGGCATCTCCCTCACGGGCAGCGGCGGCCTGTTGTCGCTCATCAGCGGCCTCCGCCCAGGTAGGCGGCCACGTTGGCGCTGTGCGCGGCCGCGGCCTCGCTCGCGGCCTGTACCGCCCGTACAGCGGCATCTGCGGCTGCCCTGTCCCGCGCGGCCTGCTGACGGGCCGCTTCCATCGCGGCGGCCGCCTGGCGGCGCTCCTCGTCGCTCGTCATCGGGCGCCACCCCCGACCACGGCCAGGAGCACGTCGGTGACGCGGGTCGTCCATGCCTTGCACACCGGGCACCGGTAGTGCCCGTTGACCTTGTCCAGCTTCATCCGGCGGCTGTGGCAGCGCGGAGCGGTGTGACGGCTCACTTCTTGCCGCCCTTCGAGGACTTGCTGTCGTCCTTCTTGAGGTGGCCGCCGCGGCTGGCCTGGTAGTCCGTGCCGTGCCGTTCGAGGTCCTTGGCCGACATGTTGTCGCGCAGCTCGGACTGGGGGATGCTCTTGCGGAATGCCATGATTGGCACCTGTTCCCTTCGGGGTTCGGACCCCGGGCGACCGCCCTACTGCCAAGAAGATCGGTCGTCCGGGGGCTTCTTTTTGTGTGCCGCCCTCTACTGACGGCCGGTACTGACGAGCTACTGACGACGGCTACCGACGACGGGTCGTCAGTACGGTCGTAGCGCTCTGACCTGCACTCGTCTGTAGAGAGCGGGGTCTGTGGGCGGTCTACTGACGGGCGTCGGTAGCCGCGTAGCGGGTGTGCGGGGGGCTCCCCAGGACCTCGACCAGGCCCTCGTCGGCCCATGTCTTGAGCCACCCGCCGACCGTGGTCGGGGAGGCGCCGATCGCGTCGGCGACGGCGGCCCGCTTGATGCCCTGCGGCCCGGCCTGCCGGATGACTTCCAGCGCCTGCGACCGCGGGTCGTCCTGCCCCTGGTCCTCGTCGTCCTGGTGGTCGTTAGCGGACACGTCCACCGCGTCCAGCCATGCGTCGACCACTGACCAGTCCGCCTCAGGCAGGGCCTCCACTGGTTCCTTCACCGGTGCCGGCGGCACCTGTACGGGAGCGGCTGTCAGGGTCGTGCCGCGCTGGCCGCGCAGCGCCCGGACCATGTCCTGGACCTTGGCCAGCTCGTCGCCGTCCAGCCACAGCGAGCGCAGGGTGATGACCCGGCCGTGCGCCCGCAGGAGGCCGATGCCGCGCTGGGTCTCGGGCAGCAGGTGAGCGCTGTAGCCGCGACCGGCCATCCCGTCGCCCAGGATGGAGTTCGACTCGACGGCGGTCATGGAGTACATGCACCACCTCCAGACCAAGTTGGCGCTGATCATCCGGGAGATGACCTCGACCGAGGACGCCTGCGCGGACAGCACCAGCACGATGCCGAGCGCGAGGCCTCGGGCGGACAGGTCGGTGAGCGCCCTGGTGATGGCCTTGCCGTGCTTGGGGTCAGTCGTGAAGACGGACACCTCGTCGACGACGACCACTTGAATCTCCAGGCCCTCGCTGCCCACCAGGTCGGAGCGCTCCTCCAGGGACTCCACCCCGGCGGCCGCGAGCCGGGCCCCGCGCTCGCCCATCTCCGCCACCAGGTCCTCCAGGGCGAACCGGAGCTGTTCCGCCCGCGTCTGGGGATCGTGGATATGGCAGTCCGTGAGCCCCTGCCACCGGTTCTGACCTGGGTGTTTGCCGTCGGCCAGCAGGAGCTTGACCCGGGGGTCAAGGAGGCATCCGGCGATGATCAGCCGCAGGGCGGCGCCCTTGCCGGACCGGCTGGAGCCGCCGAGCAGCAGGGAGACGTCCCGCAGCCGGACGTAGAGCAGACGGCCCCACGCGTCGAACGCCACCGGAATGCCCTGGTCCCAGACATCGACGTCGCCGAGCATGTCGGCCGTGCACACCATGGGCTTCTCGAACGGATCGACGGTGAAGCCGCTGATCGTCAGCGTCTTGTCGTCCCCTCCGTCCACCCGCTCGACGTGCAAACGGGCGCGGTCCAGCTCCAGCTCACCGCCCAGGCTCTTACGGGCGGCGACGACGTCCTCGACTGTGGCCCCGGTGTCGTTGGGCAGACGGATCGTCGCCGTCCACCGGGCCTCGGTCACCTCCGGCTCCTCGACCAGCGTGACGTGGGTGCCGCGCGGGATCACCCGGCACGCGGACAGTGCCTTCGACAGGGCGGTGACCATGTCGGCGGACGCGGGCACCACACCCCCCAGGCCCGGCGCACCGCCCGGTGCGCCCGGCACGGGGACCGGGGTGCCCGGAGCGGTACACGTACCGGCCGGAACACTCCCGCCCACCGACGGCGTCGGCGTGTGGGTCGGCGGAACGACGCCGGGGGTTGCGGCGATCAGGTCGGCCGGGACGGGACGTGTCGTCAACTCCAGCGGTTCCGGGCCCCGGGCCCATGCCCCGGCCACGCCGAGGACCACGGCGGCCGGCCCCGACCACCACGCGCCCCCGGCCACGGTGGCGGCGCCGATCCCGGCGACCGGAGCGGCCAGCAGCGTGCACCGGGCGGCCGCGATCCGCTGGCGGCTGTGCCGGACCTGCGCGGGGTTGATCTGCGGCACCTCGAACGCTCCGAGCGCGGCCAGCATCGCGGCTGCGCGCCGGGCTTCCGCTTCGGCTGCCTCCAGGCGGGCCTTGTCGCGGGGGACCAGGCCGCCGTCCTCCTCCGCCCGCTCGCGGAGTTTCGTGGCGCGCTTGTGGGCGCGCTCGATGTCGCGGCGGTGCTCCTCCAGCGCGTCCTGGTGCGCTTCGGCACGGGCCTTGACGATGCGCCGCAACAACTCTTCGCTGCTGACGGAGTGTCCGCCTGCCCAGTGGGTCAAGAATTTCGCGAGGTGGCGGGCGCCGGAGCGGGTCCGGCGGATACGGCGGCGGGCGCTCATCCGATCAGCACCTCCCCCAGCCAGGAGACCAGCGGAACACCGAGCGCGGACACCCAGCCGCCGACCGCGACCGTGATGCCCCACGTCGCCCCGGTCAGGCCGCCGGAGAGGGCCATGGCCCTCTCTTCCCAGTTCTTCGCGAACCACAGGTAGAGGCTGTAGGCGATCACCAGGCAGAACGCGATCCAGGAGCCGCTGTAGGACAGGACTTCGCCGGTGGACAGGGGGACCGCACCGGCCCCGGCCTGCCCCACCGCGACGTCCCCGACCCCGCGGCCCGCTGCGTTGCCCACCCCGGTGAACCCGCCGCTGATCCGGCCCACCAGGCCGCCGGTCACGGCGGACGCCAGGATCATCGTCACCGCCGACCCCAGCCACGGCACCAGAACGGTCTTCTTCTTCAGCGCCTTGAACTTGCGGCCCTTGGAGAAGAACACCCAGGAAGCGGTCGCCACCATGAGCGTGAACCCGAACGCGGCCCCGGCGCGGGTCACCACGTGCGTGAAAGTGGGCCAGTCCATGGTCAGACCCCCACGATCCAGGTCGAGACCAGATGACGGGTCGGGTCGGCAATCAGGGTTCCGCCGACCACCGCGACCACCAGAGCCGCACACACCCACCGGCGGAGACCGCGGCCGGACACCGCGCCGACCCCGGCGATCACCGCCGTCACCAGCCCACCCGCGAACGCCGCGTCGACGGACATCTCCCGGGTCATCGGCTCCGCGACCCGCTCCGCCCACACCCACGCGGGCAGCAGACCCACACCGACCACCGCTAGGGCGCGCACCGGGTGCACCGCACGAACCGCGCTCTTGACCCGGTCCCAGTCGATCAAGTGATCGTCCGAGGGGTCCCGGTCCGGAATCGAGTCGACCGGCGGGAGCTCCCACACCGGCACCTCCGCACGAGCGGGGCGCTGGACGCCGAACTCGTCGTCGGCCAGGAGCCGGTCGAGCCAGTCCTCGGCCCGTTCGTCACGCTGCTCCTGGCGGTGACCGCCGGGCACCTGCGGCGGCACCACGGCCAACCGGCGGGCGGCCGGCCAGCCCTCGGGCAGCGGGGGAACCCCGCGCAGCTCACTCACAGCGCACCGTCCAGCCGCTGCCGCAGCAGCACCCGCAGCCGGAGCTCGTCCCCGCCGATGACCGGCATCACCGGCACCGGCGCGGGCTCCGCCGCCGTCGTACGGCACGGGGACGGCAGCACCGTCCGCGTCATCCGTACCGGTCGTGCACACCCGCCACGCCGGGGACGCCACCAGCGCCCCCACTCTGCAACCATCATCGTGTCCGGACCTCTCTCACCAGGGGTTCTGACAGCGGCACCGGTGCTCGTAACACCGGTGCCGCCGCCCGGTCGGTGCTCGTAACACCGGCCGGGCACCTGCGTTTTCGCAGGCAGGGAGTACACCAACCACCACACGAAGTAATGGCTAGCCATTTCAGGATGCAGACACGGACGCGAGATGTCAATGGCTAGCCATAAGATGTTTTGAGGGCTAGCCTTTGGATCACCCACAGCGGGGAATCAGCCCTGGCAGAAGGAGGTGATGCAGCATGAACGGATACCGAGATCTCGCCGCTGAGCTGCGACGACGCATCAACGAGGGAGAGTTCGCGGTGGGGGAGACCCTGCCGCGCATCATGGACCTGATGGCTGAGTACAGCCTCTCCAAGCAGACCGTGCGCGAGGCCGTAGGCCTACTCGTCGACGAAGGGCTCGTCGTCACGAGCAAGCGAGCGGGAACGATCGTGCGCCACCGCACCCCGGTAGCCGTGCCGCTCACCCGCTACCGCCAGGTACTGGCCCCGGGCGGCACCCGAGGCCCCTGGGAGTCAGCGACCGCCGCCCAGGGGTTGGACGGAGAAATGAAGTTGATCCAAGTTGACCGCGTTGCAGCGGAAGACGACGTGGCCCAACTTCTGGAGCTAACCCCAGGGACCGGCCTCGTCTACCGGTTCCGGCACGCAATCATCCGGCCCGACGACGTCGTCCAGCTCCAGCACGCCTGGTATCCGAGGGACCTGGCGGAAGCCGCAGGCATCGCGACCATGGAGAAGATCAAGGGTGGCGTCCTCGGAAAACTTATCGAAGCAGGGCACCAACCAGCCACGGCATCCGAGACGATAAGCGCTCGCCCGCCCACCGAGCAGGAAGCAGCAGACCTCCGAATCGGCGGACGGGTCTACGTCGTTGCCGTCGAACGCGTCACGAAAGACCGTTCCGGTAAACCCATCGAGGTACTTCGCGCCGTCGCCGCTGCCGACCGGATGAAATTCATCTACGACGACCTGCCGTTGCTTCCTCAAAACTGAAGGAACGAAATGGGAAACGTGAATTCTACGGAAGAGATTTCATTACCTGCGTTGCGCGCCGCGCACAAGAGTGCCAGCGAAAAAATACACCGGCAGGAAACCATTGAGCGTTTGAAGTCCCTTCCCGGGCTGCGGTATTCGGCTCTCGGTGATGTCCTCGGAAGCCCAAACCTGGTTGCCTACAACGGCGAAATCCTCGGCGAGACTCACACGACGTCGCCCGGCGTACTGCACGACTGGTACGGCGTCCCGGCCGGGGACGAGAACAGCGAGCTGGGGCCCTTCACCACGGCCAGAGCCGCCGCCACCGGGCTACTGCGGGCGAGCGGACTAGCCTGCCAGGACACACACAAATAGCTCTAATAACCACTGCGGGCCCCGCCAACTGGCGGGGCCCAACAGTGGCCCTCGGGTTCGCGGCCCGAGGGGAAGCACCTACACCTTGACCAAGGAGGTGCGCTCCCTTGAGCGTACGTGCAGTACTAGCCCCCAGGCCAGAGGGCCACGTCACACCTGGCCAGACCCCCGACCACAACAAGCTCGCCCCGGCGGTGACCGGGTGATCCAGCACATGAACCTGGTCTTCCAGGCCGGCGGGTTGAAGACCGGCGAGGGGGCGTTCTTGACGGCCTGCGCGAATCACACCGATGACAAGGGCTACGTGATCGCGCACATGCAGCAGCTCGCGGACGAGGCGCACATGTCGCTGAGGGCCGCGCAGAGCAACAAGGCGCGGCTGGAGCAGCTGGGCTTGCTGCGGTCGAAGGACCGGTACAGCCCGAAGAACGGCGCCCAGATCGCCAACTTGTTCCGCATCAACCTGGACCTACTGGCGAGCATGCAGCGCCCGCGCCGGGACTACGGCCCGAGCCTCATCGAGGAGCTGACCTTCGATGAGCCGCCGGAGAAAAACCCCAGCTCAGACCCCCATGCAGTTTCTGCACCCCCCCCCGCAGTTTCTGCACCCCCCCCTGCAGAATCTGCGGGGGATGGGGGTGCAGATTCCGCACCCCTTCTCCTTCCTTCTTCCTCTCCCTCTTCTCTCTCTCAGCCCCCCGCCGCTCCGAAGGTCTCTCCAGTCACAGCCGAAGAGCGAGAGAGAGACGCGGCTGTGCCGGAGAGCTCGGAGGCTGATGCGGTCGTGGAGGCGTACGTCGGTGCGCTGGGCCGTCCGCTGGTGAACGGCTCGCGGGTGAGGCTGAGGAAGCAGGCCGCGGAGTTGCTGGCGGCGGGGTACCCGGTGGGCTGGCTGGCGGCGCGGGCGGCGGAGATGCCCGCGAACGGCTGGACGAACTTGGCGTTGCACTGCGAGCGCTCGCGGGTGCCGATTCCTGGGCAGGCCAGGCCCGCTGACGCAGGGGCGGCTGGGGAGCGGCGGGCGACGCCGGAGGAAGTGGCTGCGCTGCGGGCGCGTCTGATGCGGGGGGCGCAGCTGTGAGCGGCCTCGAGGAGGCAGCGGAGCAGCGGGCGGCTGAGCTGGAGGCTGCGGAGGCGGCGGTGCTCGGTGCGCTGCTGACGCCGGGGGATGTGGCGGATGCGGTGTTCCTGGAGATCGTGGAGCAGCTGGAGGCGGCCGACTTCCGTGAGCCGCGCCACCAGCTGGTGTACGACATGGCGTGCTCGCTGCGGGCGCGGCGGGAGACGTGCGACCCGATCACGATGACCAAGGCGCTGACGAAGTCGGGCGACCTGGCCCGGGTCGGCGGATTGCTCTACCTCCACCAGCTGGTCGACGCGGTGCCCACGGTGTACGCAGCCGTGGAGTACGCGGCGGTGGTGCGGGACGCGGCGCTGCTGCGCGCGGTGGAGGCGGCCGGCGTGGCGGCGGTGTCCGCGGCCCGCTCCGGCAAGGGCGGCGCCGCCGACATCGCGGAGCACGCGGTGGAAGAGATGCGCGCCGCCCGCGACCGCGGCCTGGCCGCGACGGACGCCCCGCTCCTCGACCTCGGAACGTTCCTCGCGCAGACCCCGGAAGAGCCGGACTGGGTGCTGCCCGGGGTGCTCGCCCGGTGGGACCGGCTGATCGTCACCGGCGGTGAGGGCGGCGGCAAGAGCCTGCTGCTGCGGCAGATCATGATGCGCGCGGCCGCCGGGCTCCATCCCTGGCGCAAGGCACGGATCAAGCCCGTGAGGTGCATGCTGATCGACGCGGAGAACTCCCGCGACCAGGCCCGGCCGTGGCTGTCGCGCATGGCGCAGGCCGCCGCCGACTCCGACGGCGCGCCCATCGATCCGAACCTGGTGACGCTGGAGTTCCTGATCGAGCGCGGCATCGACCTGGCGCGCCCCGGTGACCGGGCGTACCTGGCCCGGCGGATCGAGAAGGCGAAGCCGGACCTGATCGTGATCGGCCCGCTCTACAAGCTGGTGGCCACCGGCAATCCGAACGACGAAGAGACGGCCCGGATCCTGATGTCGGCGCTGGAGATGCTGCGTACGGTCTCCGGCGGCGCAGCGATGATCATTGAGGCGCACTCGCCGCACGCAGCGGCGGGCAGGGTCCGGGACCTGCGTCCGGTCGGCAGCTCACTGTGGCTGCGCTGGCCGGAGTTCGGTTTCGGGCTGTCGCCTTCCGACGAGGTCGGGGCCCAAGAGCTGCGGCTGATGAACTGGAAGCCGTGGCGCGGTCCCCGTTCGGTCCGGTCCTGGCCGGAGCAGATGTGTGAGGGCCCGGCCTGGCCGTGGCAGTCGATCGACTACGTCGGCAACGCCCCGATCCCGGCGCTCACGCTGACCGACGAACAGGTCGCCGCGCTTCCCGCGCAGTACCGGGCGGGGTTCGACGGCACACCGGACCCGGAGCAGCAAGAGGCGTTCTAGGCCCCTGGGCGGCCCCCTGAGGGTCGATCGCAAGCCCCGGGCCCCTCTGGGTGTCCGGGGGTAAGATCGGCCCTCACAGGGGCGCGTGACGACCACTTACCGAAAGTGGCCTGGTGATCCACCTGGACCGCTGCACCGAGGAGCCCCACCGCGGGTGCCTTGTGGCCCGCCCATCTCGCCGAACTCAAGGAGATCCAGAGCGGGTGCAGGGACGCACCGTTCACTACCGGTACGACAATCGGCGCTTGTTCATCGTCTTCGTCTTCATCACCGCTGTCCCGTTCCCGGTGAATCCGGTGGCCTGACGCGCGCGCGTGACGCGCGCGTGCGTTGGGGGCCCCTGCGGACGCGACTCACGCGACAGGGGGACGCGACAGCAGCCTGCGGCCGTCCGTGTGGGTGGATGGAAGGGCCCTGGGGCGGGATGGTCCGCAGAAAGCCACTGGGGGGCCGGGTAGCGTCGATCCCAGCCCCCGTCCTGCCGAGTTAGGACGGTGCGTTTGCCTGGAACCCATAGTTCTCGGCGTGCTCACGGAGCCTGTTGTCGTAGGTAACGAAGCCCGTCAAAGCTGGCCCAAGCATCAGAGCGGTCGCAAGGTGGATGGCATCAAGGGTCCGGATGTTGAATTCTTCGAACGCCCCTGCCGCATCAAAAATGTCGATGCTGACGGCCATTTGGTCAGTGGCATTGAGGCGCGTCTCAGCCGCTACCAGCAGCCGATTGAACGTCGACTCGTCCATCAGATGCTGCCCTTGAGGTCCACAACGTGCTCGGCGAAGGGCACGAATGACTTCAGTCCTCGCAAGTTCCGAGGTGACATGCCTCTGCTGAGGACGACCTTCAAGGAAGTTGACTAGGGCGTCGGTCTCTTTCTCTCGAATGATCAGCTTGACCAACGCGGAGGAGTCCAGATAGATCAAGTGCGCTCCTCATCACGCGCCTCGCGCAGGGCGTCGCTCAGCGAATTCTCCAAGCCATCGATGTCGATCGGCTCGATCGGTACAGGCGTCCCCCGGCGCAACCGTCCTTGCTTCAACAAGCCATCGAGGTGTTGGTCAGCTTCAGTCGCCGGGATGAGCCATCCAACGATCTTGCCGTTGTTGGTTACGCGGGCGACTTCGCCCGTCTCTGCCAGCTCGTTCAGAACCTTCCCCGGGTTTCTCAGGGCCCTGATGGAAACCTCGGTAGTGGATGAGAGCTCGGCGATCCGGTCCCGCAGGTGACTGAATGCCTCGATTCTTGCTCCGTCGGGTATGCCCACGCCCATAAGAAGGGATAGGTCGGGCATCGGGATACGCCGGACATCGGGGCTTCGGATACGCAAGGCGTCAAGTTTGTTGAGGCCAGGCGGGGCCGGTTGACGCTCATGCCTGGCGAGAGCATCGCGGATGTGCTCTCGAAACTTCTCGCGAGCTTCAAGATCGCGGGCATGCTTCCCCTGAAGAACCGCGTGCGATTGCGGAGAAAAAAGATCGGGGCGCTGGTCAGCAGAATCATCAAGCGCAGAAATCAGCGTGTGACGGCGAAGGCTGCCTCTGCCCACCAGCACAACGACGCTCGTCGGCAAACCAACGAAATCTTCTATGCCGAGCTGGCCTGCGGGATCGTCAACGAACAGCACATCAACATTCTGCGCAGAAAGCTCTTGCGTCTCGGACGTGGCCACATGATCTTCCGCCTCACCTTTGTGGCTTGCGGCCGTCCCTGGGGGACGCTGGTCATTCGCCATGCATCCAGAATAACCACCGTCAGACGATTCCAGCGAGCGTCTGACAAGGCCGCTTTAATGCCTCGGAAAAGATCATGAAACGTTGACTCGACCGGGAATGCTGATCAGGTGTGGGTGATCTGGAGGAGGAGCAGGTCGTAGACCGGTCCGCTGGGCTCATTGCGATACGGGCCGGCGTAGCGGTAGCCGAGTCGTTCGTACAGGGCCCGCCCGGCGGTGTTGTCGGGGCGCACGAGCAGCGAGGCGTAGTCCGGGGCGACTGCGGTGAGGAGTTCGGCGTGGAGGCGGGAGCCGATGCCCTGGGACTGCCAGCCGGGGCTGACCGCGAGTTCGCACAGCCCCAGTAGCCGCCCCTGGCGGACGGACTCGGGGATGGACGGCAGGAGCTCGGGGCCGTACCAGTACTCGGGGGTGGCGGGGAAGCCGTAGCCGAAGCCGACCAGGCTCCCGGCCGCGTACGCGGCGACCAGCGTGAACCCCTCATGCTTGCAGTGCCCGGTCACCTGGCGACGCAGGGCGGCCGCGGACAGCCCGTCAGTGGCGGCACCCGGGTTGTCGACGAGCTCGGGGTGGGCGTCGGCCCACAGGTCGGCGATCGCGTCCAGGAGGGCGGGTACGTGGCCGGGGCCGTAGGTGCGGATCACGACGTCAGTGCGGGTGCTGGGGGTCACGCCCGTCCTCCTCCGGTAGCAGCGGTGGTGCGGTACTCCTCGATCCAGCTCGCCACCGCCGGGACGCGGTGGTGGCGCTGGAGTGCGCCCGCGACGTGGTGCAGCGCCTGCAACAGCCGGTCGGAACGCACTTCGGGAAGGAACGCGAGGACCCGGCCGGCGGCCTCCGCGGCTGCCTCCGGCTCCGGCCGTTCCCTCACCGCATGCTGAATGGCGACGTCCGCCGTGTACAGGGACCTGTTCCTGGCGAATGCCTCACCGTGGAGCAGAACGGCCTGCTCAGCCCCGGCGGCGGCCCGCTCGTGCTGCCCGAGATCGGCCCGCGCCAAGGATTCGAGCCCGGCCAGCTCACCCGGCGCGAAGAAGTCCAGCCACGCAGGATCGGCGTCACAGGGGCCGCGGGCGTACAGGTGGTGGGCGCGGACGATCGCCTTGTCCGTGGCGGTGGTGTCGCCCATCAGCGCCCACCCGCCGACCTCCCGCATCGCGAACAGCGACAGCAGCTTCGACGACCCCAGCGAGCGGGCCACACTCTGCGCGCCCTGCGCGGCCGCGATCGCCTCCCTTGGCCGCCCGGACGCCTTCGCCAGCAGGCTCAGGCAACCGAACGCGTGCGCCTCCAGCGCCGGGTCGTCGGCGATCCGGGCCGCGGCCAGGGCCTCGCCGTACAGGGAATGGGCGTCAGCGGCCCGCCCCGAGTCGTAGGACAGCCACCCCGCCGCGATCGACAGCGCTCCGGTCGCCGACCGCAGCCGGCGCCCGGTCCGCTCCGTGTACGTACCCGCCTGGAGCCACTGGTAGGCAGTGTGCAGCGCCTCGGATGCGGCCTTGCGCAGCGGCGCGGAGCCGTGGTCGTGATCGTGCGCGTACAACGAGGCGACCGCTTTCGTGACGGCCCGTACCTCGCTGGCACCCACCCGCCCCGCGGTCCTGGTCTTTGTGCCCGTCCCGAGAGGGAGAGTGAGCACGGCCGTGCCGTCGCGCAGGAAGGTGCGCCTCTCCACGCTGTCCTCCGCCCCCCGCTCCCCGCCGGGCGGCCCGGTACGCACCGCCGAACGGGGCCGAAAGCCCAGGTCCGTCATCGACCGGCCGGTCATCCGGCTCAGGATGCGCTGGTAGACCGCGCGCGGACAGCGCACCTCACCGTCCTCCCACGCCGCCACCAGGCGGGCCTCGCACGCGACGGCCTCCCCCATGTCCGTGGCGGCCTCGAGTACGGCGCGGGCGAACTCGTCGCGGCTCATCAGGAATTCGTCCTCACGCACCGCGCGCAGGACGAGGTTGGGGGTGAGGGTGCTGCGGTCGACCATGCCGGGCTCCGGGCAACTGGGTCGGACGATGCGGCGACCGTACTGCTCCTGACTTGAAGGTGCCCCGCCTTCGGCCCCGCTTCACCCCCAGGCGCCGACTTTCACCGCTCTTGCATGACGCTGCCGTCGCACCCGCGCCCAGGCGGCTGCTTGCGTGGTCGTGACGGCACCCAGCGAAAGAGGACGGCTGATGATGATGCAGCGGTACCACGGGACACCAGAGCCCCCGGTTGTCCTGCCCGGCGCGATGGACGCTTACCTGTACGGCTGCGACCCCCAACCCGGCTGCCCGGCGTGCAGGGAGCAGATGAGGAAGCTGGAGCAGGCGACGCAGCACGGCGAGGAACAGGCGCGGATCCTCGCCGCCCGCACCATCCGGATGTGCAAGCACCAGGGGACCACGAAGTGACTGCCCGCCATTTCGCCGCGGAGCCCGAGCCCGCGGCCCACGACTACCCGCTCGACACCGCCCTGATGGCCACCACCGTCGAACGCGCCCGCCACGCGCTGCGCGCCCACCCGCTGCCCCGGCCCGACGACACCGCACACCTCACCGGCCTGCTCCACTCGCACCTGGCCCTCCTCATTCAGGAAACCGGCCCGGTCCTCAGCGCGATGAACCACGGCACCCTCGAGTGGGACCGCCAGCAGGCCGTCCACGACGCAGCCCGCCACACCCTGAACACCCCCCCCACACGCGGCCTGGCCGCAGCCACGCTCCACCTGCGCGAACTCACCACCGGCGTCGAACGCCTCCTGGCACTCCTCGACGACGCCCACCAGGGTGCCGACCACACCTGAGCCGGCGCTACGAGGACGCCCGCGAGCGGGGCCTCTGACCTGGCAGGGTCAGCGTTCGGGTCAGCGGCCTGTAGGGATGGGTGCCTTGGACCGCTCAGTCGTCGGTACGGGTCTGTTCTTCGCTCAGAGGGTGGTGAAGACCCCTCTCTAGAGACCTCTCACGGCATCTAGCTGTCAAGCGACGGCGGTGAGGAGGTGAGGGAAGGCCACCTGTTCTTCGAACAGGGTGTGGGTCTTGAGGCAGTGGAAGAGCTGGCCGAGCATGCGGTTGAACAGGTGCCGGAGGGCTGCCGCGTGGAAGTCGCCCTGTGCCCGCCGTCGGCGGTAGTGGGCGTTCGCCCCACCGGAGGCGGTGAGGGTGGAGAAGGACCACAGGAACCCAGCGTTCAGGAGGCGGCTGTTCTTGACGCGGCGCCGTCCGACGTAGTGGCTCTTGCCGGAGGCCCGGGTGATTGGGGCCGCGCCGGCGTATGCCTTCAGCCCTCTGGCATCGGCGAATCGGGACCGGTCGTCTCCGATTTCGGCGAGGATGCGGGCACCGAGCTGGACGCCGAGGCCGGGAAAGCTGAGCATCACCGCCGCATCGGGGTGCTGGCGGAAGGCCTTCTCCGTCGCGTCCGCGAGATCGTCGACGGTGCGGCAAGCAGCGTCGAACTGCCGCAGCAGACCGCGCATCTGCCTGCCCAGCGCGTCCTCGACCATCTCGGGGTGCCGGGCCTGTGGCGCCTGGAGAATCTTCTGCCACCGTTCGGCCTCCGCCTCGATGCCTCGGACCCGGCCCGCCTTCTTGAGGGCCGTGCAGAGCCGCTGGCGGGTGACCTTGACGGCCTTGCCGGGCGTCGGGGCGATGGTCAGGATCGCGCGGGCCTCGGGGCGGGTCAGGCCGTTCTGCCAGCCCGCGACCGCTTCGAGGGCGGCCGGGTAGTACTCCCGCAGCAGGGACCTGAGCTGATTGCCCAGCTGCTGGCGGCTCCAGACAGCATCCTGCTGAGCCCGTGCCAGCACGGCCACGGAACGGGCCAGATCGCTGTCGTCGGGCAACCGCCGGTGCATGGCCCGGTCGGTGCGAAGGATGTTGGCCAACACCAGGGCGTCGCCCGGGTCGGACTTCTTCCGCGAGACGCCGTGGCGGTCCCGGTAGCGGGCGGCAGACAGCGGGTTGATGGCATAGACCGGTCGCCCGCCCTGGCGGAGGAAGGCCACCAGCAGGCCGCGGTTGGTCTCGATGGCGACCGGGACCGGCTCGGCCTCGGTATCGCCGTGTTCGGTTAGCAAGTCCAGCAGGAGCTGGTAGCCGGCGAGGGTGTCGTCGATCCGTAACTTCGCGACGAGCTTCCCGGCCTCGTCCGCCAGGGCGACGTCGTGGTGGCCTTCCGCCCAGTCGATGCCACAGGTGATGTTCAAGTGGGTCCCCTTTCGCTCGCTTCTGCGCTGGTGACGAGCGCAAGCGGGCCACGCGGCGTTCTAATACCAGGGCTCTGCCCTCGCGGGCCTGGCCCTCCCTCTCACTGGCCGTTCGTGGCACCAGCGCACCGCACGGGCCTCAGCCGGTCGTGGGCCTCAAGGGCCGGAAGCTGTGAGAGGTCACCATGCAGCGGGCTCGCACCATGAACACCAACGAGTGACGCTCGATCGGGTGATGGTGGCTTCGAGAACACCGGGCGGTGCCGGTCTCTACACAGGCTTCGGGAGCCGGAAGAAGTCGAAGCATCCAGCCCGATGCTCACGGAGCCACCACCACCTCAAGGCGGCAGGTTGACGACTACGCGGGCACCGCGACGGTGCCAATCTCTACGCAGGCTTCGGGAGCCGGAAGTAGTCCAAGCATCCGCTCTGGCACCCGCGCAGCCGTTACCAACTAATCGAACAGCCAGCTCTGCTCAGGAGGCGCAAAGACTTCCTACGCTGGGCTGACCCCCCGTATTAGAAGAAGTCGGCGCGATGGGTACCCCTTGACCACGTTGCTGACCTGCGGTGTTCCTGTGTTCGCCTCGCGCCTGGGGCAAGTTGTGGAGCAAGTTCAGAGGCAGGTTGTAGAGCAAGTTGCAGGGCAACTTGTACGGCAAGTTGTAGGGCAAGCCCAGGGGTTGCACCCGCAGTTGTCTGCACCGTGGGCTGCACAGGGGGTTTCAGAGGTGCACCGCCCGTAGGCCCGGAGGTAGGAACCCCCTAAGCCGGACACTGCTCGTTGTGCCTGGTCAGCCCCTGTGGGCAAGCCCGTCAAGCGCTCCGACACCTCTTCTTGCGACAGCCAGGAGAGGTGACTGGTGGAGAAGGGCGGGGAGCGGCCCGGTGGTACTGCTTCCCAGAGCGCTCTGGGCACGGGGCCTGACCCGCACACCCATGTCGGCACGGACTGCCCCGCACCCTAGACCGCGGCCACGGGGTTGCGGGGCTTGGCCGGTGTCCTTCGATAGTGACGAGCCGGACCACCGTCACGGTCAGCACCGACGGCGAGACGACGTACCGCACGAACGCCTGGTGCACGGGTCCTCGGCAACCCGCCCTTCGCAACAGTTGCCGGCCACCCCTTGACCGCCATCGATCCCCAGTCGTCGCCCCCTTGACCACCACCTGGTCAAGGGGGCGACGGCGTGCCGCATGCCGCCCGGCATTCCACTCCCTAGCCCACGCATGAAGGGGGTTGCGGGGCTTGCCCCCGCCTCCCGCACAGTCACCCCACTCGCCCCGTTCGAGACCCGGACGGGGCGCTGCTGTCCCCAGCGCACACGCCAGTGCGCGAGATGCAAGTCCCGGACTTCTTCATGTCCAGCTCCCGCGAATCGTCGTTCCGGCCCGCTCACGAGGCGCCCGGGACGGGGCCCGGCGGATTTTCGCGAGAACTCGAACCGCGCCCCGGTTCCGCCGACTGTGGCCCCGCACCACCCCGTTCCACCCGTCCGGTACGCCCGTACCGGCGGCTCCTCGAACCGAAGGAAACCGACATGTTCACCCACCTCGTCCTCGGCCTGGTCCTCGTCCTCGTCATCGTGATGCTCGCCCTCGGCCTGGCCTACCTCGTACACCGCCGCCCCGCGCTCAAGGCCCCCGTCACCATCGCGGTCGCCGTGATCGTCGGGTCCGGCGCCATCATCGGGGCGATGGCGCAGTACGCCTCCGCAGTCGGCCGATGACCCAAGGGGCTTGCCGGGCACACCGCACGGCTTGCCCGGCAAGCCCCGCCCCCCCCCCGGGCCGCGCCCCCCCCGCGGGCCGGGGGGGGGGCCCGGGGGGGGGGGGTGTGCGCAGGGGCGGGGGCGGGGCC
>NZ_JBHXRV010000080.1:0-23264 GCF_042716745.1 Streptomyces sp. NPDC058663
GGACTGTGCGCCCCGAGCCCGGGGCGCACAGTCCGGGCCCAGGGGCGTCACCCTGTGTGCCCGCACACCTCGCGGTTTGTCGCACCCGCCCCTGCCTCCGTACGATTCTCCTTTTGCGGACTTCCAGCAGGCACCCGCCGGCTCCGGCCAGGCGCGGCGTGAACGAGAGACGGCAGCGGCGATGACGGTCACAGAGGACAGCCCGGTGCACGGCGGCGACGAGCCCACCGGCCAGGACACCCCCGCGGAGTTCGGCCCCGGCATCGACCCGGAGCGCATGGCGCTGGTCCTCGACGTCCTCGCGGAGCTCGACGGCCTCGACGTCGACCACCCGGACGCGATCACCATCCGCCGGGCCACGGCGGGCGTCTACCGCACGGTGAAGCAGCGCCGCCGCCAGGAGCGCCGCGCCGCCAAGACCGCCAACGACAAGGCCGTCACCGAGGCCACCGCGACCGGCTCCGCCGTACGCATCGACGACGAGACCGAAGGTCTCCTGCCGTCCTCGGCCACCGAGGAGGGCCGGATCGCCGGGATACTCCAGCGGCCCCGCTCCTGCTACATCTGCAAGACCCGGTACGTCGAGGTCGACTACTTCTACCACCAGCTCTGCCAGCCCTGCGCGGCGCAGAACCGGGCCAAGCGCGAGGTCCGCGCCGACCTCACCGGCAAGCGGGCCCTGCTCACCGGCGGCCGGGCCAAGATCGGCATGTACATCGCGCTGAGGCTGCTGCGCGACGGCGCGCACACCACCATCACCACCCGTTTCCCCAAGGACGCCATCCGCCGCTTCAAGGCGATGGAGGACTCGGCGGACTGGATGCACCGCCTTGAGGTCGTCGGCATCGACCTGCGCGACCCCGCGCAGGCCGTCGAGCTGGCCGGACGGGTCGCCGAGGCCGGCCCGCTGGACATCCTCATCAACAACGCCACGCAGACCGTCCGCCGGCTGCCCTCCGCGTACGCCGCCCTGGTCGAGGGCGAGAGCGCGCCGTTGCCCGCCGGGGAACTACCCGCGCACCAGGTGATCGGCGCGTTCAACTCCGGAGCCGTCGACGGCCTGACCGCCCTGCCGCTGGGCGTCAGCGGCCTGGACGCCCAGCAGGTCGCCGACCTCGCCCTCGTCGCGGGCAACGCCAGCGTCGAGCGGCACCGCGACGGCACCGCCATCGACGCGGGCGGGCTCGTGCCCGACGTCGTCGACACCAACACCTGGGTGCAGACCATCGAGCAGATCTCGCCGGTGGAACTGCTGGAGACCCAGCTGTGCAACTACACCTCGCCGTTCATCCTGATCAGCCGGCTGCGCCCGGCGATGGCGGATGCCGCGCGCAAGGCCCGGAGCGGTCGCGCCCACGTCGTCAACGTCTCCGCGATGGAGGGCGTGTTCGGCCGGGGCTACAAGGGTGCGGGCCACCCCAACACCAACGCCGCCAAGGCCGCCATGAACATGGTGACCCGGACCAGCGCCCAGGAGATGTTCCAGACCGACGGCATCCTGATGACCTCGGTCGACACCGGCTGGATCACCGACGAGCGTCCGCACTTCGACAAGCTGCGCCTCGCCGAGGAGGGCTTCCACGCCCCCCTCGACCTGGTGGACGGCGCCGCCCGGGTGTACGACCCGGTCGTGCGGGGCGAGGCGGGCGAGGACCTCTACGGCATCTTCCTCAAGGACTACGCACCCGCCAACTGGTAGTCCTGCGGGGGGCAGGCCGAAAGTCGACGAAATCCATCGAGCGCGCGGGCGCTCATATGGGTACTCTGTTCGTCACGGACAGAGCGACACCCTCGGCCCGTACCGGAGAGCGGCCCACCACCACGGCTGTTTCCCCGAACGAGCAACACCGGCGCCACCGCGACCGAAGAAGCCTTTCCTTCCTGCCCCCTGGGCGGTCCGGCGGCCCGGCAGAGGGCCGCTCGGCACCGTCCAACGGGTTACGCGACCCAAAGGAGTGCGCGGTGACACCTAAGACGACCCCTCAGGACCAGCGACGGTCGGAGCGCTCGGCGAGCTACAAGGCCGGGGCCGAAGGCCGGGCCGGCAAGCCCAAGAAGATCGGCAACCTCGAGGTGTGGGCCAGGTCCGCGCCGATCCGGCTGGCCGGTTACGAGGACGACCTCGCGGAGCCCCACATCCTCCCCGGCGTCGACTGAGGTCCGCCGGGCGGCCGGCCCACAGCGGTCCCTAGTCCTGACGCATGACGCACGGAGCCGTACTCCCCTCACCCCAGGGGTGCGGCTCTTGGCCTGTCCGGCGACCAGTACCGGCCAAATGGCCCGCCCGGCGGGAGGTTCGCCGGGGGCGTACGTCCGATAATCGGCAATCCCTTGTTGGGGCCGACGCCCAGCGGGCAGGATGATCCGCATGGCTGAATCCCCGTGTGGAACCACTGTTTTCCATGACTTGTCCGCGTTCTTCGCCTCGCCCCGGGTGGGTGCGCTCGCCCTGTCCCCGGACGGCAGCCGGTTGGTCGCGGCCGTGCAGCAGCTCAACGCCGAGGGCACCGGGTACGTCTCCGGACTCTGGGAGATCGACCCGGCGGGGGAGGCCGAGGCGCGGCGCCTGACCCGCTCCGTCAAGGGTGAGTCCGCGCCCGCGTTCGCCCCCGACGGCACCCTGCTCTTCCTCTCCGGCCGCGAGGACACCGACCCCGCCGCGGAAAAGGGCGAGGACAAGAGCGGCGCCACACTCTGGGCGCTGCCGGAGCGCGGCGAGGCCGGACAGATCGCCTCCCACCACGGCGGCATCGGCGGATTCACCATCGCCCGCGGGACCGGCGTACTCGCGTACAGCGGTGACCTGCTGCCGGGCGCGGCGGACGCCGAGACGCACGAGAAGCTCAGCAAGGAGCGCGAGAAGGCCAAGGTCACGGCGATCCTCTACGAGGCCGGTCCGACCCGCTACTGGGACAGCGACCTCGGGCCCGAAGAGGCGCACGTCTTCGTCCGCGCCCAGGGGCCGGACGCCACCCCGGTCCTGGCGGGCGGGCAGGGCATCGGGGGTGAGGGCGGCGTCGCCCTGTCCGCCGACGGCACCCGCGTCGCCTACGGGCGCGCCGTCGCGGGCCGGGTGCCCGCCGAGAACCGCGACACCGTGGTGATCGCCGACGCCGCCACCGGCGAACAGCTCCGCGTCCTCGACCGGCCCGGACACCAGTACTCGGGTGCCCGCTTCACCGCCGACGGCACGGCGGTCGTCTGCCACCGGCTCCAGGAGGAGACGTACGAGACGCCGTACGACGTGACGCTGGTGCGCGTCGACGTGGCCACCGGCGAGGAGAGTGACCTGCTGCCGGAGTACGACAACTGGCCCGGCGGTTTCGTGCTCTCGCCCGTCGCCGGTGACGACACCCTGTGGTTCTCGGGCGACGAGCAGGGGCACTGCCCGGTCTTCCGCCGCGACGCCGACGGCACGGTGACCCGGCTGACGGCCTCGGGCGCGTACGGCACCCTCCTGCTGTCGCCCGACGCGCGCACCCTGTACGCCGTCGCGTCGCCGCTCGACGCCGCGCCCCGGCCGGTCCGGATCGACGCGGCCGGCGGGGCCGACCAGCTTCCGGCACCGCTGCGCGCACCCGGCGACGACCTGGGAGCCCTGCCCGGCACGCTGACCGAGGTGCACACCACCGGGGACGACGGCTTCGCGCTGCGGTCGTGGCTGGCGGTGCCCGAGGGGGCCTCGGCCGACAGCCCGGCACCGCTGATCGTGTTCGTGCACGGCGGTCCGCAGTCCTCGTGGAACGCGTGGAACTGGCGCTGGAACGCGTGGCCTTTCGTGGCCCGCGGCTACGCCGTGCTGATGCCCGACCCGGCCCTGTCGACCGGATACGGGCAGGCGATGCACGAGCGCGGCTGGGGCCAGTGGGGCGGGCAGCCCTACCGCGACCTCATGGACCTCGTGGACGTCACCGTCGCACGAGCGGACATCGACGAGACGCGCACCGGTCTCGCCGGCGGTTCCTACGGCGGCTACATGGCCAACCGGGTCGCCACCCGCACCGACCGCTTCAAGGCGATCATGTCGCACGCGGGACTGTGGGACCTGCGGTCCTTCGCCGGCGACACCGACGCCCCGTGGTTCTTCCAGCGCATCTTCGGCGACCCGCTGACACAGCCGGAGCGGTACGAGGAGAACTCGCCGTCCCTCGCAGCGGCCGGGATCCGCACGCCGATGCTGGTCATCCACGGCGCCAAGGACTACCGGGTGCCGGTGGGACAGGGCATGGCGCTCTTCCAGGACCTGCAGCGGTTCGAGGTGCCGGCGAAGTACCTCTACTTCCCCGACGAGAACCACTGGATCCTCAAGCCGAACCACGCGAAGGTCTGGTACTCGGCGGTACTGAACTTCTTCGACCACCACGTGCGGGGCCAGGAGTGGACGCGGCCCGAGATGCTCTGAGGGCGAGGGCCGCCGCCTTCCCGCCCCCGGGGGTTCGGACGGCGGCGGTCCGGTTGCGGCGGGGCGCGATGTGCGGCGATATGGAGGGACAGGACTTGCTGGACGCGCGCGAGGCGCGAACGAGGACGGGAGGGGCCGCGTGCACCCATCGACGCGTCACCGCACCACCGGGGCAGCCGCGGTCGCGCCGGTAGCCGGGTTCCCGGCCGGCGCGACGGTCCGGGCCGCATCGGCGGCAGCGTCCACGGGGCCGGCCGCGGGCCCCGTTCCGGCCGGTGGCTGAGCTGTCCGACCGCGCGCACGGCGGACCGGCCGAGGACTGGCCCGTCCGCCCCGAAACGGGCCTCGCGCTCAACGGCATGGGCATCTTCGACTGGGACCTGGACCAGTCCCACCTGCATCTCGACCCCTCCGCCCTGCAGGTGTTCGACCTGCTGCCCGAGGAGTTCGACGGCAACCCCACCACCCTTTCCCGACGGGTTTCCCCCGCCGAGGCCGAGCACCTGGACGGCATCGTCGCCCAGGCGCTCAAGAGCGGCGAGTCCTCGTACGGCGCCTACTTCCGCATCCGCCGCCTCGACGGCGAGCTCCGCTGGACCCACACCCAGGGCTCCATCCGCCGCGACGCCTCGGGCCGCCCGTACCGGATCATCGGAGTGGTGCGGGACGCCACCCAGGAGATCGGTGACTTCGCCGTCCGCAGCGAGCACGAGCACGGCAGCAGGGGCGGCACCGGCGTCGTCGCCCGGACCACCGCCGCGCTCGCCCACTCCCGTACCGTCCGCGAGGTCATCGACGTCCTCCAGGACACCCACCGCCTCGGCGCCTTCGGGTCGTCGTCACTGGTGATGGGACTCGTGGAGGCAGGGCGGATCCATCTGGTCGCCGAGGGGCCCGAGTTCATGCCCGGCTCGCGGTACACCCGGGTGGACGACCCGGAGTACCCGATGGGAGACGTCGTACGGTCGCTGCGGCCCCGGTTCATCGAGTCCGCCGAGGAGTTCGCCGCCTCGTACCCCCGGCTGTGGGACCACGTCCGCAAGTTCGGCACCACCTCGGCCGCGTACCTGCCGCTGATCGCCCAGGCCCGCCCCGTCGGCGCCCTCGGACTGCTCTACAGCGGCCGCACCGGCTTCAGCTCCGACGAACGCAACCTCCTCATCGCCCTCGGCAGCAGCATCGCGCAGAGCGTCAAGCGGGCCATGCTCTACGAACAGGAGAAGGACCTCGCCGAAGGTCTCCAGCAGTCGATGCTGCCGCGCCGCGTCCCCGACGTCCCCGGCGCGCACATCGCGGTCCGCTACCGCTCGGCCCGCGACGGGCAGGACGTCGGCGGCGACTGGTACGACGTCATCCCGCTGCCCGGCGGCCGGGTGGGGGCCGTCATCGGCGACGTACAGGGGCACGACACGCACGCGGCAGCCGTCATGGGCCAGCTGCGCATCGTGCTGCGCGCGTACGCCGCCGAGGGCCACGCACCCGCGACCGTGATGGCCCGCGCCTCGGACTTCCTGTACGAACTCGACACCGACCGCTTCGCCACCTGCACCTACGCCGAGATCGAACTGACCACCGGAGTCGTCCAGCTGGTCCGGGCCGGCCACATGGAACCCCTGCTGCGGCTCGCCGACGGAAGCTGCCGCAGGGTGCCGGTCGAGGGCGGCCTGCCGCTCGGCCTGTCCACCGAGTTCGGCGAGCACGAGTACCCGGTCACCACGACCGAGCTGGATCCCGGGCAGACGCTGCTGCTCTACACCGACGGGCTGGTCGAACAGCCGGGGAGCGACCTCGACGAGGGGCTCGGCGCGCTGACCGAACTGGTCCGGGGCGCCCCCCAGGACATCCAGCAGCTGGCCGACCGGCTCTGCGCGACGGTCGACGCGCGGGGCGGCGAGGACGACGTGGCCCTGCTGCTCCTGCGCCGGAGCGCCGCCGACGCACCCCGCGCGGGCCGGCGCCTCCAGCAGCACGTCGCCGCCAACGACCCCGAGGCGCTGGCCGAGGCCCGGCAGCTGATCCGAGCGGCCGTACGGGCCTGGGGGGCCGAGGGCCGCGGCGACGAGATCGAACTCGTCGCCGACGAACTGATGGTGAACGCGCTCATGCACACCGACGGGGGCGCGGTGCTCACCGTACGGATGCTCACCGCCCCCGAACGGCGGCTGCGCGTCGAGGTCGCGGACTCCTCCAGCGCCCTGCCCCGCCGCCGGGAGGCGGGCGAATCGGCCGTGTCCGGGCGCGGACTGCTCCTGGTCGACATGCTGGCCGACGTGTGGGGAGTGGAGCCCAGGGGCGAGGGCAAGGCCCTGTGGTGCGAGTTCAACGTCCCGCCCAAGGACGCACGCAACGCCTGAGCTCCGGATGGAGCAGCACACCGCGACGGTAACTGTCCGCACACTGGACGTACTTGACCGTAACCGACCGATCGCGATTGACTGCGGCTTCCGCTGGCCCCCGACGACGTGAGGGCTCCTTGAGCACCGAGCTTCTGGCACCTCTTGACCTGGCGTTCTGGCACCTCGAATCCACGGCGCACCCGATGCACCTCGGGGCGCTCGCCTTTTTCGGCGGCGGTGACGGCTCCCCGGGCGGGGAGGACCTCCTGGACCTGCTCGCCGCGCGGGCCGCCGCCCTTCCCCGTCTCCGTCTGGCCGTACGGAACGTCTGGCTGCCGGTCGGCGGATCCGTGTGGGCGGCGGCCGAGGACTTCGACGTCCGCCGCCACGTCCGCCGCATTCTCCTCCCGGCCGGCGGATTCGCCACCGAGGCCACCCTGCTCGCCGGCGACCTGATGGAGCGTCCGCTCGCGCGCGGACTGCCGCCGTGGGAGGTGTACGTGCTCGGCGCGGACGGCGGCGGTGAGTGCGCGGTCCTGGTCAAGCTCCACCACGCGCTGGCCGACGGCATGCGGGCCGTGGCGATCGGCGCGGGCATCCTCGACCAGCTCGCGGACGCCCGGCCCCCGGGCGCACGGCGGGGCGCAGCGGTCCCGCCCCCTGCCCGGTTCGCCGGCCCGGGGCGTGCGGTGGACCTCGCCCGGGAACGGCTCGGTGACGTCGGTAAGGCCCTGGGCATCGGTGCGTCGGTGGTACGGGCGGGACGGCTGCGGTCCCTGCTGCCGCTGCCGGGCACCCCCGACGCGCTCGGCGCGGACTCCAGCGGAACCCGGCGGCTGGCCACCGCAGCACTCGGCCTCGACGACGTGCACCGGGTGCGCCGGGCGTCCGGCGGCACCGCCAACGACGTCCTGCTCGCGGTGGTCGCGGGCGCGCTGCGCCGGTGGACGGCCGAACGCGACGACCCGGTCGCAGGCGACCCGAGGGCGCTGGTGCCGGTCTCGCGGCGGCGGCCCGGCCGGACGGAGACCGGGCACGGCAACAGACTCTCCGCGTACCTGCTGGACCTGCCCGTCCACGAGCCGGACCCCCGGGCTCGGCTGAGGGCCGTGCGCGAACGGATGGCCCGCAACAAGGCGGCAGGACCCTCGCGCGGGGCCGGGGCGGTGGCCCTCCTCGCGGACCAGCTGCCCGCCTTCGCCAGCAAGTGGGGCGCGCCGCTGGCGGGCGGCGCGGCCCGGGTCCTCTTCGACGTCCTGGTCACCAGCGTGCCACTGCCCCGCACCGCACTGTCCCTGGGCGGCCGGCCGCTGCGCGCGGTGTACCCGATGGCGCCGCTGGCCCGGGGCCAGGCCCTGGCGGTCGCCCTGTCCACCTACGGCGGCCAGGTGCACGTGGGGCTGGTGGCCGACGGCAAGGCGGTGCCGGACGCGGACGGACTCGCGGCGGCGATGGGGGAGGAACTGGCGGAGCTGGTACGGGCCGTGGCGGTGTGAGGGCCCGCACCGCAGGGCGGCGGGGGCCTGAGGGGCGGCTGAGCCGCAGGGTTCGCCGGGCCCGTCGCGGGCGGCAGGAGGGGCGCCTGAGCTGCACCGATTCCCCGGGCGGCAGGTGACCGCGCGCACCTCTGCGCGTACCGTGTCCCCATGCTCCGCGCCCTCGCCGTCGACGACGAAAAGCCCGCCCTGGAGGAACTCCTCTACCTCCTGCGCGCCGACCCCCGCGTGCGCAGCGCCGAAGGGGCCACCGACGCCACCGAGGCCCTGCTGCGGATCAACCGGGCCCTCGACGCGGGCCCCCATGGCGACGACGCCATCGACGTCGTCTTCCTCGACATCCACATGGCCGGACTCACCGGGCTGGACGTGGCCCGGCTGCTCGCCGGGTTCGCCCGCCCGCCGCTCATCGTCTTCGTCACCGCCCACGAGGGCTTCGCGGTGCAGGCGTTCGACCTGAAGGCCGTCGACTACGTCCTCAAGCCGGTGCGCCGCGAACGCCTCGCCGAAGCGGTCCGGCGGGTGGCGGAAGGGGTCGCAGGAGCACGGGAGGTGTCGTTCGCGGCGACGGCGCATTCCACGGTCCCGCCCCAGGCAGCAGCACACCAGGCGCTTCAGCCCCACCAGCTCCAGCAGACCTCCCCGGCCGGTCAGGACCAGATCCCCGTCGAACTCGGCGGAATCACCCGTTTCGTGCCCATCGCCGACATCGCCTACGTCGAGGCCCACGGCGACTACGCCCGTCTGCACACCGCCACCCCGGGCCCCGCCGGCGCCACCGGCCACCTCGTCCGCATCCCGCTGTCCACCCTGGAGGAACGCTGGGCGTCCCGCGGCTTCGTCCGGATACACCGCCGCCACCTCGTGGCCCTCAGCCGTATCGAGGAGCTCCGTCTTGACGCGGGTACGACGACGGTCCGCGTCGCCGATGCCGAACTCGTCGTGAGCCGCCGTCACGCACGCGAACTCCGCGACCTGCTGATGCGCCGGGCCGGCGGGCGCTGACCACCGGGCGCCGGTCCCGTCCGGCCTGACCCGGTGACTCCCGGCTCCGTCCCGACCGGTGCCGGTGTTGCCCGGTTCCGCCTCACCGCCCCTGGTGACGCCCGGCTTCGCCTCACCGCCCCTGGTGACGCCCGGCTCCGGCCCGACCGCCCGCCGCGCCCCGCCCACCGTTCGCCGATGTGCGCCCGCCGCAGGGCGACCGGCCGCCGGGAGGGTCCGCAGCCGCCCCCGGCCGGGGCCTACCCTGACCCTGAACCAGAGGGTGAGAGCCCGCGGGCGGGGGAGGAGCGGGCCGGATGTCCGAAGTGGAAGCGCTGCTGGCGGAGCTCCGTGCCCTGCCCGGCATCCACCCCCGTGCCCCGCACGAGTTCGACGAGCTGCTGCACCGCGTCAAGAGCGCCGCCGCCCGCTGGGCCGACGTCCTCTACGAGGTGCAGGAATCCGCCCGGACCCTGGCCTCCCCGCGGGCCGCCGCCGCACTGGAAGTGGCGTTCCGGCGGGCCGAGGAGAGTTACGTGGAGCTGGAGATCGCGCTGGCGGACACGGTCGGCCGCTGAAGCGGAGCGCCCCGCGCCCGCCTGCTCCGCCCCGGCCCGCGCGCTCCCGCCGCACCGGACCTGCCGTACCCCGTCCCGGTGCGCGCCCCCGCGGCGACCTGGCCCTGTCCTGCGAAGGCACCGCTGCGTAGACTCCAGCCTCCGTACCCGTACGGCCCCGAACAGCACGCCCCCAGAACGATCCGGAGCGCACCCCGATGCCCGCAGTCCCGCGCCCGCGCCGCGAAACGGTGACCGGAGTGCCCCGCCGGGGCCGCGGCGGCGCGGTGCGCGGATCCCGGGCCCCCGGCCACGCGCCCGCCCGTTCCGAGATCAGCGAGCAGACCACGCTGGGCACCACCTACGTCCGCTCCCTGATGCGAAGTCAGCTGCGCACCGCCCTGATCGGTCTCGGTGCCCTCGCCCTCCTGGTGGGGTCGCTGCCGCTGCTGTTCCTGCTGCCCCGCGTACTGACCGGCGCGCTGCCCCCGCCCGGCCCCTGGCTCTGGGTGGTCCTCGGCGTGGTCGTCTACCCGGTGATGTGGCTGATAGCCCGCTGGTACGTGCGGCGGGCCGAGCGCAACGAGCGCGACTTCCGCGGACTCGTTGAAGGCCGCTGACGGGCCTCCATGCACCACATATACGCCGTCGCGGCCGTCGCTCTCGTCGTCCTCGTCACCCTCCTCATCGGCGCGCTCGGCCTGCGCATCTCCCGTACCACCTCGGACTTCTACGTCGCCTCGCGCACGGTCGGGCCCCGGCTCAACGCCGCCGCCATCAGCGGCGAGTACCTCTCGGCAGCCTCGTTCCTGGGTATCGCCGGCCTGGTTCTGGTGCAGGGGCCGGAAATGCTCTGGTATCCGGTCGGGTACACCGCCGGATACCTCGTCCTGCTGCTCCTCGTCGCCGCGCCCCTGCGCCGTTCAGGGGCGTACACGCTCTCCGACTTCGCGGAGGCCCGGCTCGAATCCACCCAGGTGCGCAGGCTCGCCAGCCTCTTCGTCGTCGGGATCGGCTGGCTCTACCTGCTGCCCCAGCTCCAGGGCGCCGGGCTGACATTGAAGATCCTCACCGGCGCCCCCGAGTGGGTCGGCGCGCTGGTGGTGGCGGTGGTGGTCACCGGTGCCGTGGCGGCCGGGGGCATGCGCAGCATCACCTTCGTACAGGCCTTCCAGTACTGGCTGAAGCTGACAGCGCTGCTGGTGCCCGCACTGTTCCTGCTCGGCGCCTGGTTCGGCGACGACGCCCCACGCGCCAGGTTCGACGCGCCCGCGACCTTCCGCGAGCACACGGCCGTCACGTTCCAGGAGATGGTACGCATCGACCTGGAGGAGCCCCTCACGCTCGCCGTGTCCGGCACGGTCGACGGCAGGGCGCACGACGGCAGCGCGCTCGCCCTGGCGGCGGGCACGCACCGCGTCGGGGCCGGCACCACCCTGCGCTTCCCGGCCGGCGCCGAGGTGCCCGAGCAGCACGACCCCCGGGCCGCCGGGGCCTCCTCCTGGTCCGAACCGCTCGCCGACAGCCGTGAGGAGCACCCGCTCTACGCCACCTACGGCCTCATCCTCGCCACCTTCCTCGGCACCATGGGCCTGCCGCACGTCGCCGTCCGCTTCTACACCAGCCCGCACGGCACCGCCGCCCGGCGCACCACGCTCGTCGTGCTCGGACTCGTCGGCGCCTTCTACCTGCTGCCGCCCGTGTACGGGGTGCTCGGCCGGATCTACGCCCCCGAACTCGCCCTCACCGGGCACGCGGACGCCGCCGTGCTCGTCCTGCCCGAGCGGCTGATCGGCGGGGTCGGCGGCGACCTGCTCGGGGCGCTGCTGGCGGGCGGGGCGTTCGCCGCCTTCCTGTCGACCGCGTCCGGGGTCACCATGGCGGTCGCCGGCGTGCTCACCCAGGACGTGCTCCCGGCGCGCGGCGTACGGTACTTCCGGCTGGCCACGCTGATCGCCATCGCGGTGCCGCTCGCGGTGAGCGCCCTGGCGGCCACCGTGCCGGTCGCCGACGCGGTCGGGCTCGCCTTCGCGGTGTCCGCGTCGTCGTTCTGCCCGCTGCTGGTGCTGGGCATCTGGTGGCGTGGGCTGACTCCACCGGGGGCGGTGGCCGGTCTCGTGGTCGGGGGAGGGGCGGCGCTGACCGCCGTCATGGCCACCCGGGCCGGGCTCCCGGTCTCCGGCTGGGCGCACAGCCTGCTCGCCTGGCCGGCCGTGTGGTCCGTACCGCTGGGCTTCCTGACCATGGTGCTCGCCTCGCTCGCCACCCGGGACCGGATACCGGCGGGGACGGCCGCCCTCCTCGCCCGGCTGCACCTTCCCGAAGAACTCACGGACCGCCCGAGCGGCGCCGAGGAACGATGACCACGCGCAGACGCGGAGCAACGACCACCCCGAGGAACGACGACCACCCGGAGACGACGATGACCACCCCGGAGGGAGAGCGGTGACCACCCTGGAGATCGCCGTCCTCACGGCGGCCGGAGCACTGCTCCTCGCCGCCGGCACCGCACTCGGCCGGCTCAGCGCCCGCCGCGGCGGGAAGAACCTCGACCTCGGGACACCCGTGGAGCGGGCCACCTTCCTCACCCTGCACACCGCCTCCCTCGCCGCGCCCCCGCTGCGGGCCGGTCTCACCGAGGACACCGCCCGCAAGGCCGCCCGCCGCCTGCGCACCCTCCTCGGCACCGAGACGCTCTGTCTGACCGACCGCACCTCCGTCCTTGCCTGGGACGGGCCCGGCGCGGGACACCACCAGGAGAAGGTGATGCGCAAGGTCGCCGAGATGCTCGACTCGGGCCGCAGTCAGAGCGTCCACACAGAATGTGACGAGCCGTCATGTCCGTTGCGGTGGGCGGTCATCGCTCCGCTCACGGACGAGGACGGGGTGCTCGGTGCGCTCGTCGCCTACGGTTCGCGCGAGTCGGCGGTCCTGGTCAGGGCCGCCACCGAGGTTGCCCGCTGGGTCTCGGTCCAGCTGGAGCTCGCGGAGCTGGACCGCTCCCGCACCCGCATCGTCGAGGCCGAGATCCGGGCGCTGCGCGCCCAGATATCCCCGCACTTCATCTTCAACTCGCTCGCTGCCATCGCCTCGTTCGTCCGTACCGACCCCGAACGGGCCCGCGAACTCCTGCTGGAGTTCGCCGACTTCACCCGCTACTCCTTTCGCAGGCACGGCGACTTCACTCAGCTGGCCGATGAACTGCGCTGCATCGAGCAGTACTTGGCTCTGGCCGGGGCCCGGTTCGGCGACCGCCTCAAGGTGACCCTCCAGATCGCCCCCGAGGTGCTGCCCGTCGCGCTCCCGTTCCTCTGTCTGCAGCCCCTCGTGGAGAACGCCGTCAAACACGGCCTGGAGGACTCCCGCGAGGACTGCCGGATCACCCTCGCCGCCCAGGACGCGGGCTCCGAGGCGATCGTCACCATCGAGGACGACGGTGTCGGCATGGAACCCGGCAGGCTGCGCCGCATCCTCGCCGGCGAGGAGCCCGCCGCCTCCGGCATCGGCCTCTCCAATGTCGACGAACGGCTGCGCCAGGTGTACGGCGACGACTACGGACTGGTCATCGAAACGGGGGTCGGTGCGGGCATGAAGATCACTGTGCGGATCCCCAAGTACCGTGCAGGAGTGCACAGTTCGTACCGCAGGCCGGACTGAACGGCCTGTGAGGGGGCCCGGGCGGGGCGGGCTCCGCGAGGGCCGCGTGGCCCCGGGCGGGGGCGGGGTCCTGGGGCGTGCCCTCGCCGGCGTCCTCAGAAGAGGTGCACCGAAAGGTGTCCGAGCGGCAGCCCCAGCTGCCACGCCGGCAGCCACACCCGTGCGCTCTCGTCCACCCGGTCCCACAGGTCCGGGTCCGTGGCCTCCACGCCCTCCCGGCCCTCCGCACCCGCGCCACCCAGATCCGCGGCGAGCAGCTCGGTCGACTCCAGCCACCGCCAGGACGCCCGGGCCAGCCGGATGTCGGGACCCTCGGCGTCACCGCGGGTGGCGAACCGTTCCCGCACCCACTGCTCCCAGGGGTGGCCGTATGCGGTCAGCGACAGCCACTCGTCGAGCTGGGAGATCACGCCCACCCCGGACAGCTCGTCGGTCGAGTCCGAGAGGTAGACGGTCAGGGCGAGGGCCTCCCGGCCGGCACGGAACTCCAGCGTTCCCGGCGGGATCAACTGCCCCGTGCGCAGCAGCTCGTCGGCGATGTACTCGGCGTACAGCCATGCCATCGGAACGGCAAGGCCGCTTCCACCGGTGCCATTGGCGCTTTCGGGCAGCACAGCATTCCACCTTCTCCGGTCGTGCTTTCGGTCGCGGGGTCTCCGGTCCGGAGGCCCCAGGCGAAGAGCTTTCACGCTCAGAGGGGTTTGGCGGGGCATCTTTACCGAACTGGACGGCGTGCTTTCGAAATCGTCGTGCCTTCGGCGTGGCACGGGAGCAAGGGATGTACCGGCGGTACCTGTGTGACTCAAGCGGTCTCGCTCATCAAGTCAGGCGGCGCCGCGGCCGGCCCTCTCCTCGTACCCCGGGAGCACCCCGCGCAAGGCGCGTAGTGCGTAATAGGTCCGGGATTTCACAGTTCCTTCCGGAATGCCCAGCTCTGTCGATGCCTCCGCGACGGAGCGCCCCCGGAAGTACACCTGCACCAGCACCTCCCGGTGCTCCGTGCGCAGGGCCCGTACCGCCTCGCGGACATCGAGCTCGGTCGCCGACCGTTCGGCCAGGTCGTCCGGGGCCGCGGACTGGGCGAGTACCTCGGCTCCCACCTCGTTCGGCCGGGCCTTGCGGGCGCGTCGCGCGTCGATCGCCAGCCGCCTGCCCACCGTGAAAAGCCAGGGCCGCATCGAGTCGTGATCACTGGTCAGCGCCTCGGGGTGCTGCCAGGCCCGGACGAGGGTCTCCTGGACCAGGTCCTCGGCGCGCTGACGGTCGCCGTGGGTGAGGCCGAGCAGGAAGCCGAGGAGTGCGGTGCCGTGTTCCTGCTGGAGGGCGGCCAGGGCGTGCTCGTCGGTGCGGGGGGCGAGGGGGAGGGCGGTGGTCACCGTGGACGCTCCTTCGGGCGGAGGGCTGGCGGGCTGGGCGGCGGGGGAGGGGCGGCACTGAGCGGGCGGGTGCGGGCGGGCGTGGGCGTGTGGCCCCGGCGGGTGACGGCGGTCACAACCGGGCCGAGTTCAGGGGCGAAGATAACCGTCCGTGGCCGGTTCCGCTGACCCCGCCGCGCACTGCGTGCGAACGGGCGGCCGGTGCGTGCGGCGAACGGTCGGCAGCTGCGACGAGTGGCACGACGAACGGCACGACGAGTGGCGCGGCGAGCAGTGCCGCGATGCCGGGACGTGGCGGGGCGCCCGGCGCCTGTCAGTCGCACGTGCGTGCGGCACCCAAGTTCACGCGTGAGGCTATTGGGGTGGGATTGTCGGTATTTAGCAGTAAAGGTCCTTGACTTCACCTGCTCTCCCGGATGGATTCTCTTTGCGCATATCCGGCGCATGTTCGAGACATTTCCACCACGAGGGAAGTCGGTCCGATGACGAAGCGCACGGGGACACCGCAGAGGTACGGAGCGGCCGCCGCGGCCGCCCTGCTGCTCGCCACCGCCACGGCCTGCTCCGCAGGGCCCGACAGCCAGGACCGCCGGGCCGCAGCCCTCAGCAACGACCGGGCGGCAGCCACGACGGGCGCACCGAAGGCCGGCAGCCCGCAGCCGGGCACCCCCGCCGGTCCGCAGCGCGGGTTCACCCTGGTCGCCACCGGCGACGTACTCCCGCACGACTCGATCATCCGGCAGGCAGGAACCGACGCGGGCGGCGACGGCTACGACTTCCGCCCGATGCTCGCGGGCGTCAAGCCGGTGATCGCCAAGGCGGATCTGGCGATCTGCCACATGGAGACGGTCTACGGTCCGGCCGGCGGGCCCTTCAGCGGCTACCCGGCGTTCGTCTCCCCGCCGCAGCTCGCCGCCGGGCTGCGCGCGACCGGTTACGACTCCTGCTCGACCGCCTCGAACCACACCCTCGACGCGGGCGCCGACGGCATCCGCCGCACCCTCAAAGCCTTCGACAAGGCGGGCCTCGCACACGCAGGCTCGGCCCGCAGCGCCCGCGAGGCCGCCCGCCCCACCCTCCTGAGGGCGGGCACCGCCAAGGTCGCCCAGCTCGCCTACACCTACGGCACCAACGGCTACCCCCTCCCGGACGGGCAGCCCTGGGCGGTCAACCTCATCGACCGCGAAAAGATCGTCGCCGACGCACGCGCCGCCAGGAAAGCGGGCGCGGACGTGGTCGTGGTGAGCCTGCACTGGGGTACGGAGTGGCAGGACGAACCGGACGAGAAGCAGCTGTCGCTCGGCCGGGCACTCACCGCGTCGGCCAGCGGCTCACGCCCGGACATCGATCTCATCCTGGGGACACACGCACATGTGCCCCAGGCCTACGAGAAGGTCAACGGCACCTACGTCGTCTACGGCATGGGCGACCAGATCGCCGGCAGCATGTTCAACCACTCCGGATCCCAGGACGACCGCGGCAACATGAGCAGCATCGGCCGCTTCACCTTCGCCCCGCCCACCGGTCCCGGAAAGCGCTGGGAGGTCCGCAGGGCGGAGTTCATCCCGCAGTTCTTCGACCTCGGATCCAACCGGGTCGTCAACCTCGGTGCGCCGGGCAGCGGGTACCCGGAGGCCCGTGACCACATCCGCCGCGTCGTGCTCAGCCGCGGAGCAGGGCGAGCGGGACTGACCATGGGCCGGTGACCGTGGCGGGCGGCCTGACCATGGGCCGCTGACCCGGGCCACCATGGGCCGCTGCCTTGGGCCGGCGCCCCGTGCCACCACCGACGGCAGCCTCCACCGTCCTAGCCGTGCCACCGCCGTACGGCACACCGCCGCGGTCCGCACCGGGCCACTGCGCGGCGCGCCCGGCGGCCGTCCCCGCGAGGGCCCGGTCCGCGCAGTGGCTACGGGACGACCGTGACGGGCCAGCGGCCCGCCTTCACCAGACGTACCGCCACCGACCCCACGAACCGGTGTCCGGCCGACTCCGAGGCACCCACCACCACCGCGTCCGCCGTCAACTCGTCGGCGGCGGTCACCAGACCGTTGTACGGATCCCCCCGGAACGTGTGGAACTCCCACCGGACCTCGAAAATCCCCTTCACCCGCTCCGCCGACCGCCTGATCTCCCGCATCAGGTCCTCGGCGACCTCCTCGGTCGTCCCGGCGACCGGGGCGCCCAGGGCCGCACCCGCAGCGATCAGGGGCTGTACGTAGACCAGGGCGAGCATCGCGTTCTGCCGTCTGGCCAGCCCCGCCGCGTACGAGGCCGCCCGCAGCGACGAGGGGGAGCCGTCCACACCGGCGACGATCACCTTGGGGCCGTCGGTACCGCGTTCGAAGGCGGGGCGCTGCTGTTCGGGCTGTCCGGTCACACAGCGGAGGCTATCCCGTGCGGCCCGCGCGCCGAAAACGAGCGGCCGGAGCGCCCGGGGACGGCCCGAAAAACGGCGACGCGCAGGTGGCAGGCCCCACCCCCGGGAGGCATCGGGGCGTGACGCTCCCTAGAGTGCCCTCCATGAGTGTCAGCGTGGAGGAGACTCCCACCACCCGCAACCGCTTCCTCAGTCGGGTGCCCGACGGGTTCGCGGCCTTCTTCGGTCTGCTCGGCCTGTACTGTGCCCTGCTCGCGATCAGTCAGCCCCTGCGCAGACTGGTGCGGCCGATCACCGATCTGCTGGAGTTCCTCACCGTCCCGGTGAGTGCGAACCTCGCGTACGCGATGTTCTTCTTCCTCCTCGCGGCGGCCGTCGGCGCGCGCAAGAAGGTCGCGTGGTGGCTGGTCGTCGGGTATCTGATCCTGCTGCTGGCCGGCGACGTCCTCTACATCGTCCTGGAGGACTGGGAGGCGCTGGCCTCCACGGTGGTGGGTCTGGGCGCGCTGGTGGTGCTGATCCTCGCCCGCAGGGAGTTCTACGCGGCCTCCCGGCACGGGGCCGTCCCGCGTGCGCTGGGCGTGCTGGTCGCCTCCCTCGCGGCCGCGGTGCTCGTCGGCTGGGGCCTGATCTCGCTGTTCCCCGGCACGCTGGTGGCCGCCGACCGGCTGCCCTGGGTGATCGTCCGGGTCTTCGGCGGCGTCCTGTACGGAGAGTTCGACGGCCACGGCCCCCGCTTCCTCTACTTCCTCTTCGGCCTGTTCGGCGCTCTCGCCCTGCTGGCGGCGGCGGCCACCCTGTTCCGCTCGCAGCGCATGGAGTCCTCCCTGCACGGCGACGAGGAGCCGCGCATCAGGGCCCTGCTCGGCGCGTACGGAGCCCAGGACTCCCTCGGCTACTTCGCCACCCGCCGCGACAAGGCCGTCGTCTTCGCACCCAGCGGCAAGGCCGCCGTCACCTACCGCGTCGAAGCGGGCGTCTCCCTCGCCTCGGGCGACCCGGTCGGTGACAAGGAGGCCTGGCAGCAGGCGATCGAGGCATGGCTGGACATGGCCAAGCGGTACGCCTGGGCGCCCGCCGTCATGGGTGCTTCCGAGGAGGGTGCCACCGCGTTCGCCCGCGCCGGGCTGAGCGCCATGCAGCTCGGTGACGAGGCCATCCTCGACGTTGCCGCCTTCGACCTGGACGGACGCGACATGCGCGTCACCCGCCAGGCCGTCAACCGGGTCCGCCGCACCGGCGCCACCACCCGCATCCGCCGCCACTCCGCGCTCTCCGACCCGGAGATGGAACAGATCATCGACCGCGCCGACGCCTGGCGCGGCACCGAGACCGAGCGCGGCTTCTCCATGGCGCTGGACCGGCTCGGCGACCCCGAGGACGGCGACTGCCTCCTCGTGGAGGCGTTCGACGCCGACGGCAAGCTGATCGCCCTGCTGTCCTTCGTCCCCTGGGGCAAGGACGGCATTTCCCTGGACCTGATGCGCCGCGACCGCGGCGCGCCCAACGGCGTCATGGAGTTCATGGTCGCCGAGATCTGCGCCCAGGTCCCCAAGCTGGGCATCCGCCGCATCTCCCTCAACTTCGCCGTCTTCCGGTCCGCCTTCGAGGAGGGCGCCCGGATCGGAGCAGGCCCCATCCTGCGGCTGTGGCGCAAACTGCTGCTGTTCTTCTCCAAGTGGTGGCAGCTGGAGGCGCTCTACCGCTCCAACGTCAAGTACCAGCCCGCCTGGTACCCCCGCTTCCTCTGCTACGGCGACGCGGGCTCGCTCGCCCGGGTCTCGCTCGCCTCCGGCATCGCCGAGGGCTTCGTCGCCGTACCCAGCCTGCGCAAGAGGTGGGGCCGCGGACACAGCCCGCGCCGCACCTTCACCAACCCGGCCAGCACCGCGGGCCTCCCCTCCATCGAGGCACTCGGCCTGGCCGGTCCGTCCACCGACGCGAACGCGGACCCGACCGCGCATCTGCCCGAGCAGATCCGGGTCCGCCACCGCAAGCTCACCAAGCTGCGCGCCGAGGGCACCGACCCGTACCCCGTCGGCGTCCCCGCCGCCACCCACACCCTGGCCGCGATCCGGGCCGCGCACCCGACGGCCGCGCCCGGAACCCGGACCGGCGAGAGCGCCACCGTGTCCGGCCGCGTCATGGTCGTCCGCGACTTCGGCGGCGTCGTCTTCGCGGACCTGCGCGACTGGTCCGGCGACCTCCAGATCGCCTTCACCCGCGACGGCTCGGGCAAGGACCTCCTCGACCGGTTCACCGCCGACGTCGACTTCGGCGACCTCGTCTCCGTCACCGGCGAGATCGGCACGTCCGAGAAGGGCGAGCTGAGCCTCTTCGTCACCGGCTGGCAGCTCACCGGCAAGTGCCTGCGCCCGCTGCCCGACAAGCGCCTGGGCCTCACCGACCCCGAGGCCAAGGTGCGCCGCCGGTACGTCGACCTGGTCGCCAGCCCCGACGCCCGCGAGGTCGTCCGCTCCCGCTCCGCCGTCCTCCAGGGACTGCGCCAGGGCCTCCTGGAGCGCGGCTACCTGGAGGTCGAGACGCCGATGCTCCAGCAGATCCACGGCGGCGCCAACGCCCGCCCCTTCACCACCCACATCAACGCCTACGACCTCGACCTCTACCTCCGCATCGCCCCCGAGCTCTACCTCAAGCGGCTGTGCGTCGGCGGCATGGAGAAGGTCTTCGAAATGGGCCGCACCTTCCGCAACGAAGGCGTCTCCTACAAGCACAACCCCGAGTTCACCATGCTGGAGGCCTACCAGGCCTACGCGGACTACGACGTGATGCTCGACCTCACCCGCGAGCTCGTCCAGGGCGCCGCCACCGCCGCGTTCGGCTCGCCCATCGCCCGCAAGACGGACGCCGACGGCAAGGTCGTCGAGCACGACATCTCCGGGATCTGGCCGGTCAAGACGCTGTACGGGGCCGTCTCCGAAGCCCTCGGCGAGGAGATCGACGCCGACACCGAGGAGTCGCTGCTGCGCAGGCACTGCGACCGCGCGGGCGTCCCGCACACCCCGGAGAACACCCGCGGCGACCTCGTCCTGGAGATGTACGAACGCCTCGTCGAGGAGCGCACCACTCTGCCCACCTTCTACAAGGACTTCCCCACCGACGTCTCCCCGCTGACCCGTCAGCACCGCAAGGACCCGCGCCTCGCAGAACGCTGGGACCTGGTCGCCTTCGGCACCGAACTGGGCACCGCCTACTCGGAGCTGACCGACCCCGTCGAACAGCGCCGCAGGCTGATGGCACAGTCCCTGCTCGCGGCCGGCGGCGACCCGGAGGCCATGGAGGTCGACGAGGACTTCCTCGACGCGCTGGAGTACGCGATGCCGCCCACCGGCGGCCTCGGCATCGGCGTGGACCGCCTCGTCATGTTCCTCACGGGCCGCACCATCCGCGAAACGCTGCCGTTCCCGCTGGTGCGCCGCTGAGGGGCCCCGCCTAGTTCCATCGGGTGCAATCGCGGTGCGCACCCGGAGTGGATGAATGCCTCGCACGCCACGGCGTGCGAGGCATTCCTCATGAAAGAAGATAAACAGTCGGTCCTCGGCCGCCGGGGTCTCCTCCGCCTCGCCGCCTGCGTCGGCGCCGCCGCCACCGTCCACGTACTGGCCACCGACCCGGACGGGGCGCCCCTGCCGCCGCCGAAGTCCGGACCCGCCGCCGGCCCGCCGCAGGCCGCGCCACCGCTCAAGCCCTCCGCGTACCGGCTGCGGCCCATGACCGCGTACGCACCACCGAAACTCCGGCCGGCCCGTCCGCCGGTGCGCAAGCGACCGTTCCTGCGGATGGACGCGCAGGGCCGCACCATGGTCCTGACCTTCGACGACGGCCCCGACCCGCGCTACACCCCGGACATCCTGCGCACCCTGCGCCGGCACGGGGCGCGCGCGATGTTCTTCGTCTGCGGCGAGATGGCCGCCGAGAACCAGGACCTGCTGCGCGAGATGATCGACGACGGCCATGTCATCGGCAACCACTCCTGGTCGCACCCGCTGGTCCCCAAGCTCTCCCGATCCCGCATCCGCACCCAGCTCGGTTCCACCAGCGAGGTAATCGAGCAGGCGGTGGGCGAGCCGCCCCGCTGGTACCGGGCACCCTACGGAGCCTGGAACCGGGCCTCATTCGAGATCGGCGCCGACCTGGGCATGGAGCCCCTCGGCTGGACCGTCGACACCCTCGACTGGACCGAGCCGGGCACCTCCACCATCATCGGCCGGGTGCGGGCAGGGGCCGGGCCCGGCGTCGTCGTCCTCTCCCACGACGCGGGCGGCAACCGCTCCCAGAGCGTCCGCGCCCTGCGCACGTACCTGCCCGAGCTCCTCGACCAGGGCTACCGGATCACCGTTCCGCGCACGTGACAGGCGCCCGGTGGCCGCCCGGGGATCAGCGGGTGGCCACCAGGCGGGCGTAGACGACCACATTGCCCGCGTAGCCGCTGTCCTTGGAGTAGCCACCACCGCAGGTGATCACCCGCAGCTCGGGCTGCCCGGAGTCGCCGTACACCCGGGCGCCGGGGAAGTCCTCCTTGGAGTACACCTCGACCCCGTACACCTCGAAGACCGCGGTGCGTCCGTCAAAGCGGTCCACCTCCACCCGCTGGCCCTTGCGCACCGAGCCGAGACCGAAGAAGACGGCAGGGCCGGTGGAGTTGTCGACATGGCCGACGACGACGGACGTGCCCTGCTGGCCGGGGGCGATGCCGTTCTGGTACCAGCCGGCCAGATTCGCGTCCTGCGGGGGAGGGGCCTCGATCCAGCCCTGCTGGTCCAGGCCGACGTCCATCATGGGGGCGTCGATCTTCACCGCGGGGATACGGATCCGGGAGGCCGGCGCGTACGGCAGCGCGGCCACCCCGGCCACCCGGGGCCCCGCGGGTCCGTCGGAGCCGTGGTCGCGGGCGGCCGCCGCCGCGGGCTGCGGGGGGCCGAAGCCGACATCCGTACCGTTGCGCATGAGGGCGAGCCCGGTGAGCATCGCCAGCGCCAGGGCCCCCCACGGCGCGCGCTTCCTCGGGTGCGCGCCGCGCCATTCCTGCCCCATGTTGCTGCTCCCTTCCTCGCGTCCCGCCCGTTCCTCGGCCACGGGTGCCGCCCGTCTGCTATGGACGCTAAGCGCGGGGCGGCGGGGCGGCGAGGCACGGAGGGCGAACGGGTGGCGGACGCAATATCTGACGCTCCCTCAAGAGCGCTGCCAGGTAATGCGGAAGGGTCATTGGCCTCGGATTCTGACGCTCACTCAGGACTCCTGTGCGGGGTCAGCAGGGAATCGCCGTGCGGGGGAGGCGGGAGCCTCTCCGTGACCCATCCGAGCCAAGGCCGCACAAATTCTTCGCCGGATGGTCGGACGCCCTGTGACCTGCGGATCCGTCCGATCCGGCGACAACGGTACGACGTGTCCCGTCACCGGTCCGGCGCAGTGTGAAATGCGGTATTTGCAAGGTCAAGTGAGGGTTCGTCATGGGAGGCGTACTCGTCGAATTTCCCGGGGCGCCGCTCCGGAGCGTCTTCCATGGAGGTTCTACGATGCGTGCTTCACGCGCTTGTGCGGCGACGGCCCTCGCCTGCGTCGCGGTCGGACTCACCGCCCCCACCGCGGCCGCCACCAACGGCCCGAGCAATGTCACGGTCAACCCCTACTCGGTCCACCAGGGCAGCACGATCTCGATCTCGGCGACCGGCTGCGGCCACGGTGGCACGGTGACGTCCAACGCCTTCCCGCAGGCCAGCCTGTCGGCCGGTGGCAAGGGCTATGCCTCGGCCCGGATCAACAACCACGCCGCCCCCGGCCACTACAACCTCGCCGTGAAGTGCAACGACAACGCGATGGTGGCCACCCACCAGTTCACCGTGCTGGCCGGGCGCGGGGCGCACGGCGGTCTCGGCGGCTCGGTCGGCCCAAGCGACACGGACGTGGCCGTCGGCGCCGGGCTGGTGGCTTCCGCTGCACTGGGCGGGGCGATCTTCGTGGCCCGCCGCAGGAACGCCGCGGGCAAGGCCTGAGGCGCCGTACGGCCTCTCATATCTCGGGGTGAGACAGCCGGTGGGCCCGAGTCCCTGTACAG
>NZ_JBHXRV010000081.1:0-23082 GCF_042716745.1 Streptomyces sp. NPDC058663
GCTCCTGTGGAGCCGGCGGGCCGCCGTGAAGTGTCCGCCGCGTGTACAAGCCGCGCGTTCCGGTTACTTCTTCCTTGCCCGCGCCCGGGGCGACGGGGAATCTCGGCGACACCCTGTTCTGACCCGGGCGGCCGCATCCCGATGGCAGCCTCCGCCCCGGCGGGATAACCCTGGACCACCTGCACAGGCGGCAACAGCCCGCCCCGGACCCGGGAGACCGTCCATGCCTGGTTGGCCGCCGTCGCACTGGACCACGAGCACCGCCGTGGTCCTGAGCTGCACCCTGTTCACCGGCGTGGCCCCCGCCGCCGCTTCCGACGTCACGTCCGCCGCCACTTCCGACGCCCCGCCCGCCGCCGCACGGGTCGCGCCCGGCTGCCACGCGCCCACCGGGCCCTACCAGTGGCAGCTGGAGAAGAAGCTGAAGCTCCCCGAGGACGGGAGGATGTCCGAGGCCGACTGCTTCGCGATCAAGAGGCTCCAGACCCGGCTGAAGATCACGCCGGTCAACGGGGCCGCGGACCTGAGGACCTACCGGCTGCTGCTGGTCGACGAGGTGAAGAAGAACCCGAACGCGAACAAGCGGTGCCCGACGCCCAACTACAGGCTGACCTGTGTCGACCTGTCCCGGCAGATCCTGTGGGTGCAGAAGGGCAAGAAGGTCACGTTCTCGCCGATTCCCATCCGCAGCGGCCGCAAGGGCCTGGAGACCCGTACCGGCTGGCAGCGGATCTATCAGAAGAAGCGCTCGCACTTCTCCACCATCTACGACGGCGCTCCGATGCCGTACTCGCAGTTCTTCAACGGTGGCCAGGCCCTGCACGGCACGTACCGGGACCTCTTCACGTCGGGCTCCGGAGGCTGCATCAACATGTACCTCAAGGACGCCGAGCGCCTGTACAAGTACCTCAAGGTCGGCGCCAGGCTCTACATCTACGGCCGCAAGCCCGTGCGCTCCCTGGAGACCTCCACCGCCCACGACGACCGACTGATCGCGGAGGCCTTCGGCGCGGAGGGGATTCCCGGCGACTGAGTCGTGGCCTGGACCCGGATCGCTCCGCGCTGGGCGCGGCTCGCCGTCGGGCAGATTTCGAGCGACTGGAACCTAGGACCGGTCACCGCTGCCAGCCGGGAGATCATCACCGTCGCTTTCCGGCTCCAACCGGCTCCGTGAGTCGATGCCCCGGCCGCGCACCGTACGCGGCCGGGGGGGGACCTCAGTGGTCGCGGCCCGGGCGGGTGAGGTGTTTCAGGAGGGCGTCGGCCATTGCCTTCTCGCCCTTCGCGTTGGGGTGGAAAGGGGCCGCCGGGGAGGCCGGGACCAGGGGTTCCACCCAGCGGGTGGCGGGCGGCCGGCAGGCGTCGTGGCCGATGGAGGGCTTGTAGGTGTCCACATAGGTGGCGCGCGAGAGGGTGGCGACGATGCGGAGCATGGCGTTGAGGCGTTTGGCCGTGGCCCGGTTGTAGGCGACGTCACCGGCCGCCGTCGGGACGGAGGGCCAGCAGCCGGGGCCCGTTTCCGGGGTGATGGCCGGGTAGCCGAGCACGTACACCTTCGCGCGGGGGGCGCGTTGGTGGATGGCCCTGATGACCTTGTGCACCCGTGGCGCGGCGGCGGCGATCCGGCGCGCCAGGACGTCGGTGCCGCCCTTGGTGTAGTGCGCCGTGCACGGGGCGCCGGTGGGGTCGGTGGCGCCGAGCCGGGCGCAGGTGGCGATGATCTCGCCGAAGCCGATGTCGTTGCCGCCGATCTGGAGGCTGACCAGGGTGGTGCGCTTGTTCAGCGCGTCGAGCTGGGGCGGATTGGTGCCCTGGGCCCGCCACATTTCGGCCGTGGTGGCACCGCCGCAGCTGACGTCGCGGAACGACGCGATATCCAGCTCGCGGGCGGTGAGGGAGGGGTAGTTGCTGTTGGAACGCCCGCAGTTGGCGTCGATCTGTACCGGGACGCCCGGGGCCGAGGTGTACGAGTCGCCCAGCGAGACGTACCGCTCGGCGGGGGTCGCTCCGGCCGGGGCCGCAGCTCCGCCCACCAGGACCGCCGCCGCGCCCAGAGTTGCGAGTACGGACCGTGCTCTTCGACGTGAAGTCGCCACGACTCTCCCCTACCGACCAGTAGTTCTGCGGACAGGAATGCAGAATCCGCGCCGGGTCACCGCGTGTCAATGGCCCGGCCGGGATTCTGGGCGTGCGCACAAGCACAACTGCCCTTCAAGCGGCAGGACTTCATTCCGGACGCGACCCGCGGCGTACGGGGAGCGCTGCCTGCCCCGTACCCCAGGCCCTCACCTCCGGTGTGCCTCGATCAGCTTTCCGTACCAGTGGTAGCTGTCCTTCGGCGTGCGCCGCTGGGTGTCGTAGTCGACGTGGACGATGCCGAACCGCTTGGCGTAGCCGAGGGCCCACTCGAAGTTGTCCAGGAGCGACCAGACGTAGTAGCCGCGTACGTCGACGCCGGCGTCCATGGCGGCGCGCAGGGCCGTGAGGTGGTCGTGCAGGTAGGTGACGCGGTCCTCGTCGCGCACGGCTCCGTGCGCGGAGACTTCGTCGTGCTCGGCCGAGCCGTTCTCGGTGATGTGGACCGGTGGCAGGGTGTCGCCGTAGGTCTCCTTGAGCGAGACCAGCAGGTCCGTGAAGGTTCCGGGGACGACCGGCCACCCCATCGCCGTGCGGCGCGCGTGCGGAAACGGGACTTCCGCGTACCGGTTGTCGGTGGCGACCCGGAGCGCGGGGTCGCTCTCCCGGTGCGGGGCGTCGGCGACGACGATCGGCCGGTAGTAGTTGATGCCGAGGAAGTCCATCGGCTGCGAGATGAGCGCGAGGTCGCCGTCGCGTCGGAAGTCCTGGCCCGTGAGGAGTTCGCCCCAGGTGTCCTCCTCCGTGGCCGGGTAGCGGCCCGCGAGGAGCGGCTCCGTCCATACGAGGTTGTGCTGCGTGTCGGCGCGGACGACCGCGGCCCGGTCGGCCGCCGAGTCGGTGGCGGGAACGTTCCGGTCGAGGTTGAGGGTGATGCCCGCCTCGCGCACGCCGGCGGCCCGCAGTGCCCGCATGGCCAGACCGTGGCCGACGAGGAGATGATGGGCGGCCGCGAGCGCGCCGGTGCCTTCCTGGGCTCCGGGCGCGTGGCGGCCCACCGAGTAGCCGAGGAAGGCGCTGCACCAGGGCTCGTTGAGGGTGATCCAGCGCGGGACACGGTCGGCCAGGTGCTCCGCGACGATCTCCGTGTACGCGGCGAACCGCTCGGCGGTGTCCCTGGCCCGCCAGCCGCCCCGGTCCTCCAGGGCCTGGGGCAGGTCCCAGTGGTAGAGGGTGGCGGCCGGTTCGATGCCCGCCTCCAGGAGTGCGTCCACCAGGCGGGAGTAGAAGTCGAGCCCCTTGCGGTTCGCCGGTCCCTGCCCGGTCGGCTGGATGCGCGGCCAGGCGACCGAGAAGCGGTACGAGTCCACGCCGAGGCCGCGCAGGAGCGCCACGTCCTGGGGGTAGCGGTGGTAGTGGTCGCAGGCCACGTCGCCGGTGTCGCCGCCGTGGGTGCGGCCGGGGGTGTGGCTGTAGGTGTCCCAGATGGAGGGGCCGCGGCCGTCCTCGTCGACGGCGCCCTCGATCTGGTACGAGGCGGTGGCCGCGCCGAACACGAAGCCGCGGGGGAACGAGGGAAAGGGAGGCATGTCACTCATGGAAAGCCTTACGTGAGGCCCTGCTTGGCGGATCCGCCGGCGATTCCGGCGGTGGTGTGCTTCTGGACGAGGACGAGCAGCACGTCCGCCGGGACCGCAACCGCCCCGGCGGAGCGTGTGCGTCCGCCGGAGTGTTCACTGCGGCCCGTACGGCTGATGCGGTTTCTGCCACGACTCCTACGCCATGACGGGTCGAAGCGCTAGACCCAAGGTCCCCAGAAAGGTCCAGAACTCTCCTCAGATCCCAGCCAGCTCGCCATCGAAGCGCTTCAACAATATGCCTCTGATCCTCTTGCTCTTTCGATTTCCTTACGCTCAAATTGGCGTGGGCGGCAGTCTTGCCTTCACGATCGAAAGCGAGTCGAGGGGCGGTGGGCCGCGCCCCCGTGCGGTGGCCGGACGGCGCGGGCGCGCGGAACCGGGCGCGGCCCGGGGTCGGCCGGCCCCGTGCGAAGCGTCCGCGGCCGGGATCGAGGAGGCCGGCTCCCCCATCACCGCTACCCGCCCCGCTGACCGGATCCACCTCTGCTCCCCTGGGAAGATCATGAAGTTCACCGACGGCTTCTGGCTGATGCGCGACGGGGTCAAGGCCTCGTACGCCACCGAGATCCGAGACATTCGCACGAGCACCGACCGGTTCACCGCGTACGCCGCCGTCAAGCGGGTCGAACGCCGCGGAGACACCCTCAACTCGCCACTGCTGACCGCTGATTGCTTCTCCCCCGCCGAAGGCGTCATCGGCGTCCGTCTGACGCACTTCGCGGGCAAGCGGCACCCCGGCCCCGACTTCGCACTGCCCGGCGCGCACACTTCCACGGGGCAGGTCCGCCGCGAAGGCAACGTTGTCGAGCTGTCGAGCGGCGCCCTGTCCGTCCGGCTGGAGGAAGCCGCCCCGTGGACGCTGACCTTCCATGACGCGGACGGACGCGAGGTCACCCGGGCCGACCGCAAGGGCTCGGCCTTCTTCACCACCCCCGACGGCGCCCACCACATGGCCGCCCAGCTCGCCCTCGGCGTCGGCGAGCAGGTCTACGGCCTCGGCGAACGCTTCACCCCGTTCGTCAAGAACGGCCAGGTCGTCGACATGTGGCAGGCCGACGGCGGTACCAGCAGCGAACAGTCGTACAAGAACGTGCCGTTCAGCCTGCACCTCTCCCCCGGCGGCGCGTACGGGGTGTTCGTGGACCACCCGGGCAGGGTCGGCTACGAGGTCGGCTCCGAATCGGTCGGCCGGCTGCAGTTCAGCGTCGAGGACCAGACAATGACGTACTACGTCGTCGCGGGTCCCACGCCCAAGGACGTGCTGCGCCGTTACACCGCGCTCACCGGCCGCCCTGCGCTGCCGCCGGCCTGGTCCTTCGGCCTGTGGCTGACCACGTCGTTCACCACGCAGTACGACGAGCAGACCGTCACGTCCTTCGTCGACGGCATGGCCGAACGGGACATCCCGCTGAGCGTCTTCCACTTCGACTGCTTCTGGATGCGCGAGTACCAGTGGTCGGACTTCACCTGGGACCCGGACGTGTTCCCCGACCCGCAGGGCATGCTGGACCGCCTCAAGGAGCGGGGTCTGCGGATCTCCGTCTGGATCAACCCGTACATCGCCCAGAAGTCCGCCCTGTTCGACGAGGCCGTACGGCACGGATATCTGGTGCGGCGGCCGAACGGCGACATCTGGCAGTGGGACCTGTGGCAGGCCGGCATGGGTCTTGTCGACTTCACCAACCCGGAAGCCTGCGCCTGGTTCCAGGACCAGCTGAAGGGCCTTCTCGACCAGGGCGTCGACTGCTTCAAGACGGACTTCGGCGAGCGCATCCCCACCGACGTCCGCTGGCACGACGGCTCCGACCCGGAGCGCATGCACAACTACTACACGCACCTCTACAACCAGGTCGTCTTCGAGCTGCTCCAGAAGGAACGCGGCACCGGGGACGCGGTGCTCTTCGCCCGTTCGGCCACGGCGGGCGGCCAGCAGTTCCCGGTGCACTGGGGCGGCGACTGCTGGGCGTCGTTCGGTGCGATGGCGGAGTCGTTGCGCGGCGGGCTCTCGCTGTCGCTGTCCGGCTTCGGCTTCTGGTCGCACGACATCGGCGGCTTCGAGGGCACGCCCGACCCGGCCGTCTTCAAGCGCTGGCTGGCCTTCGGCCTGCTGTCCTCGCACAGCCGGCTGCACGGATCCAACTCCTACCGCGTGCCGTGGGAGTTCGGTGACGAAGCGGTCGACGTCACGCGGAAGTTCACCCGCCTCAAGCACCGCCTGATGCCCTATCTCTACGGCGCGGCGGCCGAGGCACACCGCGACGGCGTGCCCCTGATGCGGCCCATGCTCCTGGAGTTCCCCGGGGACCCGACGTCCCGCACCCTCGACCGGCAGTACATGCTCGGCCCCGACCTGCTCGTGGCACCGGTGTTCACCGAGGACGGCGACGTCGAGTTCTACCTCCCCGAAGGGACCTGGACCCACCTGCTGTCCGGTGAGCAGGTACGGGGCCCGGTCTGGCGCCGCGAGCACCACGGCTTCGACAGCCTGCCGCTGTACGTCCGCCCCGGCGCGGTACTGCCGCTCGGCGCCGACGAACAGCGCCCCGACGGCGACTGGAGCGACGGCCTCACGCTGCTGGTCGCACCCGGCACGCACGACACCACCGTCACCGTCCCCGACCACGAGGGCGGCACGGCGGCGACCTACCGGGTGATCCGCGACGCCCGGGGCGGTCCTGCGACGGTCACGGCGCCCGAGGGGGGTACGGTGCCGGAGGTCAGGGAGCTGTGAGCGGCTGTAGGCGGGCGCTCCAGGAGGTGGGACGACACGTCGTCCGGCGGCCGGGGCCTGCGTCGGAAGCCGATCAGCACCGGGGCCCTCCCGCCGGGTTCGAAGCTGCCACCCGAGCCGGAGCCGGACCGCCGGTTGGGGCCGGCCCGCAACCTCGCGCCCAAAGCCGTCAGGGCGCTGTCCGTCGCCCGGGCCCTGACGGTACGCCGCGTCGACGGCACGTAGGTGGCCGGCCTCGCGCACCAACTCCCGGCGCTCAAGACCGCCTGCAGCCGGCGCGCGAGCACCGGCACGACGTCGACCAGCTCGACGCGCACGACGCCGCCTTCCACCGGGCGGCACGTCCAGCAGGCGGTCGAGTCACCCTGCCCCGGGGGCAGCGGGGTCCTCCACAGGATCCTCGACCACGCGGGCCTGACCTTCCTCGGCCGTCACTGGCGCTACTTGGCCCAGGACGACCACGTCACTTCCCACCGGTCCACCTCGTACCCCCCCGGCTGCCACTGGGCTGGCAATGATGGTACCGAAGCGCTTCAACTGCGCGCTGTGCGCCGGCGATCCGTCGAGAGGCCGGCACAAGGAGCGTGACGCGATGGGGACCCTTGTGCTGCATGAAAGTTCACCGTTAACGTGCGGCAGGCGGTGAAGCGCTTCGACTCAGGTATGGCGGGGCCGCTCGTTCACCCTCGCGCCCGCGCTCGCGGCCGGGCGAGTGGCCACGGGAGGCACCCGTACCGCAGCCACCCGTCATCGCAGTCACCGGGCCCGCCAGTCACCCCGTTTCCGCAGTCACCCGGCCCGCCTGTCCGCCGGAGAACCACTCCCCCTACCCGAGGAATCGTCATGACGACTCGCAGCATCACCGACCGCCTGGGTGGCCTGGCCTTCGGCGGGGACTACAACCCCGAGCAGTGGGACGAGTCGGTGTGGAAGGAGGACGACGCGCTGATGCGCCGGGCCAGGGTCAACCTGGCCACCCTGGGCGTCTTCTCCTGGTCGCTGCTCGAACCCGAGGAGGGGCGCTACGACTTCGCCTGGCTCGACGCCCATGTGGAGCGCCTGCACGCGAACGGCGTGGCCGTCGACCTCGCCACCCCGACGGCCTCCCCGCCGCCCTGGTTCACCCTGGCCCACCCCGACGCCCTGCCGGTCACCCCCGAGGGCGTCCGCCTCACCCACGGCAGCCGCGACACCTACTGCCTCGCCGCCCCGGCCTACCGGAACGCGGCCCGCAGAATCGCCGCCGCGCTGGCAGAACGGTACGGCGACCACCCGGCTCTCGCGCTGTGGCACGTGCACAACGAGTACGGCACGCTCTGCTGGTGCGACCACAGCGCCGCCGCCTTCCGGGTGTGGCTGCGCGAGCGGCACGGCTCACTGGACACCCTCAACGAGGCCTGGGGCACGGCCTTCTGGAGCCAGCGCTACACGTCCTGGGAGCAGGTGCTGCCGCCGCGCACCTCGCAGTGGCACACGAACCCCGGCCAGGCGGTGGACTTCCGCCGCTTCTGGTCCGACGAGATCGTCGCCGCCTACCGCGAGCAGCGCGACGCGATCCGCGCGCACAGCGACCGGCCCGTGACGACCAATCTGATGCTGCCCTCCTACCAGAACGTGGACCTGTGGGCCCTCGCCCGGGAAGTCGACGTCGTCTCCTCCGACCAGTACCCGACCGCACCCGGCGTGGACGCCGCCGCGAGCGCAGCCGTGCACGCCGACCGCACCCGTTCCCTGAGCGGCGGCGGCCCCTGGCTGCTGATGGAGCAGGGCACCAACACCGTGTACGACGGCGGCCGGATCCTCGCCAAGGAGCCGGGCGACATCCTGCGCCACTCCCTCTCCCACATCGCCCGCGGCTCGGAGGGCGCCCTGTTCTTCCAGTGGCGGCAGTCCCGGGCCGGTGCCGAGACCTGGCACTCGGCGATGGTCCCGCACGCGGGCCCCGACAGCCGGATCTTCCGCGAGGTGACCGAGCTCGGCGAGGCGGTGACGCGGCTCGGTGAGCTGGCGGGCTCCACGGTCACCGCGCAGGTGGCCGTGCTGGACGACCCGGACGCCTGGTGGGCGCTGGGCGTGGACGGGCTGCCGTCCTCGCGGCTCGACTACCACGGGGAACTCGTCCGGGCGCACCGCGCGCTGTGGGACGCGGGCACCACCGTCGACTTCGCCCACCCGGAGCACGAGCTGGGCCGCTACCTGCTCGTCATCGCCCCGGCCCTCTTCCTGCTGTCCGACAGGGGTGCCGAGAACCTGCGCCGTTACGTGGAGGGCGGCGGGACGCTCCTGGTCCAGCACGCGGCCGGCTTCGTCGACGACCGCATGCAGGCCAGGCTCGGCGGCTACCCGGCCGCACCGCTGCGCGAGGCGCTGGGCATCCGCGTCGAGGAGTACCGGCCGCTGCGGGAGGACGAGCAGGTCACCCTCTCCGACGGGACGCGCGGCACGGTCTGGAGCGAGGTCGTGCACGCCGAGGGCGCCGAGACCCTCGCCGCGTACACCCACGGCATGCTCGCGGACCGCCCCGCCATCACCCGGCACCGCTCCGGCACCGGGCAGGGCTGGTACGTCTCCACCCGCCTGAGCGACGTCGATTACGCGGTCCTGGTCGGCCGGCTGCTGACGGAGGCGGGTGCCGGTCCGGAAGCACCCGGCCTGCCCGCCGGTGTCGAGGCCGTCACCCGCCGCGCCCCCGACGGCCGCCACTGGCAGGTGCTGCTCAACCACACCGCCGAGGTCGTGCCCCTGCCGGAGCCCGCCCACGACCTGCTCACCGACGCCCCTGCCCGCGAACTGCCGCCCGGCGGCTGCGCGGTCCTGCGCGGGCCCGGCCAGGCCGGCCGGGCCTGACCTGGCCCGCGGCCCTGTCCTGAGCCTCCCGCGCCCGCTTCACCACCGAGCCGCCCACGCCCGCCTCACGACCGACCCTCCCGCACCCTCCACACCCATCGAATTGATGAGAGGTCCCCTGGTGCCTCCTTCGCGCAGGCCGGACATCCGCCCCACCAACCCCGTGGTCCCCGGCCTCCACCCCGACCCCAGCGTCTGCCGGGTCGGCGACGACTACTACCTCGCCTGCTCCAGCTTCGAGTACTTCCCCGGGATACCCCTCTTCCACAGCCGCGACCTGGTCCACTGGACGCAAATCGGCAACGTCCTGGACCGGCCGGAGCAGCTGCCGCTCGCCTCCGCGTGGTCCTCCGGCGGGATCTACGCCCCCACCCTGCGCCACCACGAGGGCCGCTTCTTTCTGATCGTCACCAACTGCAGCAAGGGCGGCGGCAACCTGATCGTCACCGCCACCGACCCCGCAGGGCCGTGGTCCGATCCCATCCCTGCGCCGGACGTGCCCGGCATCGACCCCGACCTGGCCTGGGACGAGGACGGCACCTGCTGGTGCACGGTCGCCGGGGGGTGGCAGGTCCGTATCGACCCGGCCACCGGACAGACGTACGGCACACCGCACCACGTCTGGGCGGGCGGGCCCGACGCCAAGGCCCCGGAGGCGCCGCACCTCTACCGGATCGGCGACCACTGGTACCTGCTCATCGCCGAGGGCGGCACCGAGCGCGGCCACGGGGTGTCGATCGCCCGCGCCGCCTCCCCCGCAGGGCCGTTCGAGCCGTGCCCGGACAACCCGGTCCTCACCCACCGGGGAACCGACCGTCCCGTGCAGAACACCGGCCACGCCGACCTGGTCCAGGGCCCCGACGGCTCCTGGTGGATGGTCCTGCTCGGCGTCCGGCCCGGCGGCGGCACACCGGGCTGGCACGTGCTCGGCCGGGAGACCTTCCTGACCCCCGTGACCTGGGTGGACGGCTGGCCGGTCGTCGGCGAGGTCTCCCTGGAGCTGCCCGAGCTGCCGTGGCCGCTCCTCCCCGGGCCGCCCGAGGAGCGGCGGGACGACTTCGAGACGGCCGGACTGCGGCCCTCCTGGATCTCCGTACGCGACCGGCCGGCGGAGCACTGCACCACCAGGGAGCGCCCCGGGTGGCTGACGCTGCGTGCGCGCGGTGCGTCCCTGGACGAGCCCGACGTGGTGTTCACCGGACGACGCCAACAGCACGTCACGGGCCGGGCGCGCACCCTGGTCGACCCCTGCGAGGGGCGCGGCGGGCTCGCCGTACGCCTGGACGAGCGGCACCACTACGGGGTCGAGGTCTCCGGCGGGGAAGTCCGGGTGATCGCGCGCGTCGGCTCGCTGCGCACGGTCGTGGCGCAACGGGGCGTGCCGGAAGGGCCGTTGGTCCTCGTCCTTTCGACGGCCCCGCCCCCCGAGGGCGGGCCGTGCACCGGGCCCGATGTCGTCTCGCTCGGCTTCGAGTCGGCCGACGGCACCTTCACCGAACTCGCCCGCCTCGACGGCCGCTACCTGTCGACCGAGGTCGCCGGCGGTTTCACCGGACGCGTCATCGGCATGTACGCCGCCGACGGCACCCTGCACTTCGACTGGTTCGACTACGAGCCCCTCGACGGCTGACCCGGACCGATTCCCCGCACCACCGACCGAAAGGCACGACCCTGTGAAGCACATACCCAGAGCCGACCACCACCGCAGCCACGGTCCAGGACGCCTGTACGGCCTGCTGATGGCGCTGCTCCTCGTCCTGGGGCTGTCCGGCACCGCTCTCGCCGCGCCCGGCCCGCCCGCCGCACCCGCCGCACCCGCCGCCCCGGAGCAGCCGGCCCCCGCCGCGGTCGAGGTCCCGGCCCGCGCCATGGACGCCGTCGCGGCGATGCAGCCGAGCTGGAACCTGGGCAACTCCCTGGACGCGATTCCGGACGAGACGTCCTGGGGCAACCCCAAGGCCAGCAGGGAGCTGTTCAAGGCGGTCCGCGGACACGGCTTCAAGAGCGTGCGCATCCCGGTGACCTGGAGCGCGCACCAGGCCGCCACCGCGCCCTACGCCGTGAAGGCCGAGTACATGGCCCGTGTCAAGGAGGTCGTCGACTTCGCCCTCGCCGAGGGCCTCTACGTGGTGCTCAACGTCCACCACGACTCGTGGCAGTGGGTCGAGAAGATCACCAAGGATCACGACAACGTCCTGGCCCGCTTCAACTCCCTGTGGACCCAGATCTCCGAGACGTTCAAGGACGCGCCGCGGACCCTGCTCTTCGAGGGCATCAACGAGCCGGGCTACGCCGACGCCACGCCTGAGCAGAAGATCGCGTACAACCACGAACTGCAGACCTCGTTCCACACAGTCGTCCGCGCCTCGGGCGGCAGGAACAAGGACCGCCTGCTCGTCCTGACCACGCCGGCCGGCAGCCCCGACCCGGCCTTCATGGACGCTCTGCACACCCTGATCACGTCGCTGCGCGACCGCCATCTGGTCGCCACCGTGCACTACTACAGCTGGTACCCGTTCAGCGTGAACATCGCGGGCGGCACCCACTACGACGAGGCCTCCAGGAACGACCTGGAGGACGCCTTCGGCCGGATGAAGGAGATCTTCACCAGCAAGGGCGTGCCCGTCTACCTCGGCGAGTACGGCCTGCTGAGCTGGCCCGACCACCACCACCCCGACCGCGTCGAGCGGGGCGAGGCGCTGAAGTACTACGAGCACCTCGGTCACGCGGCGCGCAAGGCCGGCGTCACCACCGCCCTGTGGGACAACTTCGCCTACCTGAACCGGGCCACCCTGAAGTGGCGGGACCCGGAGCTGTTCACGTGGATCAAGTCGAGCTGGACCACCCGTTCGGGAACCACCTCCTTCGACAAGATCTACGTGGCGAAGGCGAAGCCGCTCGGCCCCAAGTCGTTCACGCTCCACCTGAACGGCACCACGTTCAAGGGTCTGTGGCACGGCGAGGCCAAGCTCGTCGAGGGCCGGGACTACAGCATCTTCGACAGCCGGCTCACCCTCACGCAGAAGACCGTGACCCGGCTGGCCGGCAACCGGGAGTACGGGGTCAACGCGTCGCTCCAGGCCCGGTTCTCGCGCGGTCTGCCCTGGAAGATCGACGTGGTCACCTACGACACCCCGGAACTGTCGAACGCCGACGGGACCACCGAGGCGTTCGCGATTCCGACGAAGTACCAGGGTGACCAGCTGGCGACGATGGAGGCCACGTACGGCGACGGCACCAACGCCGGGCCGACCAGCTGGACTCCGTTCCAGGAGTTCAACCAGGCGTTCTCGCCGGACGTCGCGAAGGGCACGATCGTCCTGACCCCCGCCTTCATCAAGGCACTGCGGGAGGGCGAGACGGCGAACCTGACCTTCCACTTCTACAGCGGCGCCAAGGTGAAGTACAAGGTCACCAAGTCCGGTGCCGCGGTCACCGGTACGGCCGTCAAGGCGGAGTGACCCACCCCCGTCCGGCCGGTGCCCTGGCCGCCCTCCTCCCCGGGCGGCCAGGGCACCGCCATGTCCCCCACGCCCTCCCCTTTCCCCGACCTCTCCCTTTTCCGATCTCTCCCTTTCCCGATCTCCCGAAGGATTGCCATGTCCGTGACCGAGTCGACCCGCCACGAACTCACCGCCCACCAATCCCAGTTGTACGTTCCGACGGACTTCGACGCGTTCTGGCAGGAGACCCTCGCCGAGGCCCGCTCGCACGGCGGCGCGGTGAAGGCCGAGCGGGTCACCGAGCAGCACCTGCTGAGCACCGTCGAGGTGGACGACGTACGCTTCCCCGGCTGGAACGGCGAACCGGTGGCGGCCTGGCTGCTGCGCCCGCGCGGTGCCGGGAGTCCCTTGCCGGTCGTCGTCAGTTACGCCGGTTACTGCGGTGGCCGCGGGCTGCCCACCGATCACCTGCTGTGGTCCGCGGCGGGATACGCCCAGCTCGTCGTCGACAGCCGCGGCCAGGGCCACGACACCCCGGACCGCGGGGAGGGCGACGGCACCCAATGGGTCGAGGGCTTCATGACCCGCGGCATCGACTCGCCCCGCCACCACTACTACCGCCGCCTGATGACGGACTGTGTGCGCGCCGTCGACGCGGTCGCCGAACTGCCCGGTCTCGACAGCGGCCGGGTCGTCGTGTCCGGGGGCAGCCAGGGCGGCGGCCTGAGTCTCGCGGTCGCCGCACTCGCCCCGGAGAAGGTGGCGGCGGCCATGGCCGACGTCCCCTTCCTGTGCCACTTCCGCGAGGCGGCGCGGACCAGCACGGAGGGGCCGTACCAGGAGATCGTCAAGTACCTGCGCTGGCACAGCCCGCACCGCGTCGAGGAAGCCTTCGGCCCACTCGACTACTTCGACGCCGTCCACTTCGCCACCCGGGCCAGTGCGCCGGTGCTGTTCAGCGTCGGCCTCATGGACCCCATCTGCCCGCCTTCCACGGTGTACGCCGCCTTCAACCACTACGCGGGGGATGACAGGACCATGACGGTGTGGCCCTTCGCCGACCACGGCGGCGGCTTCGGCCGCAACACCGCGGCCCAACTGAAGTGGCTGCACCGGCGCGGGACGGCGCCACGGCAGTAGGGGAACAAGTCACCGGCAACCTTCGGGCTCGCAGCGGCCACTCAGCAGTGCACCATCGACTCGTCTCTGCGAACGGACAGCACATGAACACACCGAGGCAGGCCGCGCGGCAGCGCCGGCACCGGCGCAAGCTCCTGCTGGGCGCCGCGTCGGCGCTCCTCGCCGCAGGCGTTCTCGTCGGTCTGGCCGTCGCCCTGGTCCCCGACGGGGAATCCGGGGCACGGACCGTCGCCACCACCTCCTTGGCCCCCGTACCCTCCCCCGCGCCCGGCACCGCCGCCGACCGGACGAGCGCCCCGCTCCCGACGGCCACGCCGAGCGGCTCCCCCACACCGACGCGTACCGCGCCCACCACTTCGGCGAGCCCGTCGCCCACAGCCGCCACCCGGCCCCCGCGGCCCGCGCCAAGGCCCGCTCCGCCCGCGCAGTCAGGAGGACGGCTGCAGTCCGCCCAGCACCGGGGGGTCGCCACCGCATACGAGGCCGGGGACGGAAACGGCGCCTGCCTGTTCGGACCGAGCCCCGACCTCATGGTCGCGGCCATGAACACCACCGACTACGAGACGTCCCGGGCGTGCGGCGCTCACGTGCTCGTCCGCGCGGCGAACGGCAAGTCGGTCACGGTACGGATCACCAACGAATGCCCGCTGCCGTGCGCACCCGGTCAGATCGACCTCAGCCAGCAGGCGTTCGCGAAGCTGGCGGACCTCAAGCTCGGCCGGATACCCATCACATGGAGCCTGGTGAGCCCCGGCACCTCCGAGAAGATCTCCCTCCGCTACAAGACCGGTTCCAGCGCCCACTGGTGCGCCCTCCAGGCGATCGGCCACCGCAATCCCGTTGCCGTACTGGAAGTGCGTACAGCAGGGGGCTGGCGGAAACTGCCGCGTACCGCCTTCAACTACTTCATCGCGGCGGACGGCAACGGCTGCGGCGGCTCCGTCAGGCTCACCGACATCCATGGCGAGCGGCTGACCATCGACGCGATGGCGGTACGGCCGGACGTCGTCCAGCCCACCGGGGTCCAGTTCGCCCGGCGCTGACCGGGCAACGGCCGATACGCAAGGGACCGGGGCCGGTCCGCGCCCGGGGAGGGACGCGGACCGGCCCCGGCCCTGGTGGTGTGCCGGACGTCTCCGGCGGTGCGGTGGCGGGGCGGGGTCAGCCGCCGCTGATCGTCAGGTTGTTGGTGGTGAAGTTGAGGCCGCCGGACGACGAGGTGACCTCGTAGCCGAACTGCACGTCGCCGATGACCTCGTTGGCGGGCATCCAGCCCTTGGTGTTCGCGATCCACTGGAGGATCGGCTTGATGTCCACGGTGCCGGAGTTGGAGTCGGACGTCCGCAGGAACGAGAACACCTGGTTCGCCCCGTTGGTGCCCTTGTAGACGTTCCAGCTGTGTCCGCCGAGCGTGACGGTGGCCTGCCAGGTGCCGAGCGGTCCTACGGCTCCGTTGTGGTTGACCCAGAGCATGATCTCGTACTGGTGGTTGTCGTCCCAGATGTCGTACGCCGTGTTGTAGGCGCCGGACGACGGGACGCTGACGTTGTAGGTGCTGTTGAGCCAGCCGAGGGAGGAGATCGGCTTGTTGATCGTCTTCGTCGAGTTGGGGTAGGACTTGATGCCGCCGGTGTTGGGGTGGTTGGCCCAGACGCCCCAGTTGGTGCCGGAGTTGGCCCAGGTGCACTGGCTGCCGGCGCCGGAGCCCCAGATGTTGTTGTAGAGCTTGTAGCCGTTCAGGCTGGTGTTGCCCCATTGGTCGCAGGAGTTCCAGACCGCTGCGGAAGCGGGGGCTGCGGCCAGGCCGACGACGGCGCCGAGAGCCATTGCCGGTGCCAGTACCGCCGTGGTGACTTTGCGTATCGCGCTCTTGACCATGGTGTCCCTTCCACGGGTGGGGGGATTGCGGGGGATGCTGCCGCGCCCCCATGACGGAGAGGCGCGGCCCACTGCGGCGACGCATGGTGCGGCTGCGCGTCACCGGAGGAGGTAGGAGGGGGCGGGCCGGGCCGCCGTACGGCACGGGGCCCGGCCCGCGGTACTGCGCGAGGAGCCGTGCTTCAGCCCTTGATGGCGCCGGTGAGCATGCCCTTCTTGAAATGACGCTGGACGAAGGGCGAGGCCACCGCGACGGGGATCAGCGCGAGCACCATGACGGCCATCTGGAGTCCCAGGGCGGAGAGCTGGCCGGTACGGACCGCCTGCTGGAGGCCGGTCGGCATCTCGGTGTTCCTCTGGACCAGCTGGATGAGCACGTTCTGCAGCGGCATCATCTCCTGGTCGGTGAGGTAGATGGAGGCGTTGAACCAGGCACTCCAGTAACCGACCGCGTAGAACAGCGAGATGACGGCCACCACCGCCCGCGACAGCGGCAGGATGATGGTCAGCAGGATGCGCAGGTCACCGGCACCGTCGATGCGGGCGGACTCGGTGAGTTCGGGGGAGATCCCCATGAAGAAGGCCCGCAGGACGAGGATGTTGAAGACGCTGACCGCACTCGGCAGGACCAGCGACAGGTAGTTGTCGGTGAGGCCGAGGGACTGCACCAGCAGATACGTGGGGATGAGTCCGGCCCCGAAGAACATGGTCGCCATGATGGTCATCAGGAAGTACCGGTGGCCCAGGCTCCCCGGCCGCGAGAGGCCGTAGGCCGCCAGTACCGACACCGTCATCGAGAACAGCGTGCCGAAGAGCGTGACGCCGACCGAGACCATGATCGCCCGGCTGACCTGGCCGCCGCCGAGCAGTTCGGTGTAGTTGACGAAGGTGATGCCCTGGGGGATCACGACGAGGCCGCCGACCCGGTCGATCACGGCCTTCGGGGAGAGGCTGGTGACGATCACGATCCACAAAGGACCGAGCACCCCCAGGCAGCAGAACAGCAGGAACCCGCCCTTGAAGGTGAGGCCTGCCCTGCTCGGCGGCTCCTCCCACGCGGGGCGGGGTGGCGCCTTGAGGCTGCGGACGAGCTGCGTGTTGAGGCTCACTTCTTGTACACCCCCTGCTCGCCCAGCAGGTGTGCGAACTTGTTCGCGCCCAGGACGAGGCAGATTCCGATGAGTCCCTTGACCAGCCCGACCGCTGCCGCGTAGCTGAAGTCGCCGTTCTGGATGCCCGTGTTCCACACGTACGTGTCCAGGACCTCGCTGGCCCCCGCTCCGACCGCGCTGCGCTGGAGCAGGAACTGTTCGAACCCGACGGTCAGCGCGTCGCCGACCCTGAGCACCAGCAGCAGTGCGATCACCGGGCGCAGTGCGGGCAGCGTCACGTGCCACATGCGCCGCCAGCGCCCCGCGCCGTCCATGGCTGCCGCCTCGTACAGGTCGGTGCTGACGGCAGCCAGTGCGGCGAGGAAGACGATGATCCCCCAGCCGGCGTCCTTCCACACGGCCTGCGCGGTGACCAGGTATTTGAACAGGTCCGCGTTGGTCATCAGGTCGAAGCCGTCCCAGCCGTGGTCCTGGAGGGTCTGGGCGATGATGCCCGCGCCGCCGAAGATCTGCTGGAAGACGGTGACGACGAGGACCCAGGAGAAGAAGTGCGGGAGGTACATGATCGCCTGGGCGACGGCCCGTACGCGGGGGCGGATCACGCTGTTGATGACCAGCGCGAGAGCGATGGGGACCGGGAAGAACAGCACCAGTTGGAGCGCGAACAGGACGAGGGTGTTCTTCGTGGCACTCCAGAACAGCGGGTCCTGGAGCATCCGGGTGAACTGTTCGATGCCGACCCAGGGGCTTTCGAAGATCGCCATGATGCCGTTGCTGGAGGCATACGGATCGTAGTCCTGGAAGGCGGTGACATTGCCCAGCAGCGGGACGTAGTGGAAGAGCAGGAGCAGGACGACGACGGGCAGGGTCATCAGGATGAGCGTGCGGTCGCGGCGCAGCCGGAGCCGCCAGGGAATCCGGCCGGCCAGGACCGTTCGGCGCAGGGGTGGTGTCTCGGCGGCAGGACCGGGGTCCGCCTCCTTCGGCTCCTCCCCGGCGGCGGGGGGAGAGGCCCCTGGGGGCCTGCTCCGGGCTGTCAGTGACATCAGTTGCCGCTGCCGTTCTTGTCGAGGAGCTCCTTGTACCAGTCGCGCAGCTTGTCGCCGCCGGAGGACTTCCAGGTGGCGATGGCGGCCTGCACGTCGGACAGCTTTTTGTTGCCCCGCACGTAGTCGATCTCAAGCTGCTCGAACTGGCTGGCGAGGCCGGCGTATCGGCTCGGCTCGACGATGTTCATGCCGTACGTGGACGTCCTCTTGGCGAAGGCGCCCATGCGCTGTTGCCACTCGACCTGCTTGCGGGCGGTTTCGGGAAGGTCGGGGTGTGCGAAGTAGGGGGCCGGGGCGGCCAGCATCGACCAGGCGTTCATCACCTCGGAGTTGCCCAGGTCGTTCTTGACGGGGACGCCGTCCTTGACCGTGTAGTGGGTGCCCTCGACGCCGTAGTCGACGACCATCCGCTCCTTGGTGCCGTACGGCGCCGCAGAGAAGTTGGCGGCGGCCAGGGCGTTCTCCACGGTCTCCTTCGAGGCGCCCTTGCGGATCAGCGACCAGATGGTGGCGGGCTGGGACGCCCACAGCGTGGGGTTGCCTCCGTCGGCGCCGAAGATGTCCATGCCTTCGATTCTGAAGTCCGGTTGGGACAGCGCCTGTTCGGCGGCCCTCGCGTACCAGTGGGACATGTCGTTGTTGTAGACCAGGATCTGCCCGGAGGTGAACCGCTGGCCCGCGTCGCCGGTACGTGCCTTGTCGTCGGGGTGGACCACGCCGGCGTCGAAGAGCTTGCGGGTCCACTCCAGGGCTTCCAGGTACTCGGGCTGCTCGATGCGGTACGTCAGCTTGCCGTCGTCGCCGATGTTCCAGCCGAGCGACCCGGAGGAGCGGACGCCGAAGATGTTCGTCGCGGTCCAGGTCATGTCGCCGCAGGCGTAGACCTTGGCCCTGGCGCTGGTGGCCTCCTTCGCCCAACTGAGGAATTCCTCGGGCGATTTGGGCGCCGACCAGCCCTTCTTGTCGAAGACGTCCTTGCGGTAGTAGGGCACGATGAAGGTCGCGGCTGCGGACGGCATCGGGATGCCGCGCAGCGCGCCGCCGAAGATGCTCATGCGCCAGGAGTCGGAGGGGATCGCGGCCAGGTTCGGGTACTTCTTCACGTTGTCGCCCGCCAGGTAGGGGCCGAGGTCCATGAACTTGGCGGTCACCGCGTTCGAGATCTTGCCGACCAGCTCCCAGCTGGGCACGACCACCATGTCCGGTATGGAGCTGGAGGCGAGAACGGCGCCGAGCTTCTCGCCGTAGGTGTTGCCGTCCTGGTTCTGCCACGTGATCTTCGTGCCCGCCGCCGCGTCGGCCGCCGTGTAGTACGCGCAACCGGCCTTCGGAGGGGAGCCCCAGAACGGCGACATGATCTTGACGGGCGCGCCGGTGCCGAGCTTGACCGGGACCGAGGCGGCGAGGGCCGCGAGGTCGGTCTTGGCGAGGTAACCGTCCGCCGAGCCGTTCTTCGACGGCAGGTCCGGCTTGCTGACCGTGCTCGCCACGTACGCCGGGATCAGCTTGTCGGCGCCCTTGTGGGACGTGGCGCCCTCCTTCTGAGACTTCTTCTCCGCACCGCCGCAGGCGCTGAGCAGCGGCATCCCCCCGGCCACCGCCGCGGTGGCGACCGCCGTGGAGAGAAGGAACTTTCTCCGGCTCGGTCCGGAGGAAGTGACATTCGACGTCATTGCGTCAACCCTTCATGGCGCACCTGGTCAACCGTCGGCAGGCCGCGGTTGCGGTGGCGGAACTGGAACTGGCTGAACCGGACTGCTCCGAAGCGGACTTCCCACCCTTGCGACGTGATGGCGACGTGACACCTAGTCGAAGCGCTTCGATGTTGCTGCGAGGTTAAGTGAACTCCCAAAGGCGCACAAGAGTCGTTCCAAAGATTCCTCCGGGGGTCGGGAGTACGCGTCCTGCACGCCTTGATTCATGCGTTGACGCCATTCCCTTGACACGTATGCCGGTCCCTGACGAGCATCGAAGCGCTTCGCAAAAAACCACTGTCCCGGCTCAAGGGGATCCCACGTGTCCGCACACACGTCGCACACACCACTGCCTTTCCGTGATCCGCTGCTGCCCCTCGCGAAGCGCGTCGACGACCTTCTGTCGCAGCTCACGCTCGATGAGAAAACCGGCTTCCTGCACCAGTTCGCGCCCGCCGTGGAAAGGCTCGGCATCGCCGCGTTCCGCACCGGCCAGGAGGCCCTGCACGGCGTGGCCTGGATGGGGCCCGCCACGGTCTTCCCGCAGGCCGTGGGCCTGGGCGCGACGTGGAACACGGACCTCGTACGACGGGTCGGCGAGGCGGTGTCCAAGGAGGTCCGCGCGATGCGCGCCCGCGACGACCGCGTGGGGCTGAACGTCTGGGCCCCCACCGTCAACCTGCTGCGCCACCCCCTGTGGGGCCGCAACGAGGAGGGCTACTCGGAGGACCCGGGGCTCACCTCCGCCATCGCCACCGCCTACACGCGCGGCCTGCGCAGCGAACACCCCGCGTACTGGCGCACCGCACCCGTCCTCAAGCACTGGCTGGCCCACAACAACGAGACGGGCCGCGACGTCACCTCCTCCTCGGTCCGCCCCCGCGTCCTGCACGAGTACGACCTGCGCGCCTTCCGCGAGACGGTCGAGGCGGGCGCGGTGGCCGGGGTGATGCCTGCCTACAACCTGGTCAACGGGCGCCCGAACCACCTCTCCCCGTATCTGCGGGAGCACCTGCGCACCTGGACGGAAGAGGACCTGCTGGTCTGCTCGGACGCGGGCGCCCCCTCCAACCTGGTCGACTCCGAGCACTACTTCGACACCCACGAGGAGGCGACGGCCGCGGCGCTGCGGGCCGGCGTCGACAGCTTCACCGACCACGGCACCGACGGCTCGAAGATCACCGCGCGGGTCCGCGGCGCCCTGGAGCAGGGCCTGCTGAGTGAGTCGGACATCGACGAGGCGGTCCGCCGCCAGCTCTCGGTCCGCTTCCGCCTCGGCGAGTTCGACCCGGAGCTCGACCCGCACGGGCACACCGCGGACCGCGCGCACACCGCCGACCACGCGCATACCGCGGACTTCGACACCCCCGCCCACCGGGCGCTCGCCCAGGAGGCTGCCGAGCAGTCCGTCGTCCTGCTCAAGAACAACGGCGGTCTGCTGCCGCTGGCGCCCGGCACCCGGATCGCGGTGGTCGGCCTGCTCGCCGACGAGTGCAAGCGCGACTGGTACAGCGGCACGCTCCTGCACCGCAGCACGCCGCGCTCCGGCCTGGCGGAGCGGTTCGGCCCCCAGTGCGTGCGGTTCGCGGAGGGCGTGGACCGGATCCTGCTCAAGACCTCGGACGGAACCTTCCTGCACGTCCCCGATGCGGACGCCGACGACGAGGTGCGCGGCGCCGAAGGCACCCTCGACCCGGCCCTGCTGGCCGGCCGGACGGACCTGCCCCCGCTCACCACCGGTGCGCACGGCACCGAACTCTCGCTCGCCGACTGGGGCGAGGGCGTGCTGACGCTGCGCGCCCCCGACGGCCGCTATCTCTCCGTCGCCGACGACGCGTATCTCCGGGCCTCCGCCGACCAGCCGGGGGGCTGGGTCGTCCAGGAGACGTTCCGCTGGGAACCGCACGGGCACGGACACCTTCTTCGGCACATGGGTACAGGTCTTCCTGTCTGTGTTGCCGCCGACGGCCTGAAGGTTGCCGAAGGGGAAGGGGAGATCTTCGAGCGCGTCGTCGTCGAGTGCGGCGAGGACGCGGTGCGCAGGGCCGCCTCGGACGCGGACGTGGTCGTGGTCGTCGCGGGCAACGATCCGCACATCAACGGCCGCGAGACCGAGGACCGCACGACCCTGGCCCTGCCCGCCCACCAGGAACGCCTGCTGGGCGCGGCCCGCACCGCGAACCCGAACACGGTGCTGGCGCTGGTGTCGTCGTACCCGTACGCGCTCGATCACACCGAGGTGCCGGCGCTGCTGTGGATGTCGCACGGCGGGCAGGCGGCGGGCACGGCCCTGGCCCGGATCCTGGCCGGTGACGTCTCCCCCGCGGGCCGCCTCCCGCAGACCTGGTACGCCGCCGACGCGGACCTGCCCGGCCTGCTCGACTACGACGTGATCGGCGGCCGCCAGACCTACCTCTACTTCCCCGGCACGCCTCTCTTCCCCTTCGGGCACGGCCTGTCGTACACGTCCTTCGCGTACGGGGGCCTGACCACCCGCGCCGAGGACGGGGCACTGCACGTGTCCTTCTCGGTCGGCAACACGGGTGCCGTCACCGCGGACGAGGTCGTCCAGCTCTACACCCGGGCCGTGGACCCTTCGGTGCCACGGCCGCGCAGGGAGCTGGCCGCGCACCGGCGGGTGACGCTCGCGCCCGGGGAGGTCGCGGAGATCACCTTCCGGGTGCCGGTAGCGGCCCTGGCGTTCTGGGACGTGGCGCTGGGGCGCGCCCGGGTGGCACCCGGCCCGTACGAGATCCTCGTCGGTGCGTCCAGCGAGGACATCCGGCTGTCCCGGACCATGGACCTCGACGGTGAGCCGTCCGTCCCCCGGCCGGTCACGGTGGACGGTCTGGAGGCGGTGGCCTTCGACGAGCTGAGCGACGTCGAGATCGTGGACCGTACGAAGACGTCGGGGGACTCCGTCACCCCGGCGGCCGACCGGACCGGCCAACTCCTCTACCGTGACTGCGACTTCGGCGCGGGGGCGGCCGGGATCACGATGGAGGCGGCGGGCGGGGGCACGGTGGAGCTCTCACTGGGTGACGGCCCGGCCCTGGCAGCGCTTGCACTGTCCCCGGGAACCGCAGGGCCCTACGACTACACCACCGTGAGCGTCCCCGCCACCGTGCCCACGGGTGTGCACGACGTCCGCCTCACGCTGCGGGGTCCGGTACGCCTCGCGCGCGTCACCTTCCAGGCCTGAGGCCCGGGGCCGCACCGGACTCCTGGACGCCGCCGCCCAGGAGTCCGGTGCGGCAAAGGAGCCGGTCACGCCGCACCCCTTACCCCCGCACGGGCGCCGGCCCGCTGCTCGCCCGCACGACGAGTTCGGGTTCCAGGAGGAAGACCTCGTCGTCGGCCTTCCCCTCGATCCTGGCGACGAGCCGCTCGACGGCATGACGGGCCATCTGGCGCGCCGGGATGGTGACCGAGGTCAGCCGGATGGAACCCTGGAGCGCCACCTGCTCCGGGC
>NZ_JBHXRV010000082.1:0-21832 GCF_042716745.1 Streptomyces sp. NPDC058663
GGGTGAAGTGATTACGGCGTAATCACTTCACCCCGCCCACAGCCAGGAACGGGTGTCGTCCGTCAGGCGGAGGCCTCGTCGGCCAGCTTCAGCAGCGTCCGGTAGTTCTCCGGTGTCATCCACTGCTTGGCGATCGCGAGCACGGCCTTCGGGTCCTCCCAGGGCATGGCTTCTGCCGTGGTCCGCTCGTGTGCGGCGGCCCGGGCGGACGGCTCGGGGGCGCGGGACTCCGGCCGCCGCGAGGTCCGGGAGGGGGTGGAAGTGATTACGGCGTAATCACTTTGCGGGTCATCGGCAGGGCGTGCCGGGGGAGCGGAGGTGAGGTCTTGACCCGCCGGATCCGAAGCGGAAGCAAGGTGGGGGTCCGGGGCCTGAGTGATTACGGCGTCATCACCCGCCCGCACCGGGGCGGGCGCCGAGGACGACGTGGAGGCCGGAGTGATTACGGCGTAATCACCCGCCGGGGGGCGGGCGGAGGCGGGGGCAGGGGCCGGCTCGGAGGGCGAAGTGATTACGGCGTAATCACTCGAGCCGGTCGCGGCGGGGTCCTGGGACGGGGGAGGAGTGATTACGGCGTAATCACTTCTCGGGCCGGAGGCAGTCAGGCGGTAGGCCTCCTTGGCGCTCTCCTCGTCGGCCTTGGCCTGCTTGAGGCGCTCGAACTCGGCCTCCTGCTCCTCCGGCGGCTTGTTGCCCACCGCCCGCAGGAGCTCGACCGGAACCTCCTTGCGCTCCAGTCGCTGCTGGAGTTCGGGGGTCAGGCCGAGCAGCGCGAGTCGCTGGGCGACCCAGCCCTGGGAGCGGTGCAGCCGGGATGCCAGCTTGCGCTGGCTGCCGTGGACGGCGAGCAGCGACTGGAGGGCGCGGGCCTCGTCGAGGGGGGCGAGGGCCTGCCGGTGGATGTTCGCGACCAGAGCGGACTCCAGGAGTTCGTCGGGGTCGCTGCCCAGCTCGTCGTCGACCATGACCTTGATGGTCGGCAGGCCGGCCTCGCGGGCGGCCGCCAGCCGGCTGTTGCCGTCGATGACGACGTACGAGGTGTCGGGTTCGAGGTTCTCGTGCTGGCCCGGGTTGGCCGCCAGATAGGAGTCCCTGGCCATCAGGGTGATGGCCTGCTTCTGCCCGTGGTCCTTGAGGCTGCCCGCGAGGGCGCTCAGGTCGCCGAGGGTGGCCCGGGGGTTTGCGGGGTTGAGGCTGATGTTGCGCACCGGCAGGACGACCGGGGGAGGGGCGCCTTCGGTGGGGGCCTTGGTCGCGCTGTTGATGGCGGCGCGGCGGGCGCTGACGGGGCGGGCGTTGCCGAAGGAGGCGCTGGTGCCCAGGCGGCTGGCCTTGCTGCTCATGAGATCTCCCTGGCCAGTGCGCGCAGCGCGACCGCCTGCTCGGACTTGGGCGCGTACGCCAGCAGGGGGCGCTTGACCCGGACGGCTTCCTTCTGTTCCTTGAGGTCGCCGATCACACCGACGACCCTCGGGTCCTTGATGTCCATCCAGGCCTGGAGCGAGGAGGTGGCGATGTAGCCGCGCCTGCTGTCGTACTGGTTGACGACGATGCCCAGGTAGTTGATGTCGAGGGACAGGTCGTCCCGGAGGTCCGCGATCTGGGCGGTCAGCAGGTCGTAGGCGTCTGCGGAGCTGTCCTCTGCCTGCACCACGATCAGCACGCCGGAGTTGCCCGAGGGCTCCTCGGGGCGCCTGCGGCCGTAGTAGGCGGCGGCGTCCATGCTCAGCCCGAGGCTCGGCGGGCAGTCGACGAGTACGACGTCGTAATCGTCTTCGAGGGGGGCCAGGGCCCGCTCCAGTGCTGCTTCCCGTGCGCGCACCGAGGAGAGCTTCACATCCAGGAGGAAGGCGTCGGTGCAGGCCGGCAGGAGGTGCAGCCGGTCGCCGAAGCGGTCGTCCTCGATGGCGACGACCAGGTCCTTGATGGGGGCCACCGCTTCGCCCGACATGTGCTTGGTGAGGCTCTCGCCGGTCATCGGCAGGGTGTCCTGGCCGAGTTGCTTGGTGAGGTGGCCCTGGGGGTCGAAGTCGACGAGCAGGACCCGCAGGCCGAGGCCGGGCAGGAGTTCCGATTCGAGATGCGCGTGCGGGGTGTTGTCGGTGAGGGCTGCGAAGTACCGGGAGACCCTGACGGGGTGCAGCGCGAGGGCGTCCTCGGCGAGGGCCTCGCCGGTACCCGCGGTGATGGCGGTCTTGCCGACCCCGCCCTTCTGGTTGCAGACGATGAGTCGCTTGGTGAAGGCGGGCCGCTGGACGGTCGGAGCGGGGTTCTTTTCCAGCCACAACTGAACGGACTGGGCAAGGCCTTGAACCAGGGAGACGCCGCGTGCCTTGCAGTCGGTACGGAACTCCTCCCAGAGCCCGACGGGCAGCAGGGTGGCGAAGGACTCCGCTCCCGAGGTGTCGACGGGGGAGAGGTTCGAGCCCAGGCTCCGCCAGTCGGCGGTGCCCTGAGCTACGGCTTCCTGGATGTCGATGCCGAGTTGGGCGGTACGGATCTTGAGTTCCTGACGGAGCCAGGAGGGGAGCTTGGAGACGACCTTGTCGCGGTCACCCTGCGCGTGAGGAGATGCCATGGCGTCACATTACTAACTCACAGCCTCGCGTGACGCACAGACACGTTAGTTTTCCCTCTTCTGTCGAGTTTCGGCCAAAAGGAAGGAAGGCGGCCCGGTCGCGGAGGGGGTGGGTGGCGGGTGCCGTCGGGCCGGAAGCGGTAGTTCCGGGTCCGGGTCGCTTCGGTCGCTCCAGTCGCTCTGCTGGAGTCCTTCTGGAGTCCGGGACGACCCGGCAGGGCGGGAGGCTTGAGTCGCTCCCGGTCGCTCGGTCGCTGCTCGGTCGCTGGGTCGCTGAGGGCAGCGACTGAGGAAAAGCGACCCAGCGGGTTTTGAGTAGCTCCCTCGGTAGCTGAGAAAAGCCCAGGTCAGATGGGGTGGGTGGCGATAAAAGCGACTGAAGCGACGCTGAGTCCGGGTATATGAAGACATTGGCGTGTGCGCGTGTGCGTCATATATAGAGGGCTTGAGTCGCTTCAGTCGCTGTTAGGGTCTCTGCAGTACCTCTGACCTGCGGTTTTTTGGGAGCGACTGAACAGCTACCGAAAGGCCTCCGGTCGCTGGGGTCGGAGGCGTCAGTCGCTGGGCCGTTGTTGGCCGGGTGGAGATGGTCGGGAACCGACCCGAGATCGACACACATCGACACACCCGGAATGGGAACAACTACCCCCCATGTCACCCTGGCTTCGCTAGTCTATGTCTGTCGTTGAGTCGCTTCGGTCGCTGATAGGGGATGTACATGGCTCCTGACCTGCGATTTTCTCGCAGCGACTCAGACGAGTCGGGTGCGGCGCGGGCCGCAGCGACTCAGTCGTCGGCAACCGGCAGAGCGACTCAGTCGCTGGCGAGCGCACGGTGGTGTGCGGACCGGGGATGGCCGGTCCATCCGCTGGCACCTGCCCGCAAGACGCCCGCGGGCAACTGCGAGTCGTGCCGTACGCCGGGCCACAACCATCAGGGGTGCGCCTGCCTGCCCGCGGGCCGCTGGTGCCACGGGTTCCATGCCGCCACGCTCGACCCGGCCAGGATCGAGCAGTGGTGGGGGAGCACGCCGGGCCTCGGTACAGGCGTGGCCTGCGGGCCCGCCGGGCTGGTGATCATCGACATCGACGCGCACGCCCAGCAGCTGCCGGGCCGGGACCGTCTGCTGCCCGGGATCAGCATTTCCGCGGACATCGACCTGACCGGACTGGCCAACGGGTTCCACACGCTGGCCGTCCTGGCCGCCCTGCGCGGCGCCACGAGCCCGGCGGACGACGGGACGACCCTGCGGGTGCGCACGCCCTCGGGGGGCCTGCACGTCTGGTACCGGGCCCAGCGCAGCCACCACTGGCGCTGCTCCGCCGGGTCGGGTCCCGGCCGTGCCCTCGCCTGGCAGGTCGACGTACGGGCGCACGGCGGCTACATCGTCGCGCCGGGCACCACGACCAGGGCGGGGACCTACACCCCGGTCGACGGCGTAAGGGAGCCGGCGCTGCTGCCGGACTGGCTGGCCCGCGAGCTGGAGCGCACCGGGCACCTGGCGACGCCCCACGTGCCCGCTCCGCGGCCTGTGCCGCCCCGGGCGCGCCAAGCGGTCATCGCGGCCGGGGGAGGCCGTCAGAGCCCCGTCAGAGCCCTTTCAGGGGTGCTCGCGGAGGTGGCGGGTTGCTCCGCCGCTCCGGAGGGGGCGGGATTTTCCGAGAAACTCAACAGGGCTGCCTACACGGCGGGGGGACTGGTGGCTGCGGGACACCTGAAGGAACACGAGGCCGAGCACATTCTGAGAGAGGTGGCCGAACGGGCCAGACCAGGCCAGGAGCGCCGCTACGCGCCGATCATCCGCAGCGGGCTGAGCGCCGGTCTGCTGCGCCCGCTGTCACTGGGGGACCGCAGGTGAACGGCAACAACGAGGGCACCCTCTTCGACGCCCGGGCGGTGGCCGCGCAGATCCTCTCGCAGGCCACCGCGGAAGTCCCCGCCCAGGCGGCGGGAGGCAGCGCACCCGCCACCGCGCAGGGGCTGCTGCCCGACACCCTCACCGACCGGGGCAACGCCAAGCTGTTCGTCAGGCTCTACGCCAACGACTACCGGCACATTCCCGGGCTCGGCTGGTACCGGTGGGACAACTCCCGCTGGCAGATCGACGAGGACGACACGGTGATATGGGCGGCCGGGGACCTCGCCGAATCCATCGCGCTCACCGATCCGCGCGGCGTCTACACCAGTACGTCGCTGCAGCAGCACCGCCGCCGTGCCCTGAGCACCAGCGGGATGAACGCGATGCTCACCCAGGCGAGGTCGGCCCCGGGCATGGTGCTCAACGCCGCTCTGCTGGACGCGGACCCGTACGCCCTGTGCACGCCGGCGGGCATCGTCGACCTGCGCACCGGGGCGATCCGCACCCCCGACCCCAACAAGGACTTCCACTCCCGCTCCACCTCGCTCGCCCCGCAGCCGATGGCGACCCCGCGCTGGAACCGGTTCCTCACCGACACCTTCGGCGACGGTGCCGAGGGCGCGGAGATGATCGACTTCCTGCACCTGCTGCTCGGCTACTCGGTGACGGGGGACGTCGGCGGCCAGGTCATGCCGTTCCTGTTCGGCTCCGGCAAGAACGGCAAGTCCGTCCTGCTGGACGTCCTGATGAAGCTCCTGGGCGACTACGCGGACGCCGCCCCGCCGGGCTTCCTCATGTCGCGCCCGTACGAGGGCCACCCCACCGACCTGGCCGAACTGCACGGCCGCCGGGTCATCGTGTGCAGCGAGGTCAAGCCGGGGGACAAGTTCGACGAGGCCAGGGTCAAGCTGCTCACCGGCGGCGACCGCATCAAGGCCCGCCGGATGCGGCAGGACTTCTTCAGCTTCGAGCCCACCCACAAGCTCTGGCTGCTCGGCAACCACCGCCCCGAGGTCGGCACCGGCGGTTTCGCCTTCTGGCGGCGCATGCGGCTGATCCCCTTCGAGCGGGTGGTCTCCGACGACCGCAAGATCGACAACCTGGCGGACATCCTCGTCACCGAGGAGGGCTCCGGCATCCTCAACTGGCTGATCGACGGTGCCCGCCGCTATCTGCGCGGCGAGAAGAATCTGACGGGCCCCGAGCGGGTACGTATCGCCACCACGGCGTACGCGGAGACCGAGGACCACACCGGGCGGTTCCTCGGCGAGGCGTGCGTCGTCGACCCCGACCTGAGAGCGGAGCAGGCACATCTGTACGCCGCTTATCGGACCTGGTGTCAAAATGAAGGCGCACCGGCCATTTCCTCGCGAGCGTTCGCGGTGAGGGTCCGGGAGGCAGTGGGTCTGGCCTCGCCCAAGCAGATGATCCTGTCGAACCAGCGGAAGTACTACCCGGGCATCGGACTGCTCGCCGACGAGGAGACAGCATGAGCGCCCTCATCGCAGAGGACGAGATCCTCCACGAAATCGATCTTGTCTGGCTGGAGGACGTCAGCGATCTCGACTACGTACGGCAGAGCCTGGACCGGCTGCCGACCCGGCGCGGCAAGCCCGCCTACCACCGGGACGGCCGCATGGTCGGCTACGCGGTGCTCGGTCCCGGCGCCAAGTCCTCGCGCTCCTCGGGCACGTTCCGCCGCCGGGTGTTCTGGCTGCTCCCGCACGACCGCGACACCGCCCCCGAGGGCCTGTACTCCAGCGGGGCGCCGGCCGAGGCCGTGGACCCGCGCACGCTGGCCCCCGGCACCAAGGGCCGCAAGACCGAACGCTCGGAGGGCGGACCGCCGTCCTCCGCCATGCAGGAGCTGGGCATAACCCTCCCGCTGTGACCGGCCGGGCCGGTACCGCCGAGTCCGGCCGGGTGATTACGCCGTAATCGCCCGGCGGGTGGTCCGGGTGATTACGGCGTAATCATTTCCCTGCCCCGCCCGGGCCCGCGCGGCCGTCGGTCCCGCCCCGGTGACGGGGGCCTCGACCGCCGCGGCCCGCGCACGCTGCGGACTTCCTTCCACAAACGGTACGTGGAAAGCCGCTCGATGCTCGCTCGAGCTTCCTGACCGAACGGACCGAGCCCGGCTACCTTTCACGGGTCGACGGCTGGAAATCGACGGGAACTGGGCTATCGCGACGGAGGGGACCGTGGAGATTCAAGTTCTGGGTCCGTTGAGTGCAGAGGTCAACGGGGGATCCATCGTTCCGACAGCCAGAAAGCCGCGTCAGATCCTGGCGCTGCTCGCGCTCTATCCTGGCCGAGTCATACCCGTACCGACCCTCATGGAAGAGATCTGGGGGACGGAGCTGCCGCACAGCGCGCTGACCACCCTCCAGACCTACATCCTCCATCTGCGCCGGCGGCTCGGCACGGCCATGGGGCCCGGTGCCCCGGGCGGCGCCAAGGAGGTCCTGGCGACCCGGCACGGCGGATACCTGCTCCAGATACCGCCGGACTGCGTCGACGTCCACACCTACGACCAGCTGGTGGCGGGCGGCCACACCGCGTACGAGGAGGGCGACGACGACACCGCGGCCACGCTCCTGCGCCGGGCCCTTGCCCTGTGGCAGGGGCCCGCACTCGTCGACGTACGGGTGGGGCCCATCCTGGAGATCGAGGTCATGCGTCTGGAGGAGAGCCGGCTCGGCACCGTCGAGCGGCGCATCGACGCGGACCTGCGCCTGGGCAGACACAGCGAACTGCTCGCCGAACTCACCGAGCTGATTGCCCGTCACCCCCAGCACGAGGGCCTGCACTCGCAGGCGATGGTGGCGCTCTACCGGGCGGGCCGTCAGGCCACCGCCCTCGACGTCTACCGCAAACTGCGCGCCCGTCTGATCGAGGACCTCGGCGTCGAGCCGTCCCGGCAGGTCCAGCGGCTGCACCAGGCGATGCTCGCGGTCGACCCGGCCCTGGACGTCAGTGCGGGTCCGCGCCGCGGCTCGACCTTCAACCTGTACGCGGCGTAACCGGGAGCCCGGGGAGCGCGGGAGGGGCGGCGGAATGAGCGTGCGGGTGCTGTGCTTCGCACATGCGGGTGCCGGTGTTTCCGCTTTCCAGCGCTGGCCCAGGCTGCTGGGGCCGGACGTGGAGATCACGCCGGTACTCCTCCCCGGCCGGGACGGGCGGCGGCGCGAACCCCGTCTGACCAGCCCGGGTGCACTGCTGGCGGACCTTTTGCGCGTCGTGGAACCCGTGGCGCGCAGTGGGCAGCCGTATCTGGTGTACGGACACAGTCTGGGCGGACTCCTCTCCTGCGCGCTCGTTTGCTCTTTGCATGCGCAGCAGCTCCCGTTGCCCGTCCTGCTGGCAGTCGGGGCGCTGCCTCCCCCCGGCGGCCCGCTCGCGCTGGACAACTGTGCGGACCTGCCCGACGCCGCGCTGCTCCGATTGCTGGACACCTTCGGCTCCGTACCGCCCGGCACCGAGCCCGGCGATCTGTGGCACCGGTCCGTACTGCCCGTACTGCGCGACGACTTCAGGCTCGCCGACGCGCTGCGCGCCGAGGCCCGGGCCCAGGGAGTGCCGTACGGCGGGCCGCTGCCCGTGCCGGTGCTGGCGGTCGCCGGGCGGGACGACCCGCTGGCCCCGCCCGGGGTGATGGCAGGCTGGGCGCGGTGGACCACGGGGCCGTTCGCCCTGCGCACTGTGCCCGGCGGGCACTTCTTCGTACGGGGCCGGGAGCTGCCCCGGCTCGTGGGGCGTGCCGCACGGGTGGTGGCGCGCACGGCGGCGCCTGCCGGGGCCCCGGCGGCGGGCCGGTGAGGCGGGCCGTCGTCACCGGGCTGGGCGTGGTGGCGCCCGGCGGTACCGGGGTGGCGGGCTTCTGGGACCTGCTCACCTCCGGGCGCACCGCCACCCGGGCGCTGACCCGGTTCGACGCCTCCCAGTTCCGCTCGAAGGTGGCCGCCGAGGCCGACTTCGACGAACTGGACCGCGGCCTCAGCCTGGACGAGGCGCTCCGCTTCGACCGGGCCACCCAGTTCGCGGTGGCGGCCTCCCGGGATGCGATGGCCGACAGCGGTCTCCACGACGCGCTCACGGCAGGCACCCTCGACGCGGGGCGCTGCGGGCTCGCCCTGGGCAGTGCGCTCGGCTGCGCCAGCGCACTCGACCGGGAGTACGCCGCCGGTGGTGTCCGGGGAAACCGGCGGGCGACGGCCGCGATGCCCGCCCCGGAGCGGCTGTACGACTACCTCACCCCGTCCTCGATGGCGGCCGAGGCCGCCCGTGCGGTCGGCGCGCGGGGGCCCGTGGCCCTGCTGTCGTCCGGCTGCACCTCGGGGCTCGACGCGATCGGGCACGCGGCCGACCTGGTCCGCGAGGGCAGTGCGGACGTGGTGGTCACCGGGGGCTGCGAGGCGCCCATCTCGCCGGTGGTGCTGGCCGGTTTCGATGCCGTGCGGCTCGCCTCGTACCACTGCAACGAGGCGCCGGCGGGGGCCGCGAGGCCCTTCGACCGCAACCGGGACGGGTTCGTGCTCGGTGAGGGCGCCGCCGTCCTGGTCGTCGAGGAGTTCGGGCACGCGCGGCGGCGCGGGGCCCATGTGTACGGGGAGATCGCCGGGTTCGGTGCGCGCAGCAACGCGTACCACATGACCGGGCTGCGGGCGGACGGCGCCGAGCTCGCCGAGGCCGTGCGGACCGCGCTGGACGAGGCCCGCATCGACCCCGGCGCCGTGGACCACGTCGCCGCCCACGGGGCGGGCACCCGGCGGGGCGACATCCACGAGACGACGGCACTCAAGCGCGCCCTGGGCACGCACGCGCACCGCGTGCCGATCAGCGCCGTGGCTTCCATGCTCGGCTACTCCCTGGGTGCGCTCGGGGCCTTCGGGGTGGCGGCCTGCCTGCTGGCCGTCGAGCACGGTGTCGTCCCGCCGACGGCGAACCTGCACGAGAGCGACCCGGACTGCGACCTCGACTACACCCCGCTCACCGCCCGCGAGCAGCGGACGGTGACGGCGCTGGCGGTCGGCAGCGGCTTCGGCGGCACCCAGAGCGCGCTGGTGCTGTGCCGCGTCTGACGGGGTGAGGTGACCGGCGGGGCGGACCGGGTGTCTTGAGGGCGCGGGCTAGGTCAGGTCGTCGCGGGTGACCAGGCGGTGCGACGTGCGCAGGCTGCCCCGGCGGCGCACCAGGGTGTCCTCCATCACGCACACCCGGTGCACCTTCGGGGTGCCGCCGTGCGTGGTCACGTACACCAGCGCGTAGGCACGGGTGCGCAGGGAGCCTTCGGGATGCTCGGTGACGTCGATCATGCCCAGCCAGTGCCGCATCCGCTCGCCGCTGCGCCGGGCGGCCTCCTCGTTGTGCCGTACGGAAGCGGCCAGTTCGGCGCGCCCGCGCAGCGGCCGCTCCAGCGTCGGTACGTCGAAGACGGCGTCCTCCGTGAAGGTGCCCGCCCACTGCTCGGCGAGGAACGAGTCGAAGAGCTGCATCTGGTGCGAGTAGAACTGCTGGACCTCGGCGTACAAGGTCCCGAACTCCGGTTTCTTGGACGCCAGTTGGCTTGCCGGTGCCGCGACTGCGGCAATGAGGGCTGTCATGGCCGGTGGGCTCCCTTCTCCAGTTTTTCCCGACAGGGTCCGGGTGGGTGCTCTCCAGCATCTATAGGGCACATCGAGCGCCCTTCGAAGATTCCTCAAGCGGCCGGACCCAGGGTGGGGCCCTGGACCCCCGTGGGACGAGGAGGAGAGCGCCGTGCCGAGATTCACCTTCCCCGAGCTCCCCCTGGACGCCCTGTTGCGACGGGCCGCCGAGCGCGACCCGGACGGCATCGCCCTGCGCACCGGGGGCGTCGGTAGGGCCGGTACGGCGACGACCTTCGCGGAGCTGGACGCGCTCACCGACCGGTTCGCCGCCTGCGCCGCGTGGCTGGCGGGCGGTTCCCGGGGGGCGCGGATCGGCGTGTCGAACACGCTCGGCCGGGAGTTCCCCGCCGCCTACTACGGTGCGGTGCGCAGCGGGAACACCGCCGTACTGGTCAACCCGCTGCTCAAGGAGGCGGGGCTGCTGCACGTCTTCGGCGCCGCCGCCGTCGAGATCGCCTTCGTCCCGTCGGCGACCGCCGCGCTGCTGGCCGGGCTGCGCGAGAAGCTGCCCGCGCTGCGCACCGTGGTGGTGACGGACGCGCAGGGGGGTGCGTTGCGCGGGGGCACGGGCCGGGACGTGCTGCCCGGGGACGCGGACCGGGGGATGCTGCCCGGGGACGTGCTGCCGCTCGCGGTGGCGCTCGGCGGGCCCTGCGGGGCGGGGGAGTTTTGGCCCGCAGACCCGGGGGCGGACGCCTGCGTGCAGTTCACCACCGGGACGACCGGCGCCCCGCGCGGGGTCCGGCTCACCCACCGCAACGTCGTGGCGAACGCGGCCCAGACCGCCGCCGCCCACCACCTGGACGCCCGCTCCGTCACCCTCAACCACCTGCCGTTCTTCCACCCGATGCACCTGAACTCGGCCGTGTTCGCGGGCGCGTGCCAGGTGCTGTGCGGCGACCCCGACCCGCTGGCGTCCCTCGCTCTGGCCGCCCGTACCCGCGCCACGCACTACTACGGGCTGCCCGCCCGGCTGCACCGGCTGGCGGAGACGCTGACGGACCGGGCATCGGCGTGGGAGGCCGGACGGACGCCCGCGCTGAGGGCCGTCCTGTCCGGCGGCACCGCCCTGGCCCCCGCCACCGCCCGCACGCTCGGCGACCGGCTCGGCGTGCCGGTCGTCCAGGGGTACGGGATGGCCGAGCTCTCGCCGCTCTCGCACTGCCAGAGCCCCCTCGACACGCACACCGGAACGGTCGGCCGCCCCGTGCCGGGCACCGAGTGCCGCATCGTGCACCCGGAGACCCGGCAGCCGCTGGGCGCGCACGCCACCGGTGAGGTGCAGGTGCGCGGGCCCCAGCTGATGGCCGGCTACCTGGACGACGGACAAATCCCCGCCGACGGTGACACCGCTGACGCCGGGCAGGGCCGCGCCGACCGCGACGGCTGGTTCTCCACCGGTGACATCGGCCGGGTGGCCGCCGACGGGGAACTGACCCTGGTGGACCGCCTCGGCGACGTCTTCAAGTACGACAACGAACTCGTCTCGCCGACCGCCGTCGAGCACGTCCTCGCCCAGGACCCCCGGGTCGCCGACTGTGTGGTCGCCGACTGGCCCCACCCCCGGCACGGTGCCGTCACCTGGGCGGGGATCGTGCTCCGCGACCCCACCGTGCCCGATCTGCTCGAGACCCTCGACTCCATCGCGGACGGCGCCAACGCCCAGCTGGCCGGCTTCGAGCAGATCCGCCGCATCGAGGTGGTCGACGCCGTGCCCCGCACCCCCGTCGGCAAGCCCGAACGGCGCGGACTGCGCCGCAGCCTGCGGGACCGCGCCGCCGTCGAGGCCGCCGCCTGACGCCTGACCGCACAAGCCCGCCCCACCCGGCCCCGCCCCGTCCCGCCCCGGCAAGAGGAGACCAGCATGGCGACCTTCCCCGACCACCCGGTCCTCGTCGTCGGGGCGGGCCCCGTCGGCCTGACCGCCGCGTACGAACTGGCCCGCAGGGGAGTGCCCGTCCGGCTCGTCGACGCCGCCCCGGGCCCCGCCCGCACCAGCCGTGCCGTGGCCGTCCACCCGCGCACCCTGGAGACCTTCGACCAGATGGGTGTGGTCGAAGGGGTGCTCGCGAGCGGGCGGCACAACAAGGCGTTCACGATGTACGCGGCCGGGCGGCGGCTGGTGCGGCTGCAGGCCGACTACGCGACGATGCCCACCCGCTTCCCGTACACCGTCGTCATCGAGCAGACCCGTACCGAGGAGCTGCTGCGCGAGGCCTGCGCGGAGCTCGGGGTGCGCGTCGAGTGGGGGGTGCGGCTCACCTCACTCGACCAGGACGCGGACGGCGTAAGGGTCCAACTGACGCACATCGGCGGCGAGTGGGAGGAGTACTGGACTCCCTGGCTGGTCGGCTGCGACGGCGGGCACTCCACCGTGCGGGGGCAGCTCGCGCTGCCACTGCTCGGCGAGTCCAGCGAGACCTGGCAGCTGGCCGACGCACCCGTGGCCATGGACCTGCCGCCCGACACCATCTACTGGGCCCACGCCGACGGGCACGCCCTGATGATGGTGCCCTACCTGCGCGAGGGGCACTGGCGGCTGCTCGACACCGCCCCCGGCCCCGGGGCCGCCGACGAGACGCCCGCCGAAGCCGCCGCCCGGTTCTCCGCGAAGCTCAGCGCCGGGCTCGGCCGCGAGGTGCGGGTCGGCGAGCCGTCGTGGACCTCCGTCTTCACCTTCCAGCAGCGCATGGTGCCCACCATGAGCGTGGGCCGCGTCCACGTGGCAGGCGACGCGGCGCATGTGCACAGCCCCGCCTCCGGGCAAGGCATGAACACCGGTGTCCAGGAGGCCTACAACCTGGCCTGGAAGCTCGCCATGGTCGCGCACGGCCACGCCGGGCGGTCCCTGCTCGACACGTACGGCCAGGAGCGGGTGCCGGTGGGCCGGGCGCTGCTCGGCTCCACCCGCAAGGCCACCTTCCTGGTGCAGTTCAAGAACACCCTCGCCCCGGTGATGCTGCCGCTCGTCTTCTCCGTCGTACGGAAGGTCCCGGCACTGCGCCGGAAGATCCAGCGCAAGGTGCTCGGCGGCATGTCCGGGCTGCTGCGGCACTACGCCGAGTCCCCGCTGACCACCCCGGGCGGCGCTCTGCGGCTGCCTGCCGGATCGCGCGTGGCCGCGGTGGCGGCCCGGTTGCCCGAGGGCCAGGCGGCGCGGGCGCTCCACGCCGAACTGCGCGATGTCCGCTGGAGTCTGCTGTACGTCCCCGACGGTGGGCCGGCGAGCGCGGTGGCGGCCGGGGCGGCGGAGGCGGCGGGGGAGTGGCTGTCGGTACGGGCCGTGGGCGGCGACGGGGCGGACGGGCGCACGCCGGACGGGACGCACCCGGTGTGCGGGGTGCCGCTGCCGGACCCGGGCGGGCGGTTGCGGGAGGCGCTCGGGCTCGCGGCCGGCGGGGGCGGCTGGGTGCTGGTGCGGCCCGACGGGTATCTGGCGGCGGGCGGTGAGCGGCTGACGGCCCAGCAGCTGGAAGGGGCGCTCTCGGTGCTCGGTCCGGTACCTCTCCAGCGTTCCTCCGGCGGCTCTCCAGCGGTCCGGGACACGGTCGGGAGCACCACCCGAGTCATGGAGGGATCGCGATGACGACGCTGACGGCCGCGACCACCGCGGAACCAGGGCCCGCGGGCGCTTGTGCCACAGGTGCGTCCGCCACTCCGGCGGCGGACGGCCGTATCCACCGCACCGTGCACACCACGGATGTCGCCGCCCCCGCGGGCGCGGTCTACGGGCTGATCGCGGACACCACCAAGTGGCCGCTGTTCTTCGGCCCGAACGTCCACGTGGAGCGGCTCGCCTTCGACGGGACCGACGAGCACCTGGCGATGTGGGCCACCGCCAACGGCCGGGTGCGCCACTGGACCTCGCGGCGCCGGCTGGACGCGGCGGCCCGGCGCGTCGCCTTCCGCCAGGAGCTGCCCGCCCCGCCGCTCTCCGCGATGTCCGGCGCCTGGGTCGTGGAGCCGCTGGGCGCCGAGCGCGCGCGGCTGACGCTGCTGCACGACTTCTCGGTGCCCGGCGACCGGGCCGAGGACGTGGCCTGGGTCGAGCGGGCCACCGACACCAACAGCCGCGCGGAGCTGGCCAACATCGCCCGGCTCGGCGAGCGCTGGGCGCGCCTGGACGAACTGGTGCTGTCCTTCGAGGACTCGGTGCACGTGGCCGCCCCGCCCGAGCCGGTCTACGGCTTCCTCCAGCGGGTCGCCGACTGGCAGCGGCTGCTCCCGCACGTCGCGCGCCTGGAGGTGAGCGAGGAGGGCCCGGTGCAGGTGATGGCCATGGACACCCTGACCGCCGACGGCGCCGCGCACACCACCGAGTCGGTACGGGTGTGCTTCCCCGAGTCGGGGCGCATCGTCTACAAGCAGACCCGCACCCCCGCGCTGATGGAGGCCCACACCGGCTGCTGGACGGTGACCGGCGACGCCGACGGCACCACCGTCACCTCGCAGCACAGCGTGATCGTGCGCGAGGAGAACATCACCGCCGTGCTCGGTGAGGAGGCCGGCATCGCCGACGCGCGTACGTACCTCCGCCAGGCCCTGGGCCGCAACAGCACCGCCACCCTGCACCACGCCAAGCGGTACGCGGAGGGCCTCAGCCGCTGAACGCCAGCGGTCCGCACACCCACGGCCCGCACACCCACGGCCCGCACACCCACGGCCCGCCCGAAATGGCTCCAGCCGCGCTCCAGCCCCGTCGGAGACGCTCGAGGCAGGTCCCATGACATCAACCGCGGGGGGCACAACGATGAGACGTGTGGTCATCACGGGCATCGGGGTCGTCGCCCCCGGCAGGCCCGGCACCAAGGAGTACTGGAACCTGCTCACCTCCGGGCGCACGGCCACCCGCACCTTCACCCTCCTCGACCCCTCGCCGTACCGCTCGCAGGTCGGCGCGGAGGCCGACTTCGACCCGCTGGAGCAGGGGCTCGCGCCGGCCGACGTCCAACGCCTGGACAGGGCGGCGCAGTTCGCGGTGGTCAGCGCGCGCGAGGCGCTCGCCGACAGTGGACTGGCGGGTCTCGGCGACCCGACCCGGTGCGGGGTCACCCTGGGCAGTGCGCTGGGCTGCACCACCTCCCTGGACCACGGCTACGACCGGGTCAGCGAGCGGGGGCAGCGCTGGCTGGTCGACCACACCCGGGCCCCCGAGCGGCTCTACGACTACTTCGTGCCCTCTTCGATGGCGGCCGAGGTGGCCCGTACGGCGGGCGCCCGGGGGCCCGTGTCGCTGGTGTCCACCGGCTGCACCTCCGGCCTGGACGCGATCGGGCACGCGGTCGACCTGGTGCGCGAGGGCAGCGCCGACGTGATGGTGACCGGCGCGGCCGAGGCGCCGATCTCTCCCATCAGCCTGGCCTGCTTCGACGCCATCAAAGCGACCACCCCCCGCAACGACACCCCCGCGACCGCCTCCCGCCCCTTCGACCGCACCCGCAACGGCTTCGTGCTCGGCGAGGGCGCGGCCGTGCTGATCGTGGAGGAGCTGGAGCACGCGCGGCGGCGCGGCGCCCACGCGTACGCCGAGATCTCCGGGTTCGCCTCGCGCAGCAACGCGTACCACATGACGGGTCTGCGGGCCGACGGCGTGGAGATGGCGGAGGCGATCCGCAGCGCCCTGGACGAGGCCCGGCTGGGGGCCGGCGCGGTGGACTACATCAACGCGCACGGTTCGGGGACGAAGCAGAACGACCGGCACGAGACCGAGGCGTTCAAGCGCAGCCTGGGTGCGCGGGCGTACGAGGTGCCGGTCAGCTCGATCAAGTCGATGATCGGGCACTCGCTCGGCGCGGTCGGCGCGTTGGAGGTCGCCGCCTGCGCACTCACCATCGAGCACGGGGTGGTGCCGCCGACGGCGAACCTGCACGAGAGCGACCCGGCCTGCGACCTCGACTACACCCCGCTCACCGCCCGTGAGCAGCGCACCGACACCGTGCTGACGGTCGGCAGCGGCTTCGGCGGCTTCCAGAGCGCCATGATCCTGAACCGCCCGGACCTCGGCGGCCGTGCGGGCCGCCCGGGCGCGGGCCGTACCAGCGTGGGCAGCCCTGCCATGGGCCGCACCCGCGCGAAGGGAGCAGCCGCATGAGCACCGCCACGAACAGCCCGGCGGGCACGGTCCAGGCCCCGCCGGTCACCGCCGTCTTCACCGGGATCGGGGTGGCCGCACCCGGCGGGCTCGGCGCCGGCGCCTGGTGGGACTCCGTACTGCGCGGGCGGACCGGCATCGGGCCCGTCACCCGCTTCGACGCCTCCCCCTACCCGGTCCAGCTGGCCGGGGAGGTGCCAGGATTCGTCGACGAGGACCACGTCTCCAGCCGGCTGCTGCCGCAGACCGACCGGGTCACCCGGCTGTCGCTGGCGGCCGCCCAGGAGGCCCTCGACGACGCGGAGGCCGACCTGGCGACGATGCCCCCGTACGCGGCGGGCGTCGTCACCGCGAACTCGGCCGGCGGTTTCGAGTTCGGCCAGCGCGAACTGCAGGCCCTGTGGAGCCAGGGCCCCCAGCACGTCAGCGCGTACCAGTCCTTCGCCTGGTTCTACGCCGTCAACAGCGGCCAGATCTCCATCAAGCACGGCCTGCGCGGCGCCTCCGGCGTGGTCGTCTCCGAACAGGCGGGCGGCCTCGACGCCGTCGCGCACGCCCGCCGCCAGATCCGCAAGGGCGCCCGGCTCGTGGTGACCGGCGGCCTCGACTCCGCCCTGTGCCCCTGGGGGTGGGCCGCGCATCTGGCCGGTGGCGGCATGAGCACCTGCGAGGACCCCGAACGTGCCTACCGGCCGTTCGCCGAGGACGCCTGCGGCCACGTGGTGGGGGAGGGCGGCGCGCTGCTGGTCCTGGAGGACGCGGACAGTGCGGCCCGCCGGGGCGCGCGGGTGTACGGGAGCCTGGCCGGGCACTCGGCCACCTTCGACGCATCCCCGGAGCGCTCCGCTCTGGCCGACGCGGCCGCCCTGGCGCTCGCCGACGCGGGCCTGGTGCCCGCCGACGTCGACCTCGTACTGGCGGACGGCGCGGGCGCCCGCGCCGCCGACCGGGCGGAGGCCGGGGCGCTCGCCGCCCTTTTCGGGCCGTACGGGGTGCCCGTCACGGCCCCCAAGAGCATGGCGGGACGGCTGGCGGCGGGCGGTGCGGCCCTGGACCTGGCGGCCGCCCTGCTCGCCCTGCGCGACCAGGTGATCCCGCCGACCACAGGCACCGAACGCCCGGCCGCCGACTGCCCGGTGGACCTGGTCACCGGCACCCCCCGCACCGGGGTCCCGCTGCGCACCGTCCTGGTGCTGGCCAGGGGCCGGGGCGGCTTCAACTCGGCGGCCGTTGTACGTGCCCCCTGAGCACCCACGACCTGTACAAGCACAACGGACGACGGAGAGGTACGGCCCATGGAACTGGAGCCGATGCAACTGGCGGACCTGGTACGGCTGCTGCGCGAGTGCGCCGGCCAGGAGGAGGGGATCGACCTCGACGGGGACATCCTCGACACCGAGTTCGGCGATCTCGGCTACGACTCGCTGGCGATGCTGGAGACCACAGGACGCGTCGAACGCGACTACGCGGTGGTGCTCGACGAGGAGATGCTCGACGAGGCGTACACGCCCCGCCGCTACCTCGTCATGGTCAACCAGGCACTGTCCGCGGCGCGGTCGGGGCCCCGGTCGGCTGTCCTCTAGCGCACCTCCACCCCCTCTCCGGCGGCATTGGGCACATTCGTGGTCCAAGGTCGAGAAAGGTGGAGCCGATGTCAGGTGAGCCGATGCCGCGCGAGCGGGTACTTCGCACGGCGTACACGGTGGACGTGCGGGCCCCCGCGGGTGTGGTGTACGGGCTTCTCGCCGACACCACCCAGTGGCCCCTGATCATGCCGCCCACCGTGCACGTGGAACGTCTCGACCACGACGGGACCGAGGACCGCTTCCAGATGTGGGTCACCGCCAACGGCGAAGTCAAGTCCTGGTTCTCGCGGCGGACCATGGACCCCGTCGCCCGCCGGATCTGCTTCCGGCACGAGACCCCGGCCGCCCCCGCCCTGGCCATGGGCGGGCAGTGGAGCGTGGACGAGGCCGACGGGGGCCGGTGCAGGCTCACCCTGGACCACGACTTCACCGTGGTCGCCGGGGTGCCCGACGACGAGGCGTGGCTGCGGCTGGCCACCGACACCAACAGCAGGGCCCAGCTCGACCGGATCAGGGTGGCCGCCGAGAACGCGGCGCGTCACGGCGCACTCCTGCTCACCTTCGAGGACGCGCTGACCGTGAAGGCGCCGCCCGAGCAGCTGCACGACTTCCTGTACCGGATCGGGGACTGGCCCTCCGTCGTCCCGCACGTCGCCCGGGCGGAGGTGACCGAACTTGCGCCCGGCGTGCAGCGGGTGCGTACGGACACCCTGGTGGCCGGGGGAGCGGTGCGGACCACGCAGTCCACCGAGTCGGTCCGGATCTGCTTCCCGGCCGCGTACCGGATCGTGGAGAAGCGGACGGTGCCGGCCCCGCTGTTCGCCGAGCACATCAGCGAGTGGTCGCTGTCGGACGATGAGAGCGACGTCACAGCCGTGTGCTGGCACAGCGTTCTGCTGCGCGAGGAGGCCGTCGCCGAGGTCCTCGGCGCGGGAACGACCCTCGCCGAGGCCAGGAACCACGTACGCGAAACGCTCGGACACGAGAGCAGGACCACCCTCGAACTGGCTGCCCGGCACGCCGCATCCGCCGTCCGGCCGCTCTGAACAGCCACCGGCAGCCCCCGCCGGGGCACACCCCCTGACCGGGGACGACCCCCGACCGGGGAGGAGGAAGGAATCCGATGGCCTCGTCGGAGCAGCCACGCCCGCACCCCCCGCGCAGCCCCCGGCCGGGGGAGCACGGCACGCAGACCGTGCCCGCCTCGCCCTCCCAGCGGGACCTGCTCCTCGACACCCTGGTGAGGCCGGGTGCCGGACTCCACGTGGAGCAGCTGGCGGTGCGCTGGCGCGGGCCGCTGGACGTACCGCGGTTCATCGCCGCCTGGCAGACGCTGTACGACGCCGACGCGATCCTGCGCACCGGGCTCGCCGCGCCCACCGGGGCGCCGCCCGCGCTGACCGTCCATCCGAGGGTGGTTCCGCGGATCGCCCACCACGGGGCGGACAGCGGGGCCGACTGGCACACGCTGGTGCGCAGCGAGCGGCTGCGGGAGTTCGACCTGCGCCGCGCCGGGCAGCTGCGGGTGTCGCTCCTGGCGGACTCCGGGGCAGCCGGCACCGTGGAACCGGGCAGCCGGGTCACTCGGCTGCTGTTCACCTACCACCACGCCTTCCTCGACGGGCGCAGCATGCGCGCCCTGCTGCGGTCCTTCTTGCGGGCGTACGTCGCCCAGGGGCGGCCCCTGGGCGGTGCGCGCCGCCCGGACGTGCGGGACCACGCGCAGTGGCTGTCGCGTCAGGACGTGGTGGCCGCCCGGGAGTTCTGGATGCGGGCCGCCGCCCCGCCGCCGGACGCCGTCACCCTGCCCGCCCTGCCGCTGGCGTCGTCGGGAACGGCCGGGGGCGCGGCAGGCGGGCAGGGGCACGAGTGGTTCCGGGAGCGGCTCACCCCGGTGGAGGCCGCCCGGCTGCGGACCTGGGCGGCCGTCCAGGGTGCCGCCGAGTCGACCGCGCTCCAGGCGGTGTGGGCGCTGCTGCTGTACCGGGCCGCCGGGGCGCGGTCCCCGCGCACGCCGGACCCGGTGTCCGTCGCGTTCTCGGTGGCCGTCTCCGGGCGGGGCATCGGTCTGCCCGGCGCCGAGCTGCTCTCCGGGCCCCTGCGCGGCTGCCATCCGCTGCACGTGCGGGTGGCGGCGGGAATGCCGGTGGCCCGGCTGCTGGACACGCTGGGCGCGCACGCGCTGGACCGGGCGGCGTACGAGTGGGTCTCCGGCGGGCAGATCGAGAGCTGGGGCGCCGGCGGAGCGCCGGCGGGCCCCGGTGTGGGTCAGGGCGGCGTGCCGCGTCCCGAGTCGCTGGTGGTCTTCGAACCGCCGCCCACCGTCGGCCTCGTACCGGGTTCCGGCGGCGGCCTGTACGGCATCTCGGCCGCCGCCTCCGCCGCTTCGGCCACCGCCCTGGCGGGTGAACTCGCCGCCGAGGGCGTACGCCTTGACGAACCGGAGGTGCTGGTCGCGCCCTCCGCGCTGCCCCTGACCCTGGTCGCCCGGCACGATGCCGCGGGCGGTCTGGTGCTGACCTGCGTGCACGACCGCGCCCGGTTCCCGGACGCCGACGCGGCCGGGCTCCTCGCCCAGACCGCCCGGCTGCTGCGGGCGCTGTCCGACGGCCGGGGCGCCCTCGACGTGTCCGGCGCGCTGGAGGTGCTCGACGGGATCCCCGTACCGCAGGTGAACCCTCAACACCCTTTGTCTGTACGAGTGTTGCGGCAGTCGGAGCGGCAGGGGGCGGGCACCATCTGTGTGCTGCCTGCCGCAGGCTCGCCGCCCGGCTGCTACGACCCGCTGCCCGGGCTGTACCGCGGCCCGCAGGCCCTCGCCGTCCTGCCCGCGGGCGCCGGGCCCGGCCAGTGCCTGGAGGTGCTGCGCCCCGGACTCGCCCGGCAGGAGCCGGTGTTCCTCGGCGGCTTCTCCGGTGCGGGCGACACCGCACGGCAGGCCGCCGCACGGGTCGCCGCGCACGGCTGGCCGCCGCCCCCGGTGGCGATCGGCGGCAGTCCCGAGGGCGGTGACGCGCCGCTGCGGGTGCTGGCCCGCGCGCTGGAGAACACGGTGGCGGCGGCCGGAACGGGCGCCGTATGACACCCGGGTCCGGCATCCCGCCGCCGCACGCCCCCACGCGCGGCCCGCAGCGTCCCTGAACCGCACCACCAGCGCCACCGGTGCTGTCCGTACGACCGGCACCGACGCACCACCCGTACCGTCCGTCCCGTCCCGGCCCCTTCCTCGGCCGAACCCACCAGGAGTGACATGTCCCGCCGTCTGTTCACCTCGGAGTCCGTGACCGAGGGCCACCCCGACAAGATCGCCGACCAGATCAGCGACACCGTTCTCGACGCGCTGCTGCGGGAGGACCCGACCTCCCGCGTCGCCGTCGAGACGATGATCACCACCGGTCTGGTGCACATCGCGGGAGAGGTGACCACCAAGGCGTACGCCCCGATAGCCGCCCTGGTCCGCGAGAAGGTCCTTCAGATCGGCTACGACTCGTCGGCCAAGGGCTTCGACGGCGCGTCCTGCGGCGTCTCCCTGTCCATCGGCGCACAGTCCCCGGACATCGCGCAGGGCGTCGACACCGCCTACGAGAAGCGGGTCGAGGGCGAGGAGGACGAGCTCGACCGGCAGGGTGCCGGCGACCAGGGCCTGATGTTCGGCTACGCGTGCGACGAGACCCCGGAGCTGATGCCGCTGCCGATCCACCTCGCGCACCGGCTCTCCCACCGCCTCACCGAGGTGCGCAAGGACGGCACCGTCCCCTACCTGCGCCCCGACGGCAAGACCCAGGTCACCATCGAGTACGACGGAGACAGGGCAGTGCGCCTCGACACGGTCGTCGTCTCCTCGCAGCACGCCGCCGACATCGACCTGAACGGGCTGCTGGCTCCCGACATCCAGGAGCACGTGGTCGAGTACGTGCTTGCCCGGCTCGCGGCCGACGGCATCAAGCTGGAGACCGAGGGCTACCGCCTGCTGGTCAACCCGACCGGGCGCTTCGAGATCGGCGGCCCGATGGGCGACGCGGGCCTGACCGGCCGCAAGATCATCATCGACACGTACGGCGGCATGGCCCG
>NZ_JBHXRV010000083.1:0-20283 GCF_042716745.1 Streptomyces sp. NPDC058663
AAACTGCCGGGGCGGGGGGTATTACACAAGGGGGGGGGGGGGGGGGCCCGGTGCCCCGTACACACGCGGCACGGGCCGCCGCGCTACGGGCGCGGGAACAGACACGCGTATCGGGCGCCGGTAATTGTCCCCCGTCGCCGCCCCCATCCCCGTCGCCGCCCCCATCCCCGTCGCCGCCCAACAGCCCCCGTCGCCGCCCTACAGTCCGACCGCCTGTGCCACGGCGGCGGCCGATGCGAGCATGGCGGTGAAGCCCTCCGCGGTGGTGAGGGCGGCGCGCAGTCTCGCCAGCCGGGGCGGGCCCGCCGCGCCGGTCGCGGCGATCTCCGCCTCGGTGTCGACCAGTTCGGCGTCGAGGACCTCCACCGCTTCCGTGCGGTGGAAGCGTGCGAGGTCCGCCCTCAGGTTCCGCACCTCGGCGAGGAGCCTTTCCTGGTCCGGGTCGCGGGGCGCGACGACCTCCTCGTTGTGGGTTTCCGCGTGGCTGTGGGCGCCGACCGAGACGGCGCTGCGGTCCACATTCCCCATCCGTACGTACGGTGTCCCGCCCGCGCCCCCCGGGCCACCAGAGCCATCAGGCCCCCCACGGCCCGCCGTGCCTTCGGTCTCCGTGCGGTCTTCAGGATCTGTCATGGCTGTTTCCTCCCCGGGAACGCCCCTTCTGGGTCCGCGTTCCTGTCTGTGGTGCACCGGGCAGCGTGCCCGTGTTGCTCGTGGCGGCCGAGGCACCGGTGCCGACGCCCACGGCGCTGTGGTGCACCGAGCCGATGAGAACGCCGCCGTTGCCGATGTGGAAGACCTTCTGCTCGAACTCGCCGGTCTGCCAGCCCGCCTCGTACAGCGCCGCCCGCACGCCGCCGGCCACCCGGTCCTGGATGCTCTTCAGGTAGCGGTCGGCGTCCATGCTCTGGAAGACGGACAGCCCGTTGTCCGAGCCGAACTCGCGCACCGACATCTCCGGCCCCTCGGGCAGCGCCCGCCGGTGACCGCCCGCGAGTACCTGCCAGGTCCCGTACAGTCCGCCGGACACTGCGACCAGCGACCGGACAGGCACGGCGGGGGTGTGCGCGAGCGCCCAGGCCACCTTGCCGAACCAGCTGTTGCGAAGGAATCTGTGGGCCTCTCTGACCTCGTCCTCGAACGCGGGCAGTACGCGCGGCAGCAGGTGCGGGGCGATCTCCAGCATCAGCATGCCGCCCTGCGTGTGCACCCGCACGAAGACCGTGACCACGATCTCCTCGTTCCAGCCGCCGACCCGGATGCGCAGGAAGTGCCTGCGGGTCTCGCCGCCCTCCTCGACCGCGCAGGCGAGGTGCCGCTGGAAGTGCCCCTCGCCGTACTGCGCGTGCGCACGCGCCCCGAGGCCGACGACCGGCAGGAACACGCACTCGTCGACGACCAGTTCACGCAGCCGGTCGCGTACCGCCCAGGAGCGTTCCGGCGCGTCCTGCGCGGAGGGCTTCCGCAGTGCCAGCACCAGGGGGCGGATCCGTTCCAGGATGATGCGGTTGTCGATGGGCACCTGCGGGACGTCGTCGCGAGCCTTGAGCTCGATGGCGAGTTCCCAGGTCTGGAACGGCACCCCGGCCCCCCGGAACGGCACGGCAGCGCCGTACCTGATCAGGGGTGACCGCTGCTCGACGGCGATCCGTTCGCTCAGCCGCACGAACCTCAGGCCCGCGGAGTTCTCCGCCGGGTCGTTGCGCCGGTCGCCGAAGGTCCGCGCCGACAGCTCCTCGGTCAGGATCTTGCTGAGTTGCGCATGCTGCGCACCCACCGCCGCCGTGCTGAGGACGAACGCCCCCAGTGTCAGCCAGGCCACTTCGGGCCCCACCCCGCCGAAGGCGCCGTCGAGGCCATCGGGGAAAACGGTGCCGAGCAGTGACTGGAGCACCCCGAGCGGCCCGCCCCGCGCCTCGTCCTCCTCGTACGAGGCCCTGCCGACGAGTGCCCGGGCGAGGAAGGCCAGCAGGAGGAGGGCCAGCACCGCCCGCCCCAGCCATCGGAGCACGAGAGCCAGTGCCCGGCGGGGCCCGTTCGTCTGCTTGTCCGTTCCCCGCACGAACGAGGCGAGGGCCAGCAGCAGGCACGGCGCGAGCAGCAGCAGGAACAGGAAGCTGCTGAGTTTGGTGGCGAGCACCCACAGCGACAGCAGGCCGACCGCCCAGGAGATTTCGATGCGCCGGGCACGCAGGGCGTGGGCCAGCACGCGGACTGCGTCGATGCCGTACGACGGGGCGGCGAAGCGCTCCTCGTGAACGTACAGCTCCTCGACGACCTTCCTGCGGAAGACGTGGTGGACGTACGCACCGACGCACAGCAACCGGCTCGCCTCGCTCAGCGAGGGGTCGACCGGGGCTCTGTCCCCGGTGGGCTGTGCACTCTGGCCCGGTGGCTGTCGGGGAACTGCGGCCTGACTCACGGGAGGCCTCGATTCTTGCGAACTCCCGTACGTATCAGAAGATGTGGTACTACGAGAGATTTGCGGAGGGCCAGCGTAGAACCGGTCCCGTCGGCCGGTAAGCCCTCTGCACGCGAAACGCCCCCGGACCGGTGACCGGGGGTGTTCAACCGCGCGAAGGGTGCGACGGCGCGTAAGCGTTACGCCCGCGCGCCGGGCATTCCCGGGTGCGGGCCCGCCAGGCCATGGGTGCCCAGGCCGTCCAAGTCGTCCAGGCCGTCCAGCTCGTCCAGGTCGTCCGCAGGCTCGTCCTGCACCAGGAGGCCCGCCACCCACAGCGGCATCAGCCAGTGCAGGACGAAGACGCCGGCCAGCAGGGGCGCAACGTACGCCCGGCTGAGTTGTCCGTCCGTGAGCACGGCGGTCAGCCACAGCCCGGCCGCCGCCCCGAACACCAGCGCACCCGTCATCTTGTGCGCGATGCCGCGCGCCCGGTCCCGTTCCATCAGCTGCCGCTCGTCCAGGACCCGGGAGCGGAGCTCGAACAGGCCGCGGGTGGCGCCGTTGAGCACGCCGGTGGCGATGCACCAGAGGAGCAGTACGCCGAGCATGGCGAAGGCGGCCCACACCTGGTCGTGGGCGTAGAGCAGTATCAGCAGCCAGACCAGGGCGACGGTCAGCAGGACATGGGCCGCGACGGCCGTCCTGCGCCGCGCGGCGGTGGCGTGCAGGACCTTCCCCGCGGGGTTGTTCATCAGTGCGTGCATGCGCCGGTCGTGGCGCGTGGCCGTGGCGTTCATTGCTGAGCCTTCCTCCCGTAGACCTCGTGCGTGAGCGAACCGAACGGCTCCAGGGAGAACAGCGCCTCCACCGGGAGTTCGAAGAACGCGGCGACCTTCAGGGCCAGATCGAGGCTCGGGTTGTACTGCCCGCGCTCGATGTAGCCGATCGTCTGGTAGTGAACCCCGACCGCCTCCGCGAGAGCCTGCCGCGACACTTTCCGCTCGGCTCTCACGACAGCCATCCTGTTGTGCACCTGCTCGCTCATGTATAAGAAGTACTACATCTGAGAGTAGGTGCGCAACCGCCAGTGGGCGGGGTGCGCGGCGAAGCGTCGTGTCGCCGAGAAGCGTCGTGTCGTCGCGCGAGCGGGATCAGGACACGGCGAAGGGGGCCAGGGCGGCGGTGAGGAGGGTGCGCTGCCGGGGCCAGTCGGCGGCGGGCCCGGCGACCGCGAAGAGGTACCGCCGCCCGTCCTCGGCGGTGAACACCCGCTGGAGGAAGGTGAGCCGCTGCCCCGCCCGTCCGCTGTCGTACGAGTAGCGCAGCTCGGCGGTACCCCGGCCGGTGGGGTGCAGGGCTTCGAGCTCGAATCCCGGCAGGCGGCGGTACGGGGCGACGGCGGTGCGCAGGGCCCCGGTGGCGCTGACGTCCCGGTCGGGAAGCCGCCGGAACTGGAGGTACCTGCTGTACGGAGCCCCCGACGACCGGTAGTACACCGATGCCGCCGCACTGCGCCGCCACCCCGCGGGCACCGCGAGGGTCACCCCGGAGGGGTCCCGGACCACGGCGAAGTCGGGTGGGACAGTGGGCGTGGCAGAGGTGGCAGAGGTGGCAGAGGTGGCAGGGGTGACTGGTGGGGCCGGTGTGGCCGGTGCAGGAGTAGTGGCGGGAGTACGGGCGGTGGCGGGGGTGCCTGCGGGCGCGGCCGCCGGGGCTGTGGCGGGAGCGTCGGAGCGCGCCGCCCCGTCCCGCCCGTTGACCAGCCATCCGGTCCCCACTCCGAGTACCAGAGCGCCCGCCACGAGGAGCGTGCCGAACGGAGTCACCCGGATCCGGCGCCGGGCCCGCCCGGCACTGAACGGCGAACGGGGGAAGGTGAGTTCCCCCGCCTCCTGGCCGTCCCCTTGCTCCCACTCCTCGTCGTCGCGCACCTGCACCGGGCCCCTCCCCCTAGGAACTCCCGCACCAGCGGGGCAACATGGTAGAGCGGCCCGCCCCGGAGACGTAAGGCCGACGGGCTGACGGGCCCACGGGTCACCGGTTCACCGGGGCACCGGGGCACCGGGTCACCGGCCGTCGACCGTACGACAGCGGCCCCCGCACCCGGTGAGGGGTGCGGGGGCCGCAGACGTAACGCAGGAGCACACTCGCATCCGACCGGATCGGATCCGGTCGAAGCGGATCCGGTCGGGCCGGTCGGTCGGGCCGGTCGGGTCAGATCAGGCCGAGCTCGCGCACCGCGTCGCGCTCTTCCTTGAGCTCCTGGACCGAGGCGTCGATGCGGGCGCGGGAAAAGTCGTTGATCTCCAGGCCCTGGACGATCTCGTACTTGCCGTCCTTGCAGGTGACCGGGAAGGACGAGATGAGGCCCTCGGGGACGCCGTAGGAGCCGTCCGACGGGATGCCCATCGAGGTCCAGTCGCCGGCGGCCGTGCCGTTGACCCAGGTGTGCACGTGGTCGATGGCGGCGTTGGCGGCCGAGGCGGCCGAGGACGCGCCACGGGCCTCGATGATCGCGGCGCCGCGCTTGGCGACGGTCGGGATGAAGGTGTCGGCCAGCCACTGCTCGTCGTTGACGACCTCGGCGGCGTTCTTGCCGGCGACCTCGGCGTGGAAGATGTCCGGGTACTGGGTGGCCGAGTGGTTGCCCCAGATGGTGAGCTTCTTCAGCTCGGAGACCGGGGTGCCGGTCTTCTTCGAGAGCTGCGAGAGCGCGCGGTTGTGGTCGAGGCGGGTCATCGCGGTGAAGCGCTCGGCCGGTACGTCCGGGGCGGCGGCCTGCGCGATGAGCGCGTTGGTGTTGGCCGGGTTGCCGACGACGAGCACGCGGATGTCGTCCGCGGCGTTGTCGTTGATGGCCTTGCCCTGCGGCTTGAAGATGCCGCCGTTGGCGGACAGCAGGTCGCCGCGCTCCATGCCCTTGGTACGGGGGCGGGCGCCGACGAGCAGCGCGACGTTGGCGCCGTCGAAGCCGACGTTCGGGTCGTCGGTGATCTCGATGCCCTGGAGCAGCGGGAAGGCGCAGTCGTCGAGCTCCATGGCGGTGCCCTCAGCGGCCTTCAGGCCCTGCGGAATCTCCAGGAGACGCAGCTTGACCGGCACGTCCTGGCCGAGCAGGTGACCGGAGGCGATGCGGAAGAGCAGCGCGTAGCCGATCTGTCCGGCCGCGCCGGTGACGGTGACATTCACGGGAGTGCGGGTCATGGCGATCTCCGTAAGACAGCGAAGTGGCGGGGGTCCCTGCCCCTGAGTGCGGGATATCTCGATGTGGAGAGACATCCGCCGGTCAGGCTATCGGACCCCGGGCGGCCCGGCCCCCCACCCCCGTGTGCAACGCCGCACACCGTGCGTTTCCCCGTGGGCCGGGCCGTCCGGGAACGCCGCACACGGTGCGCTTCCCGGTGCACCCGACCGTCCGGGAACCCCGGCACCGGGCCCTCCGGAAAGGCCGACCGCCCTCCCCAAAAACGCCGACGGCCGTCCGCGCAAGGGGGGAGTGCGCGAACGGCCGTTCCGGGCTGGAGAACCACCCGTGGGGGGATGTCATCCGCTTGCCCCGAAGGGCGCGAGGCATTCCCCCTCCTTCTTGAGTTTTTAGTCCGCGACCGTGCAGACCTTCTTGCCGGCGGCCAGCGTGGCGCACGCCTTCGCCTCGTCGGCGGTGGCCGCGGCCACCATCGGCGTGTACGCGTCGGTGTCCTTGACCAGGCCCTTCTGCCCGGCCGCCGAGGTGTCCGAGGAGACGGTCACCTTGTCGCCGGAAGCGGCACCGGTGATCCGGGCCCAGGCCGCACCGCAGGTCTTGCTGTAGCGGACCTCGATGTTCGTGGCACCGGACGCGCCGCGCGCGGACGTGGTGGCGAACCCGCCGCCGCAGCCCATCGCCTCGGGGTCCTTGCCCTCGCAGGCCGCACCGCTGCACTTGACCCCGGCAGGCAGCTTGGGCGTGCTGGGCTTCTGCGTGGCCACCGGCGTCTTGCCCGCCGTCGGGTCCTTGTCCTTGTCGTCGCCACTCGTCAGCAGTACGGCGGCCACGATCACCAGCAGTGCGCCCACGACGCCCGCCAGGAACATCGTCAGCTTGCGCCGCTGACGCTGTCGGTCCGGCGCCGAGTTGGGCGGCGGCTGGTGCGAAGGACGCGGCGACTCCGGCGCCGAGGGGCGCTGGTGACCGCCACCGGCACCACCGGCACCGCTCCTGCCCGGCGCGGCACCGGAGCTGTTGTAGCTCTGCCCCTGGCTGAAGCCGCGCTCGAAGTCGTTGGCGTAGTCCCGCTCGTGCTCGGGACGGCCGGTGCTCCTGGCACCCGCGCCGGCACCCGCGGCCGAGCCCGTGCGCGCCGCACCGGAGTCCGGAGACTGCCCCTGTCCGGGGCGCGGCTTGGCCAGCCCGGTGGACAGGTTCGTCGTCATGTCCAGTGCGTCGTTGTTCGCCGGGCGGGCCGGGCGGGCGGCGCGCGGCGCTTCCGACGTACGCGAAGGACCGCTCGCGCCCGGACGGGCCGCGCGGTCGGAGACCGCACCGGGTCCGGACGCCCCACCGCGCGAGGGCGGTGCCGCGCTGCTCTGCTTGCGGGCACGCCCGTTCTTCGCGGCGGGCTGGCCGAACTCACCCAGGGCAGCGCGCGCCTGGGAGATCCGGATGGCCTCCATCGTCATGTCGTGGCGCATCTCGGAGCGGCTCCAGGCGCGCTCCGCGAGCTCCCACATGGTGGTGAGGTGCACGGGATTGGTCCCGGTCACCTCGGACAGCGCGACGACCGCGCCCTTGGGTGCGAGCAGCCGTCCATTGAGATAGCGATCCCAGGACGTCTTGCTGTACCCGGTGCGGTCCGCGACGGCCGCGACGCTCAGGCCGCTCCGGTCCACGAGCCTGCGCAACTGATTCGCGAACTCCCTGACCTGCGGGTCGAGTCCCTCCGGCAGCGCTTTCCAACGAGGCATTGCTTCCCCCTTGTCCCCCCGTACGTTCCTGATGTGCCCCGCGCTCTTTCCCTGCCCCCTGCCCTATGTCCCTTCGAACCTGGGGAACCTGGCTACCCAGAGGGATGCGCAAAACCAGGATGTCAGTTCCTGGGGCGGGAGCGCACGGGAGCGGATCGGGACACCGGCGCACGCCATTGCGCGCCTCCCGTCCCGATCGCCTGGACCAGTGTCCCATCGTTGCTGTGTGCGGTTTGCCGGAGCCCTTACCTGCCTCCCCGACTGCCCGCTATGTCCCCACTCGTCCAGCCTTCCGACATCTGTACCCAAAACAAGATCTTTACGGTGATCAACAACAGAACGCCGGAGTTCAAGACGCCATACAAACCCAGAATGGTTCCGCCCAGTTGCTCTTGTCGATCACGTTTGGATCACTTGTCGAAGCACTCCGGCACACCCCGGGCCACGGGCTCCAAACAGACCCGCGCACCGGCCGGATCACGCGGTGCGGTCATCGCCGTGACCACCCAGCCTGTGGCATCCCCCACATCCTCGGCCTTCGCGCGCATCACCTTTCCTCCACTTTTGTCCCCTTCGCCGTCTTCTGCGACCGCGCCGCCCGCGTCCTTGAGCGCCGGATAGAGGACGACCTTGTCGCCGACCTTGAGGTGGGAGGCCCGTACCCACATGGCCCGGCAGACCTCGCTCCAGCGGATCTCCAGCCGCTGGCCCTCCCTCGCGTACCTGTCCACCAGCGAGGTCGCCGCTCCCTGCTGCCCGCAGCCCATCCCCGTCGGGGTCCGCCCCTCGCACTGCACCCCGAGGCAGCCCGCCTCGACACCCGCCGCTCCGGGCGGCCGCCGCGTCGGCTCCTCCGTCCCGCCGGTCCGCGGACTCCCGGTGCCGAGCGCCACCACCCCGAGGAACACCACCGCACCCCCGGCCACCGCGCCGGCCCCGAGCAGGACGTACGGCCACCACCACTTCCGCCATGTCGGCAGGGGTACGTAAACGGGGCCGGGCCCGTCCGCCGCCACCGGCCCCTCCCCTGTGCCCGACCGGTCCGAACCCCCTGCCGCCCCCGCCGACCGGTCCGAACCCTTTGCCCCGCCCGCCGGCCGGTGCGCACCCCCTGCCGCCCCCGCCGGCAGGTCCGAGCCCTCTGCCCCGCCCGCCGGCCGGTCCGCGCCCCTGCCCCTGCTCCCGTCCGCGCGCCCCGACCGCCCGCTCCCGTCGGCGTCCGCCAGCTCCCACAGGACGAGCAGCCGCGCGCCGGGCTCGCCCGCCACCGCGCACAGCGCCTCGACGGCCTGCCTGGGCACCGGCTTCTTTCCGTTGAGATAGCGCTCCCAGGACGACTTGCTGTACGGAGTCCGGACGCCCAGCGCGGCCAGGCTGAGACCGCTGTGATCCTTCAACCTCCTTATTTCACCGACCAGTCGACACTCCCGCTCCCCCAGTCCGGCCGGCAGTTCCTTCCAACGCGCCATGTCCACCCCGTACGCGCTCGCGCTTCTCCGGGCACACCGCGGCCCCGGACCCCCGGGCCGGGACTCGTGCTCCCCCGGCAGTCCCCACTCAGATGCCGGGGGCCGCGGGGCGGGTTCCCGGGGGCCGGCCGCCGCGGCACGTTCCGGACATTCTCCGGCCGCCCGGTGCGCCCCCGCCGTCCCACCGCGACGTCCTGGGACGGGGTGTCCCCGCAGGTGGCGGGGTGGGACGTCCCACGGTTTCCCGACCGTGCCCGGAGCCCTGGCGGCGACCGGAAGTGGCCCCGCACTGTTGTGCCGTACACCGCTGATCCGGCACGGAAATGCCCGGTGCCGGACAGCGACGCCCGTGCAGCGCAGCACCGCACGTTCAGCACTGCACCGCACGTTCAGCGCTGCACGGCACGTACAGCGCAGTACCGCACGTACAGCGCAGCACCGCTCGTACAAGCACAGCAACGGGGAGGAACCACAGATGCGATCCCAGAAGCGTGCCGTCGCACTCGCGACGGCGGCCCTGTCGGTCGGCGGACTGTTCGCGGTCGGGGCTGCCCCCGGCGCCGCGGCGGCGCCGGCCAAGCCCGCGGCGCAGACCGTCCGGTCGGCCCCGGCGGCACTCGCCGCGTCCGGCGTCAACGCATCCGCAGCCAAGGCGGCGGACGTCACCGCAGCCGCCTTCAAGGCGCAGTTGCGCTGCGGTCGGCCGTACGTCTGCTTCTACCGCGGCGGCCAGTTCAAGGCCGCGTACAAGGACTGGGGCTACCAGCAGCTCGGCCCCCGCGCCCGTTCCGCCAACATCGTCGTCAACTCTCGCAGGACCGACGGCGCCCGCGTCTACCTCCAGCGCTACAACGGCAGCGGCAAGCACTGGGAGTGCGCCCGCCCCGGCCGCAGCTACCGGATCAGCTCCGGCTGGATGCCGTACGCGCTCAACATCCGCAACAGCCCCTCCTGCCGGTAAGAGGTACCGGCAGAGTTGCACAGCACAGTGGCCCGGTCACTCCTCCTCGGAGGGGCCGGGCCACTGTTGCTGCCGCCGTACCGGAGGTCCGCCGGTCAGCGCACCGTGAAGCGCACCGCGTCCTCCAGGAGAGGGACCGTCAGCCAGGGGTTGGGCTGCGTCATCAGCGCGAGCAGCGTGATGGTGAGCCCGAGCGCTCCGTACGTCACGATGTCGGTGAACCGGGAGCGCACGGCCAGCATGCCGACCGAGGGCAGTACCCACCGCAGTGCGGCACCGGTGAGCAGGGCGACGCCGATCAGTACGGTGCCGAGGCGGAAGCCGATGTCGAACGCGTCGACCGCGACGAGCAGCAGTCCGACGCCGGTCGCGCCGAGGACCGTGATCAGCGGCCACTGCCGGGCGGGGGCCGGCGCGTCACCCGGGGCGGCCCGGCCACCGCCCTCGGGGCGGGCGGTGTCGCGGGTGAGCAGGGGGAAGCGCCGGGTGGTCCGGACGGGGCCGTCGGGACCGGGGGCACTGACGACCCCCTTGGCCACGGGCTCCGGCTCCGCTTGCGCCTCGGCCGCGGGCTCCGGAGCGGCTGCGCTCTCCGCTTCCGCGTTCCGGACAGCTTCGGGCCCGGGCTCGGCTTCGGCTTCGGCCTCGATCTGGCCCTGAGCCTCGGCTTCGGCCTCGACCCCGACCTGCGCCTCCGCCCCGGCCCTCGTGTCCGGCTCCGGTCCGGCCCCGGTCGCCGCATCGGGTTCCGGTCCGGCCCCGGCCGCAGCTTCCGGGTCCGGTCCCGCCCCGGTCGCCGCTTCCGGCTTCGTACCGTCCGCCTTGCCGCTCATGGGCGTGTGCCCCTTTCCCTTTTCCGGCTCCCCGTCAGCTCGCGTCGCTCGCCTCGGCCGCGCGCTCCGCCGCCTCAACGACGTTGACCAGCAGCTGGGCACGGGTCATCGGACCGACGCCGCCCGGGTTCGGAGCGACCCAGCCCGCGACCTCGGCGACACCCGGGTGGACGTCGCCGACGATCTTGCCGTTCTCGTCGCGGCTGACGCCGACGTCCAGGACGGCCGCGCCCGGCTTGACGTCCTCGGGCTTGATCAGGTGCGGCACGCCGGCGGCGGCCACGATGATGTCGGCCTGGCGCAGGTGCGAGGAGAGGTCACGGGTGCCGGTGTGGCACTGGGTGACGGTGGCGTTCTCGGACTTGCGGGTGAGGACGAGGGGCATCGGGCGGCCGATGGTGATGCCGCGGCCGACGACGACCACATGGGCGCCGGCGATCTCCACGCCGTGGTGGCGCAGTAGCTGGACGATGCCGTACGGGGTGCAGGGCAGCGGTCCGGGCTCGCCGATGACGAGCCGGCCGAGGCTCATCGGGTGCAGGCCGTCGGCGTCCTTGGCCGGGTCCATCAGCTCCAGGACGCGGTTGGTGTCGATGCCCTTGGGGAGCGGGAGTTGGACGATGTAGCCGGTGCACTCCGGGTTCTCGTTGAGCTCCCGGACGACGGCCTCGATCTCCTCCTGGGTGGCCGTTTCGGGCAGTTCGCGCTGGAGGGAGGCGATGCCGACCTGGGCGCAGTCGCGGTGCTTGCCCGCCACGTACCACTTGCTGCCCGGGTCGTCGCCGACCAGCAGGGTGCCGAGCCCGGGAGTGATCCCCTTGCTCTTCAGGGCCGCCACGCGGCCGTTGAGTTCGGACTTGATCGCGGCTGCGGTGGCCTTGCCGTCGAGAATCTGGGCAGTCATGCCCCCATCTTCGCGGAAGACCACCCCATGGTTCCAATTCGGCGGCCCGCATTGTCACTGCCCAGAATCAAACGTTGCACTTACACAACACATAGGGTCTCCGGCTGGACAAAAGACTGACCGTAATACCACGATGTGGCGCGCAGTTCGCGGCAGCGCAGGGGGGCACACCGCTCGTTTTACGTAACTTCCTCCGCTCGGCCCGCATCGTCCCCAGCACCACCAACGGAGGAACCGCACGTGAGCTTCGGCGACCCCAACAACCCGTACGGCCAGCCCCAGGGCCAGCCTCAGCAGCCCCCGCAGGGCCAGCCCGGCCAGCCGGGATACGGCTACCCGCAGCAGCCGCCGCAGGGCCAGCCCGCCTACGGCTACCCGCAGCAGGCCCCGCAGGGCGTGCCGCCGCAGCAGGGCTACGGCTACCCGCCCCAGCAGCCCGCCGGCACCCTCCAGGCCAACAGCGGTTACATCAACATCGGTGGCATCGGCACCGTCGAACTCGCCACGATGGGCCGCCGGCTGGGCGCGCGTGCGCTCGACGCCGTGGCGTACGGCATCCTGTACGCGGTCTTCTCCGCGATCGGCATGGCAGGTCTGGTCGGCGCTTCGAAGTCCATCGAGGACTGCAGCACCAAGACGTACGGCACCGAGGCGTACAACCAGTGCGTGAATGACGCGGCCAACGCCAGTGTCGGCATCATCGCGGCCTTCTTCGGCGCCCTCGCCCTGTTCGCCCTCATCGCTCTGCTCTACGAGTGGCTGATGGTCTCCATCTGGGGCGCCACGCTGGGCAAGATGGTTCTCGGTGTGAAGGTCGTCAAGGAGAGCACGGGCCAGACCCCCGGTCTGGGTGCGGGCTTCATCCGCTTCATCATCCCGATGGTCGGTTCGCTCTTCTGCGGTCTCGGCACGCTGCTGGTCTACCTCTCGCCCTTCTTCGACAACTCGGGCAAGCTCCAGGGCTGGCACGACCGCGCCGGCGGCACCGTCGTCATCAAGAAGTAATTGCGCAATACGGAAGCGAATCTTCCGGGCAGAAACCGTGAAGGCCGTCAATTCCCCCGGATGAAGGGGGGAATTGACGGCCTTCCGTCATGAGGTGCTCAGGCGCCAGGTGCCCAGGCGCTCAGGTGCTCAGGTGCTCAGGTGCTCAGGTGCTCAGTGGAAGAAGTGGCGCGTGCCGGTGAAGTACATCGTCACGCCCGCCTTCTTCGCGGCCTCGACCACCAGCTCGTCACGGACCGAACCGCCGGGCTGAACCACCGCCCTGATGCCCGCGTCCAGCAGGATCTCCAGGCCGTCGGGGAACGGGAAGAAGGCGTCGGACGCGGCGTAGGAGCCGCGTGCCCGCTCCTCGCCCGCCCGCTCGACGGCCAGCTTCGCGGAGTCGACGCGGTTGACCTGGCCCATGCCGACGCCGACGCTGGCGCCGTCCTTGGCGAGCAGGATCGCGTTGGACTTGACCGCGCGGGACGCCTTCCAGGCGAAGGACAGTTCGCGCAGCTCGTCGGCGGACAGGGCCTCGCCGGTGGCCAGCGTCCAGTTCGCCGGGTCGTCGCCGTCGGCCTGAAGGCGGTCGGTGACCTGGAGGAGCGCGCCACCGTCGATCGGCTTGACCTCGACGGCGTCGGAAGGTGCGCCCTCGCAGCGCAGCACCCGGATGTTCTTCTTGCGGGCGAGGACCTCGACGGCCCCGTCCTCGTAACCGGGGGCGACGATCACCTCGGTGAAGATCTCCGCGACCTGCTCCGCCATGGCGACGCTCACCGGGCGGTTGACAGCGATGACGCCGCCGAACGCGGAGAGCGGGTCGCAGGCGTGCGCCTTGCGGTGTGCCTCGGCGACGTCGTCACCGATCGCGATGCCGCACGGGTTGGCGTGCTTGATGATCGCGACGCAGGGCTCGGCGTGGTCGTAGGCGGCGCGGCGGGCGGCGTCGGTGTCGGTGAAGTTGTTGTACGACATCTCCTTGCCGTGCAGCTGCTCGGCCTCGGCGAGACCGCCCTCGCCGTTGACGTAGAGCGCGGCGGCCTGGTGCGGGTTCTCGCCGTAGCGCAGGACGTTCTTACGCGTGTACGTCCGGCCGATGAAGCCGGGGAGGCCGGTCCCGGCGGAGCCGTTGTCGGACGCCGTGTCGTCGGCCGCGTAGCCGTCCGCGAACCAGCCGGCCACCGCCACGTCGTACGCGGCGGTGTGCTGGAACGCCTCACCGGCCAGCCGCTTGCGGGCGGTGAGGTCGAAGCCGCCGGCACCGACGGCCGCGAGGACGTCGGCGTACCGCTGCGGGCTGGTGACGACGGCGACCGACGGGTGGTTCTTGGCCGCGGCGCGCACCATCGAAGGGCCACCGATGTCGATCTGCTCGACGCACTCGTCGGGGGTGGCGCCCGAGGCGACGGTCTGCGTGAAGGGGTACAGGTTCACGACGACCAGGTCGAAGGGCTTGATCTCCAGCTCGGCGAGCTGCCGCCGGTGGTCCTCCAGACGCAGGTCGGCGAGGATGCCGGCGTGCACGCGGGGGTGCAGGGTCTTGACCCGGCCGTCCAGGCACTCGGGGAAGCCGGTGAGCTCCTCGACCTTGGTGACGGGCACCCCGGCGGCGGCGATCTTCGCTGCGGTGGAGCCGGTGGACACCAGCTCGACGCCCGCCGCGTGGAGGCCCTGGGCGAGCTCCTCAAGACCGGTCTTGTCGTAGACGCTGATCAGCGCGCGACGGATGGGCTTAAGCACCGTGCTCACGAATTCGTACCTTTCGTCCCTCTATGCGGTAGCCGTGTCGGGCCAGACGCCCCACGACCTCGACGAGCAGCGTGCGCTCGACTTCCTTGATGCGCTCATGGAGAGCGGTTTCGTCGTCCTCGTCGCGGACCTCGACCACGCCCTGGGCGATGACCGGACCGGTGTCGACGCCGTCGTCGACGAAGTGGACCGTGCACCCGGTGACCTTCGCGCCGTACGCGAGTGCGTCACGGACACCGTGTGCGCCGGGAAAACTGGGCAGCAGGGCGGGGTGCGTATTGACCGTACGCCCGCCGAAACGGGCGAGGAACTCCTTGCCCACGATCTTCATGAAGCCGGCCGAGACGACCAGATCGGGGTCGTGGGCGGCGATGGCGGCGGCCAGTGCGGCGTCCCACTCCTCGCGGGAGGCGTGGTCCTTCACCTTGACGACGAAGGTGGGCAGTCCGGCGCGCTCGGCCCTTTCGAGGCCCGCGATGCGGTCCCGGTCCGCGCCGACGGCGACGATCTCGGCCCCGTACCCGTCCGGATCGGCGGCGATGGCGTCCAGCAGGGCTTGGAGGTTCGTACCGGATCCTGAGACCAGGACGACGAGGCGGGCGGGGGTCCTCGGAGTGTGTCCGGAGCCTGTGGCGGCAGTGGTGGAAGGGGGCGGGGAGGCCACGGCGGGTCTCTTTCTCGCGGGTGGTGCGGTTTGTATGGTCCTACGAACACGTCGCACCCCGTGATACGGGGAACCCTACGAACGCGTCGACCGGTGGCAACGATACCGGCACACCGGGACGCCCCCACGGGACGGGTGCACGCGCGGGAGGTAGCGTCAGGGCAGGACTCCGTCCCCCACACCGTCCGGCCCCTGCGCAGGAGCGGCAGCGGAGGGAGCACCAGCCGACATACGACCTTCCGCAGTGCGGAGCACAACGCTCCGGGAGCTGCCGGAGGGCTTGAGGGGAAGACGTTCACCAGATGACGGTCCGACGCCGCCGCACCGCGGTTCTCCGCCGCCCGCTCCCGCTGCTGCCGGAACCCCCGCTGCTGACAGCGGCCGACGGCCTGGCCGCCGTCCGCCCCGGGGCCAGTGGCCAGGGAGCACCTTGGTCCCTCCGCGAGGGACCGGCCTCCCCCTCTTCCTCGTCCTCTCCGTCGTCGTCCTCGTCCTCGTCCTCGTCCTCGTCGCCCGAGGGGACGTCTTCGGGCGGCAGTTCGGACACGGGTACGAGTACGGGTGCGGGTACGGGTACGGGCTCCGGGGCGGCTCCCCAGGACGACAACCCGTTCGCGCCGCCGCCCGAGGGCAGGCCGGACCAGCCGTGGCAGCCCCGTAAACCGGCCCGCGGCAACGGCTCGTCCGTCGATTCCGACCCGGCTTCCGGCGGCGGCCAGGGCAGCCAGGGCGGCCGGTGGAGCAACCGTCAGCCGGGGCGGGGCGACGGCTTCTTCGGCGGTACGGGTGGCAACGGTGGCGGCGGACGCGGCCAGGGCGGCCCCGAAGGAGCGGGCGGTCCGGGCGGTACGGGGCTGCGCTGGGACCCGACGGACCCGGCCCAGCGGCGCGCGCGGTACGCGTTGCTGGCGGGCATGTGGGCGTTCTTCTTCGCCGTGTTCACGCAGCGGGAGATCGCTCTGCTGCTGGGTGCGCTGGCGCTGTACTGGGGCATCAGCTCGCTCCGCAACAAGCCCAAGCCGGACACCGCTTCGGCCACCGGAGACTCACCGGCCCCCGCCACGACCCCGCCGACGTCCACCAGGCCGCAGACGACGGCGGCGGTGAGCGGTCTGGTGACGGCGGTGCTGGCGCTGGCGATCGTGGCGGCGACGTTCACGGTGCAGATGGTGTACCGGGACTACTACACGTGCGTGGCGGACGCCCTGACGAAGTCGGCGCAGCTGTCCTGCAACGACGAACTCCCGAAGTCGCTGATCCCGGTCTTCGGGGTCAAGGAGTAGCCCCACTGGGGGCGCGGGGAACTGCGCGAGCAACCGGCTGGGCGCCCCGTCGGGGGCGCGGGGAACGCCGCGAAAAACCGGCTGGGCGCCCCGTCAGGGGCGCGGGGAACTGCGCGAGCAACCACGACGCACCCGCGGGGAGCGAACGGGGCCGGGGCGAAGCCCGGGAACCGGGGGCGGGTCCGGGTCCGGGCGGAGCCCGCTCTGGAACCGGAGGCCGGCCGGGTCCGGGCGAGCCCGGGGAACGGTGGAAGGGCGGGTAGGGGACCCGCGCCGCAGGCCCCTCGCCCCCGGCCCGCCCCTACTTCCCGACGGACCCGGCCCCCGCCCCCGGCCCCGGCCCCGGTTCCGGCCCCGTCGCCGACCCCGCCCCCTCCTCCGGCAACTCCGCCATCAACCCACCCGACGCCTCCCGCAACGCCGCCCACCGCACTTCACGCGCTCCCCTCTCGTGCCACCCGGCCTCGGCACCATCGTCACCGGGCGCAAAGGCACCAGGCGCAAAGGCACCAGGCGCGAAGGCATGGGGAGCGTCGGCACCCCCGTCCTCCGGCGCCAGGGTCCGGACCGAAGCCGGGTCCGGAGGAACGTCCGGGATCGAATCCGGAGCCAGGGCCGACGGCGGGACCGGCATTGCCGACAGGTCCGGCACCGCCGAAAGGTCCAGGACCGACGGCGGGACCGGGAACAACGGCGGGTCCGGGACCAACGGCGGGTCCGGGACCAACGGCAGGTCCGGAACTGGCGGCAGGTCCGGAACCGGCGGAAGGTCCGGAGCCGGAGCCGACGGAAGGTCCCGGACCGGCAGCGGGTCCGGGAGCAGCAGCGGGGCCGCCGCCGAAACCTCCGCCCCAGCCCCCCGCCCCGGAATCCGCACCCACCGGAACGACAACGACACGCGCACCACATGCGACACGTAGGACCAGAGCGGTCTCTCCTTCACCCGCCACGCCCTCAGCACCAACGCTCCCGGCACCCCCACGCCCGCCGTCCACACCATGGCCCCCAGCCCCACCTGCCACCCCACGGGCCCGAACTCCGCCAGCCGTTGCGCTCCGAGTGCACCGCCCGACGCCGCCGCGAGCAGTGCCGTCACCGCGCCGCAGCCCACCGCCCCGAGCGCCACGGTGCCCGCCGTCCGGCGGCGGCCCCACGCCTCTTCCCGTACGGCGTACGGGGGCGCGGCCACCCGTACCGTGAACCAGGCGACGGTCAGCCCGGCGGCCAACGGCACCGCGGCCACCGCCCAGTTGAGCGGCGCGCCCTGCCCGTCCTGCGGCAGGGCGGCGAGCAGCGGGAAGTGCGGGAGTGCCCCCACACCGCTGCTGCCCAGCGGTGACACGACGGACCCGGCGCCCAGTCCGAAGCCGGGGCCGATCCCGTACGAGGCCGCCCAGACGGCCGCGTTCGGCACCAGCAGCAGCGCGAGCAGCAGCACCGCGACCCCGCCCGACCACTCCCCCGCCAGACCCCAGAACGCCTCCTGCGCCAGGTCCATGTGCAGGGCCAGCGCCGCCCCGACGGCCAGCGCGCCGCCCCCGACGAGCACCGTCGTCCCGGCCACCGCCGCCCGTGCCGCCACCGCGGGCCACGGGCGCACCAGGGCTCGCCTTGCCTTCCGCGGAACCCACCCCGGCAGCGGGCCGTGCGGCCTTCCGTACGCACTCCACACCCCGGCTGCCGCCGCCAGGGCCACCAGGAGCGGCAGGTGCAGCGCGACGCTCCCGGGCACGGCGGGCAGCGGCCCGTCGACGGCGTACAGGGTGGCGGCGAGTGCCACCACCAGGTACCCGGCCGTCACCCCGCCGAAGGCGGCCCGGCCGGACGGCACGTTCCGTGCGGGGTCCGCGTCGCCACCCTCCTCGTCGTCGTCCTCCAGCGCGTCCCTGGCCGCCCGGTGCGCGAGCCACAGGGGCAGCAGGGTGCTCAGCAGCGGGGTCAGGGCGACGGGGGCGGCGCCGCCGTTCATGGTTTCCGGCCGTACGAGATCGGCGCCGTGCGCGAGCAGCCACAGCCCGGCTGCGACGTGCAGCGCGGCCCCGGGACCCGCGTCCGGGAACGGCGAACTGATCCACAGCACCATGACCAGCACGGCGAACCCCCCGAGCCCCAGCCCGGCGGCCAGCATTCCGCGCAGTACGCACACGACCCAGGCGGACCGGGGATGCCGCACGGGGTACGACGGTGACGCCACGGACTTCCCGGGTGCCGCGGGTGCGAAGGGTCCGGTGGGGCCGGTGGGTCCCACCGGTCCGCTGGGTCCGGTGGGTCCGGTGGGTCCGGCGGATGCCGCGGGCGCCGCCGGGGGACGCCCCTGCTGCGCGTGCTCGTACGCGCGCGGGCCCTGGTAGGGGTGCTCGTGCTGCGGGCCCTGCCGCTCGACCGCTGGGTTCGGGTTCACGCGGCCATGCTGCCCACGACACGCGCCATCTTCACGTAACGGGCGAATGGCCGACGTGTCGCCCAATATACGTTTATGTACTTTTTCGCCCGGCGCAGCACTATGGGGATCGCAGGGGTTACGGGTATCGCGGGGATCACGGGGGTACTGCCATGACCCGGACCTCCCGCTCCCCCTCCACCACCACTGCCGCTCCTCCCGCCCCGCCCCCTCACGGGAGGGCGCCGGCGCTGCCGTCCGCGAAGGAACGGCGCAGGCTGCGCGAGGCAAAGGCGCTGTCGCAGCTGCAAGTGGCGGCGATCGTGGGCGTCACCCGCGAGACCGTCCGCTCCTGGGAGTCCGGCCGCACCAGCCCGCGCGGCCGCAAGCGCGAGGTGTACACGCGCCTACTGACCGGCATCGAACAGGAGATCGCCACCACGGGCGAAGCCACCCCGGTCCGTACCGTCCCCCTCACCCCTGCGGGAGCCTCACGCCCGGCTGCCCCGGACGCCTCTCCGACCCCCCTGGCCTCCCTGTCCTCGCTGGCCTCCCCGACCTCCCTGGACGCTCCGGTTGCCCTGGGAGCCCCGGGGGCCCTCACCGCCCCGGCGGCCCCCACCACCTCGGGCACCTCCACCAGCCCGGGTGCCCCCACCACCTCGAGCGCCTCGGAATCCCCCACCCCCACGCAGGCCTTCGACCACCTCTACGCCCGCACCGCACCCTCCCTGCTCCGCCAGACATATCTCCTCACCGGCCGGCACCGCCTCTCCCACGAGTCGGTGGAGCGCGCCTTCGACCTGGCCTGGCAGCGCTGGCCCGAGGTCGCCACCGACAGGGACCCGGCGGGCTGGGTGCGCGCGGCGGCGTACGAGTACGCGATGTCCCCCTGGCACCGCCTGCTCCGCCGCCACCGCCGTATCGACCTTCCCAAGACCGACGCTCCCCGCTCCGGCACCGCAACCAATGGCAACCCCAGCCCCGACCCCGGCTCCGGTCCCGGCCCCGGCGAGCGGGCTCTCCTGCGCGCGCTGCTCGAACTGCCGCCCCCGTACCGCCGCACCCTGGTGCTGTACGACGGTCTCGGGCTCGACCTCCCGGAGACCGCCGCCGAGACGGAGGCCACCACCCCTGCCACTGCGCACCGTCTCGAACACGCGCGTACGGTCATCGCCCGCGAGCTGCCGGAGCTGGCCGGGGTGCGCAGTCCCGCCGAGCAGTCCGCCCTTGTGCAGGAACGTCTCAGCACGCTTGCCCTCGCCCAGCGCACGGACTGCCTCCGGCCCGGCGAGGCGGTCCGTACGAAGAGCGAGCGCAGAACACGCTTCTGGACGAGGGCTGCCATCGCGTTCACCACGCTCATCGTCGGCGCGACGGCGTTCACGCTGAGCACGGCGCCCACCGCGTACGAGCCACCGCGCCCGCCGGGCGAACCGGTGGGCGGCGTCCCCGCACACAGTGGTCCGCAACGCCTGACCACGTACGACAAGCAATTGCGCGCCAAACTCCAGGCCGAGCTCGAGAACGGCCCGGAACGCCTGGTTCCGCAGCCCCGCTAGCCCCGCGCCGCCCGGCATCAGGAACCCGGCTCCGCGCCGCCCGGCAACCGGCAACCGGCAACCGGCAACCGGCAACCGGCAACCGGCAACCGGCAACCAGCATCCGGGAAGCGCGGAAGGCCCGCACCCCATTTCTGGGG
>NZ_JBHXRV010000084.1:0-19806 GCF_042716745.1 Streptomyces sp. NPDC058663
GAGTGTGGGGGCGGCCCCGCCGCCCAAGGGAACGGGGGTAATCAGGGCGGGCCCGCCCCCCAAGGGGGCTGGCGGGGGGCATGGGGGGCGGTGGGGCCCGGGGAGGTTACGGGGTCTGCGGGTGGTGAGGGGGGATCGGGGGGAGGGTGCCGGTGGATTCGTAGGTGGAGAGCATCTCGATGCGGCGCGTGTGGCGTGCCTCGTTCGAGTACGGCGTCGAGAGGAAGATCTCGACGAACTTCGTCGCCTCCGCCTCGGTGTGCATCCGGCCACCGATCGAGATCACGTTCGCGTTGTTGTGCTCGCGGCCGAGCGCCGCGGTCTGCTCGCTCCAGGCCAGGGCTGCCCGTACGCCCTTCACCTTGTTCGCGGCGATCTGCTCGCCGTTCCCGGAGCCGCCGATCACGATGCCCAGCGCGTCCGCGTCCGCGGCCGTCCGCTCGGCGGCGCGGAGGCAGAACGGCGGGTAGTCGTCCTGGGCGTCGTAGATGTGGGGACCACAGTCGACGGGCTCGTGGCCGTGGGCCGTGAGCCACTCGACGAGGTGGTTCTTGAGTTCGTATCCGGCATGGTCGGAACCGAGGTACACGCGCATGGTCGAAGTGTGGCACGTGGTGCGCCGGGTAGGCGGGACCGGGGTAAGGGCCTTGGTCCCCCGCCGCGCGGGACCCAAGCCCCGTTTTTCGAGGACCCGTGTCCCGGACTTCCGTCCGTGCAACGATCCGGAATCATCTCTTCCGATTCATCCGGGGTTCGGCTTGAATGCGGGGGCTCGTCACCCGAGCGTCATGACCCAGTGGGCCCGAAGACGTGCCCGAACGATGGATGAATGAGGATTGTGCATGAGCGCGCAGCCGACCCGGAAGATGGAGAAGGCGCAGCGGCGGCAGGAGCCAGGCAGCCCCGGTGACCCCGGAGGCGCGGCGCCCGCCGACAGCGGTGGCCTGCAGGCCGGCCTGAAGAACCGCCACCTTTCCATGATCGCGATCGGCGGCGTCATCGGCGCCGGTCTGTTCGTCGGATCCGGCGCGGGCATCGCCGCCGCCGGCCCCGCGATCCTGCTGTCGTACGCCCTGGTCGGCGTGATGGTCGTGTTCGTGATGCGGATGCTCGGCGAGATGGCGGCCGCCCGCCCGTCCTCGGGTTCCTTCTCCGCCTACGCGGACCAGGCGCTCGGCCGCTGGGCCGGGTTCTCGATCGGCTGGCTGTACTGGTTCTTCTGGGTCGTGGTGCTGGCCGTCGAGGCGACCGCGGGCGCGAAGATCCTGGAAGGCTGGATACCCGCGGTACCGCAGTGGGGCTGGGCCCTGATCGTCATGGTGGTGCTGACCGCCACCAACCTCGCCTCGGTGTCGTCGTACGGCGAGTTCGAGTTCTGGTTCGCGGGGATCAAGGTCGTCGCGATCGGTGCGTTCGTCGCGATCGGTCTGCTCGCGGTCTTTGGCGTGCTGCCCGGCTCGGACAACCCGGGCGCCGGCTTTGCGCATCTGACGGATACCGGAGGCTTCTTCCCCCACGGGTACGGGGCGATTCTGACCGGTGTGCTGATGGTGGTGTTCTCGTTCATGGGCTCGGAGATCGTCACGCTCGCCGCCGGTGAGTCGGAGGACCCGCAGCGCGCCGTCACCAAGGCCACCAACAGCGTCATCTGGCGCATCGGCATTTTCTACCTCGGCTCGATCTTCGTCGTGGTGACGCTGCTGCCGTGGAACGACAAGTCGATCGTCGCCGAGGGCGGCTCCTACGTCGCCGCGCTGAACTCGATCGGCATTCCGCACGCCGGCCAGATCATGAACGTGATCGTGCTGACGGCGGTGCTGTCCTGCCTGAACTCGGGCCTCTACACCGCCTCCCGCATGGCGTTCTCGCTGGGCCGCCGCAAGGACGCCCCGGCGTCCTTCACCAAGGTCAACAAGCGCGGCGTGCCGCAGACCGCCATCCTCGCGTCCGTCGTCTTCGGCTTCGTGGCCGTCTTCTTCAACTACATGTGGCCCGACACGGTTTTCCAGTTCCTGCTGAACTCCTCCGGTGCCGTCGCGCTGTTCGTGTGGCTGGTCATCTGCTTCACCCAGCTGCGGATGCGCGGCATGATCCTGCGCGAGGACCCGTCCAAGCTGGTCGTGAAGATGTGGCTCTTCCCGTACCTGACGTGGGCGACGATCGCGATGATCTCGTTCGTGCTGGTCTACATGCTGACCGACGACGCCGGCCGCACCCAGGTGCTCCTGTCGCTGCTGGTCGCGGCGCTGGTCGTGGGCTTCGCACTGGTCCGCGAGAGCGTCCAGAAGCGGAACGGCACCCTGCCGCCGGCGGCGGGCACCGGAGTTCAGAGCGGCACGAAGGACTCCGTCACCCGCTGATGGTTACGGAAGGCCTCGGCGCGGGCGGACTGCTCGAACCAGACGTTGAGCTGGTACGACTTGCCGCCCGCGTGGAAGCCGGTCTGCCGGGCCTGCCAGGGCCTGCCCGCCTGGGTGAAGGTGTACTCCCAGATGACGGCGGGCCGGCCCCGGAAGGTGGTCCGCTCCAGCTGGATCTTCGAGTAGCCCGCCACGTCGTGCGAGGCGGCCTCGAAGCGTTCCCACTGCTCCAAGAGATCGCCGCCCCGGGCAAGTCCGAACGAGGCGGCGATTTCCTGTGTGCCGTCGGGCGAGTGGTAGTGGACGTTGGACGGGCTCTTCGCGCTGCGCGTCCAGCCGGGCGGCGGTACCCAGGCGAACCCGGTCTCGTTCCGGCTGCCCGGGCGGTCCCGGGAGGTGGGCGGCCTGGCGGTCCCTGCGACGGTGGGCACGACGGGCCCGGCGCTGCTCCCGCCCTCCCCCACCGCTGTCCCGCGGGGCTCACCGCCCTGGGTGAGGACGACGACGAGCGTCGTGACGACGGCGACCGCGACACCGGCCCCCACTACGGCGGCCACGCGCGCGCGTGGTCGGAGGGAGCGGCCGGGGGCCGCGGGCGCGGGTGCGGGCCCGGGTGCGGGCCCGGGTGCGGGCCCGGGTGCGGGCCCGGCCGGGGGCTCCTGCGGCGGCGGCTCGCCGAGGGGCTCACGTACAGGCTCGGGCGAGGGTACGGAGGCGTGCTCGGGCTCCGGCTCTGGGTGCGGCCCCGATTCAGGCTCCGGTTCCGGCTCTGGATGCGGCTCGGGTTCAGGCTGCGGCTCCGGTTCCAGCTGGGGTTCCGGTTCCGGCTCGGGCTGCGGCTCCTGCGGCGGCTCCGGCTCCTGCGGCCGCTTCGGCGGGCCGGGCTGCCTGCGCTCCACCAGTGTCGGCGTCCTCGGCACGGTCAGCAGGGCCTCCAGCGACGCGTACAGCTCGTCGACCGTCGGGCGGGACTCCGGTTCCTTGGCCAGCAGGGCGCACAGCAGCGGGGCCAGGACGCCCGCCTCCGGTGGGAGCAGCGGCTCCTCGTAGAGCACCGCGTGCAGGGTCGCCATCGTCGTGGGCCGGGTGAACGGGGAAGCGCCGGAGACCGCCGCACACAGGGTCGCGCCCAGCGACCACAGATCGGACGGCGCTCCCTGCGGGCGCCCGCCGACCCGCTCGGGGGCCATGTAGTCCGGGGAGCCGATCAGCATGCCGACGACGGTCAGGGCCTTGGTGTCCTGGATGGCGGCGATGCCGAAGTCGGTGAGGACGATCCGGCCGTTGCCCCGGCCCAGGAGCACGTTGCCGGGCTTGATGTCGCGGTGCAGCACCCCGCGCGCGTGCACCTCGCGAAGCGCCGCCGCCACCCCGAGCCCGATCCGCGCCGCCTCGCGCGGGGAGACAGGGCCGTCCTCCACGAGCAGTTGCTCCAGTGACCGTGCATCCACCAGCTCCATCACGATCCACAACCGGTCGCCCTCGTCGGCCACGTCGTAAACGCGCACCACATTGGGGTGGTCCAGGCGAGCCGTGGCCCGGGCTTCCCGCAAAGTCCTTTCGCGGCGAATTCGATTGTCCTCTGCGTCCAATCCGTCGACACGCATTTCCTTTACGGCGACGGTGCGGTCCAGGATTTCGTCATAGGCGCGCCACACCCGCCCCATGCCGCCCTGGCCTATCGTCTCCCCCAGCCGGTAGCGGCCTGCGATCAATAACCCCTGCACCCCGCCACTCGCGTACCTCGGCATTCCCGTCCCCCTCCTCAGCACCTGCTGCGACCAGGACAGAGATATTGACTTCCCTCCATTGCAGCACAGTTGGAAGCAATCTTGTGATACTCCTGCAGGTACAGCTGACGCTGTTCAGAACGAGGGGGCTGGGAAATGCTCGAAAAGATCGGTAAAGGGACCGCCGCCACACGTGCCGGATCTTGTCTGGCGGTCGCGGCAGCGTCCGTTCTTCTGCTTCCGTACGGTGCTTTCGCGGCCGAACCCACACCGGGCAGTACGCAGGGCGGAACCCCCGGCCCCAGCGCTCCCGCCGACCTCAAGGTGACGACCGAACTTCCCGCAAAGATTTCGGTCGACAACAAAACCGGAAAGACAAAAATTGCCGCGACGGTGGCAAACAAGGGCGCAAAGGCCTCCGGTGGGATCACCCTGGCCGTCGTCGGATTCGACGGCCTGAAGATCGACGCCGTCCCGGGCTGTACGCCGATCCCGGCGGGCAAGCTGCCGAAGGGCTCCCGCAGCGGGTTCTCCTGCACCGTCGCGGACCTGGCCGCCGGCACGTCGAAGTCGTACGCCGTGGACGCCACCTTCGACCTGAGGAAGAAGGGCAGGATCTGTCTGCCGGTGACCGAGGGCACCAGCGGGAAGCTGCTCTGGCAGCAGGGCCCGGTCGACTTCGGCACCACCACGCCGACACCCAACGCACCCGACACCCCGCTGCTGCTCAACACGGTGAACGTGCCGCTCGCACCCGATGCGCCGTCCCCCGCGCCCGGCGGCACCAAGCCCCCCGCCCGGCCCGGCGATCTGCCGGACACCGGCGTCGGCACGGACACGACCCTGCTGGGCGGGGCCGGCGCGCTGCTGCTCGCGGCGGGTGGCGCGGGGTTCTGGTGGAGCCGTCGCGAGCGCTCCGTACAGCAGCACTGAGGAACGGACCAGGACCGGGGGACGGCGGACGCCCCGCGGACGCGGACACCACATACAGCGAGGGGCTGTTCCAGGGGGTCGACCCCGGAACAGCCCCTCCGCTGCGCACGTGCGGGATGCGGACCCGCGGAACCTCAGCCCTTGCGGCCGGCCAGCTTCCACGCGGTCGGCAGCGCGCCCATCGCCAGCGCCGCCTTCAGCGCGTCCCCGATGAGGAAGGGCACGACGCCCGCCGCGAGCGCGGCACCCAGGCCCATGCCGGTGACAGCCATCAGGTACGGGACGCCCACCGCGTAGATGATCGCGGAGCCGACCACCATGGTGCCCGCGGTGCGTGCCACCGAGCGGTCGCCGCCGCGCCGGGCCAGTGCGCCGACGACCGTGGCGGCCAGCAGCATGCCGATGACGTAGCCGAACGAGGCGCCGCCCGGGCCCGACGTACCGGACTGGAACCACGGCACTCCGGCCATGCCGACCAGCGTGTACAGCGCCAGGGACAGGAAGCCGTTGCGGGCGCCGAGCGCCGTGCCGACGAGCAGCGCGGCGAAGGTCTGCCCGGTGACCGGCACCGGCGAGCCCGGCACGGGCACGGCTATCTGGGCCGCGAGGCCGGTGAGCGCCGCGCCACCGACGACCAGCGCGGCGGTGCGCACGCGAGTGGCCGGAAGCAGGTCGGCGAGGACCGCACCGGGGCGGACGGATACGGCAGCAGTGCTCATCGGGACTCCGCAGAAGAGAAGGACGGTGGGGGACACGGTGACGTTAGCCCAAGGGTCAACGCTCGATCACCCTAGAACGCCGACAAAGCCGGGGACAGGGGCTTGGTGGACATCACACAAAGGACGCACGGTCCCCGCCCGGGGACGTGATGCGCGTCACTGGCAACGTCAGGAGTTAGGTCCCTTTTGCGCGGTGGGCTCGGGAGAGGGGACACTGTGGGGTCCCGCCAAATTCCCGCGGCCGCGCCCGCTTACCGCCTGCGGCCCTTCGAGAGTACGAGCGCCATGCAAGACCAGCAGCTCCGCACGTCCGCTCCCCGGGAGCCCCTGTCCGCCGGGCTCAAGCAGCGCCATCTGACCATGCTCGGTCTGGGCGGGGTGATCGGTGCGGGGCTTTTCGTGGGCTCGGGTGCCGGGATCGCCGTCGCGGGCCCCGGCATCGTCCTGTCGTACCTAATCGCGGGAGCCCTCGCGATGCTGGTGATGCGGATGCTCGGGGAGATGTCCTCGGCGATGCCCGCCTCGGGCTCGTTCTCGGTGCACGCGGAGCGGGCGCTCGGCCGGTGGGCGGGGTTCAGCGTGGGCTGGCTGTACTGGTTCCTGCTGGTCGTGGTGCTCGCGGTGGAGGCGACCGGCGCGGCGAAGATCGCGAACGGCTGGGCGCCCGGGGTGCCGCAGTGGGCCTGGGTGCTGATCTTCATGGTGGTCTTCACGGCCGCCAATCTGGCCGCCGTGAAGAACTTCGGTGAGTTCGAGTTCTGGTTCGCGGCGCTGAAGGTCGGGGCGATCGTCCTCTTCCTGGCACTGGGTGTGCTCGCGATCTTCGGTGTGCTGCCCGACACGGAACCCGTCGGCATGGCGCATCTGACCGGTGACGGCGGATTCTTCCCCCAGGGGGCGTCCGGGGTGATCTCCGGTGTCCTGGCGGTGGTCTTCGCGTTCGGCGGCCTGGAGGTCGTCACGATCGCCGCCGCCGAGACGGACGATCCGGTCCGCGCGGTGGGGCGCGCGGTGCGCAGCGCGATCGTCAGGATCCTGTTCTTCTACGTCGGGTCGATGCTGGTGATCGTGACCCTGCTGCCGTGGACGTCGATGACGCCGGGCCTCAGTCCTTACGTCGCCGTGCTCGACCGGATCGGGGTCCCCGGCGCGGGCACCCTGATGAACATCGTGGTCTTCGTGGCCCTGCTCTCCGCGCTGAACGCCAATCTGTACGGGGCGTCCCGGATGGTCTTCTCGCTGGCCGAGCGCGACGAGGCGCCGAAGGGGCTGCTGGCCGTCTCGCCCGGCGGGGTGCCGCGCCGGGCGGTACTCGCCTCGGTGGCGTTCGGTTTCGTGTCGGTGGTGCTCAATCTGCTGTGGCCCGAGACCGTCTTCCTCTACATGCTCAACGCGGTGGGCGCGGTGCTGCTCTTCGTGTGGGGGCTGATCGCGGTGTCACAGCTGAGGCTGCGGCGGCGGATCGAGCGGGAGATGCCGGAGCGGCTGACCCTGCGGATGTGGGCGTTCCCGTATCTGACCTGGGTGGCACTGGCCGCGATGGCGGTGGTGCTGGTGCTGATGCTGCTCGACGAGACGGCCAGGCCCCAGCTGCTGTGGTCGGCGGGGGCGACGGCGCTGGTGCTGCTGGTGGCGTGGGTGCGGGAGTTGCGCGCGAGGCGTGCCTAGATTTTCACGGTGTGTGAGCGTGGTGTCCGTATAGCGGTCCCCTGTTCCCTCTGAGCGGGGTGGATGCCGAGACTGTGAGCCGCTTTGCCGCCTCGCTCCCCCACCGTCTCCGCTAGTGAACAGGGCCCGCCCATGTCTCGGACCTCCGCGCCCCCGCCGGCATCCACCCGGACCGGAACCCCGGCTGACGCGCCGGCCGGCGAATCCTCGCTCGGTCACGGCCTCAAGCAGCGCCATCTCTCCATGATCGCCCTCGGCGGGGTGATCGGTGCCGGGCTCTTCGTGGGCTCCGGTGCGGGCATCGCCGCCGCGGGTCCCTCGATCGTCATCGCGTACGCGATATCCGGCCTGCTCGTCATGCTGGTGATGCGGATGCTGGGCGAGATGTCGGCGGCCAACCCCAGCTCGGGCTCGTTCTCGGCGCACGCCGAGCGGGCGATCGGGCCGTGGGCGGGCTTCACGGCGGGCTGGGCGTTCTGGTTCCTGCTCTGTGTGGCGGTGGGCCTGGAGGGCATCGGCGCGGCGAAGATCATGCAGGGCTGGTTCCCGGGGAGCCCGCAGTGGGCCTGGGTGGCGCTGTTCATGGTGATCTTCCTGGCCACGAATCTGGCGGCGGTGAAGAACTTCGGCGAGTTCGAGTTCTGGTTCGCGGCCCTGAAGGTCGGCGCGATCTCGCTGTTCCTGATCCTGGGCCTGCTCGCCATCTTCGGTGTGCTGCCCGGCAGCGACGCCCCCGCTCCCGGTCTCACCAACCTCACCGGTGACGGCGGCTTCTTCCCCAACGGCAGCGAGGGCCTGATCATCGGCCTGCTGGCCTCGGTGTTCGCGTACGGCGGCCTGGAGACCGTGACGATCGCGGCGGCGGAGTCCGAGCACCCGGTGCAGGGCGTGGCCAAGGCGGTCCGTACCGCGATGTGGCGCATCGCCGTCTTCTACATCGGCTCGATGGCCGTGGTCGTCACGCTGGTGCCGTGGGACGACCCGAAGGTGGCCGAGATCGGCCCGTACGTCGCCACTCTCGACCACCTGGGCATCCCGGCGGCCGGCCAGATCATGAATGTGATCGTGCTGGCCGCCCTGCTCTCGGCGATGAACGCCAACATCTACGGTTCCTCCCGGATGGCGTACTCGCTGGTCCGGCGCGGGCAGGGCCCGGCGTTCCTGGGCAGGCTGTCGGGCGGCGTCCCGCGCATCGCCGTCCTGTGCTCGTCGGTCTTCGGCTTCGTGTGCGTGGCGCTCAGCTGGATCAGCCCGGACAAGGTCTTCCCGTGGCTGCTGAACATGATCGGCGCGCTGATCCTCGTCGTCTGGATCTTCATCGCGGTCTCCCAGCTGATCCTGCGCCGCCGTACCGAGCGGGAGACGCCGGAGAAGCTGGTCGTGCGGATGTGGCTGTTCCCGGTGCTGACCTGGGTGGCGCTGGCGGGCATGGCGGTCATCTTCGTCCTGATGCTGCGCCAGCCGGACACCCGCCAGCAGCTCTTCGGCACGGGTGCCCTGACGGTGTTCCTGATGGTCATCGGCCTCGTCCGCCAGCGGCGGGCCAAGGCCCGCAGCTGACCCTTCCGTTTCCGGCCCCCGGTCCTGGGTCCGCAGGCTCTCCGCCTGCGGACCCAGGACTTTTTACTGAGGCATGCCTAAGCTGCTCCGTCAAATAACTGCTGGTAGCGTGCAGATGCATACGACTTGCAATAAGCAATCGGAGGGGTCGGACGACATGGCCATTTACACGCTTCCTGAACTTCCGTACGACTACGCGGCGCTGGAGCCGGTGATCAATCCGCAGATCATCGAGCTGCACCACGACAAGCACCACGCCGCCTACGTCAAGGGCGCCAACGACACCCTGGAGCAGCTCGAAGAGGCCCGGGACAAGGACGCCTGGGGCGCGATCAACGGCCTGGAGAAGAACCTCGCGTTCCACCTCTCCGGCCACATCCTGCACTCGATCTACTGGCACAACATGGCCTCCCCGAAGGACGGCAACGGCGGCGGCGAGCCGACGGCCGCCGACGGTGTCGGCGACCTGGCGGACGCGATCGCCGAGTCGTTCGGCTCCTTCGCCAAGTTCAAGACGCAGCTGACGAAGGCCGCCGCGACGACGCAGGGCTCCGGCTGGGGCGTCCTGGCGTACGAGCCGGTCTCGGGCCGTCTCATCGTCGAGCAGGTCTACGACCACCAGGGCAACGTCGGCCAGGGCTCCGTCCCCGTCCTGGTCTTCGACGCCTGGGAGCACGCCTTCTACCTGCAGTACAAGAACCAGAAGGTCGACTTCATCGACGCCATGTGGGCCGTCGTGAACTGGCAGGACGTGGCCAAGCGCTACGCCGACGCGAAGAACCGCACGCCGCTCATCACGCCGTGAGTCCGTCCTCGAGTCCACCGCACGCGGTGTGACGCGCCCGCCGTTCGGCGGGACCCCTCAACGCCCTGCTCGTGATCGTCTTCTCAGCCTTCCCGGGCGGGTGGATGGAAGGAGAGCCCCCGCGAGGACATGACTCGCGGGGGCTCTCTGCTGCCCGGACCCGCCCCCGCTCCCGGCGCTGCCCGGCGCCGCCCGGACCCGCCCGGCGCGGCAGGGGGCCCGCTCAGCGCGGCAGGTACCCCGTACGGCCGACGGCCTCGAACTCGTGGGCGAGGCCCGTTTCGTGGAGACGCGCCAGGGGTGCGAAGGGGAAGTGGCAGGCGGATTCACCGCGGTCGAAGTTCCAGACCTTGTGGAACTCCACCCGGTAGTACTGCGGGTTGGGGCGGACCACCCGGTACTCGATGCCGCGGACCGCCAGCCACCAGTCCGGCGAGGTGGACGGCGTGATCAGGACGCCGCGCCAGTCGTCGGTGCCCGACCAGTGGCCGGCCTCCGCCTCCAGCAGACGGGCGTTCACCGCGGCTCTCACCGGCGGCAGGGCCGCCAGGGTGGTGGCGTCGAGCGGGTAGGGGGAACCGGTGCCCCCGAGGTAGTGGCGCAGGGTGCCCGAGGCCCGGCGCAGGCCGGTCAGCCGCCAGAGGCCGGCCAGCAGACAGCACCCTGCCCGCACCACCCGGTCGGTCGGGCGTACGGGCAGGGTGGCATGGGGGGCGTTGCCGTGGGACAGGGACGGGTCGTCGTCGCGGGCGCCGGGCAGGTCTGTTTCCTGCGCGGGGCCGGGGACGCGGCGGGACCCGCCCTTGCCTATGTCTCCGCGTATCTCACCTGTCTCCATACCGGGACGCTAAACGCGTTCGTCCCGGTGTGCCCGCCGGGGGCGGCCGGACGGGCGGTGCCGCGCGGACACCGCAGGTCAGTCGAAGACGGGATCCTGGGTGCGGGTGCGCTTCAGCTCGAAGAAGCCCGGGGTGCCGGCCACCAGCAGGGTGCCGTCCCAGAGGCGGGCCGCGGCGTCGCCCTTGGGGGCGGGGGTGACCACGGGGCCGAAGAAGGCGACCTGCTCGCCGTCGGCGCCGGGCACCGCGATGACCGGGGTGCCGACCTCCTGGCCGACGAGGGAGATCCCCGCCTCGTGCGAGGCGCGCAGTTCCTTGTCGTACGTGTCCTGACCGGCGAAGTCCGCCAGGGAGGCGGGCAGGCCGACCTCGGCGAGCGCCTCCGGGATCACGTCGGGGTCGGTGACGCCGCGGCCCTCGACGTGGATGCGGTTGCCGAGGGCGGTGTAGAGCTTGCCGACGACCTCGTCGCCGTGCTTCTGCTGGGCGGCGATGACCACCCGGACCGGGCCCCAGGCCGCCTTCATGGCCTCGGCGTACTCCTCGGGCACGTCGCGGCCCTCGTTGAGCACGGCCAGGCTCATCACGTGCCAGCGGACCTCCACGTCGCGGACCTGCTCGACCTCCAGCATCCAGCGGGACGTCATCCAGGCCCACGGGCACAGCGGGTCGAACCAGAAGTCGGCGGGAGTCTTGGCAGCCGTGTCGGACATTTCGGTATCTCCTCGATGCGGATCGCCAGCAGTACGTGCCGTGACAACCCGCTGCGCCCCGCGCCCATTCCCGTCTTCGCGCCGACAGGTGCACATGGGAGGATCGGTCCTGTTTCGAGTGTGTCGATACGTGTCACGAAGGAGTGCCCGTGCCCGGTGAGAACCTGTCCCGCGACGAAGCCCGCGCGAGGGCGCAGCTGCTGTCCGTCGACGGCTACGAGGTCGCGCTCGACCTGCGTTCGGCGGTCGGCGAGCACGTGGGGGAAGGGCCGCGCACGTTCCGTTCCGTGACGACGGTCCGCTTCAGGTCGGCGACGCCGGGTGCCGCCACGTTCGCGGACCTCATCGCCCCGTCGGTGAACGCGGTGACCCTCAACGGCCGTGCGCTGGACCCCTCCGCCGTCTTCGACGGGACGCGCGTCGCACTGGAGGACCTGGCGGCGGAGAACGTCCTGGTGGTGGACGCCCAGTGCGCGTACAGCCGCACCGGTGAGGGCATGCACCGCTTCGTCGACCCGGAGGACGGCGAGGTCTACCTCTACACGCAGTACGAACCGGCCGACGCGCGCCGGGTGTACGCCAACTTCGAGCAGCCCGACCTGAAGGCCCCCTACCGCTTCTCGGTGCGGGCGCCCGAGGGCTGGACGGCCTGGAGCAACGGCGCGGGCGAGCTGGACGCGGACGGGGTGTGGCAGTTCGCCGGGACCGAGCCGATCTCGACGTACATCACAGCCGTCCTGGCCGGCCCGTACCACTTCGTGAGCGACCGTTACACGCGGACCTTCGACGACGGCACCACGCTGGAGATCCCGCTCGGCGCGATGTGCCGCAAGGGGCTCGCCAAGCATTTCGACGCGGACGACGTCTTCCTGATCACCAAGCAGGGCCTGGACTTCTTCCACGACCACTTCGACTTCCCGTACCCCTTCGGCAAGTACGACCAGGCCTTCGTGCCGGAGTACAACCTGGGCGCGATGGAGAACCCGGGCCTGGTCACCTTCCGTGAGGAGTACATCTTCCGCGGCAGGACGACGGCTTCGGCGTACGAGGGCCGGGCGAACGTCATCCTGCACGAGATGGCGCACATGTGGTTCGGCGACCTGGTCACCATGCGGTGGTGGGACGACCTGTGGCTGAAGGAGTCCTTCGCGGACTTCATGGGCTCCTTCTCGATGGTCGAGGCGACCCGCTTCACCGACGGCTGGATCACCTTCACCAACCGCCGCAAGGCCTGGGCCTACCGCGCCGACCAGCTGCCCTCCACGCACCCGATCACGGCCGACATCCGTGACCTGCAGGACGCCAAGCTGAACTTCGACGGCATCACCTACGCCAAGGGCGCCTCGGTGCTCAAGCAGCTCGTCGCGTACGTCGGCCGGGACGCCTTCCTGGAGGGGGCCCGCCGCTACTTCAAGTCCCACGCGTACGGCAACACGGTGCTCGGGGACCTGCTCGTGGCGCTGGAGGAGACCAGCGGACGGGACCTGACCGCGTGGTCGCGCTCCTGGCTGCAGACCGCCGGGGTCAACTCCCTGACCCCCGAGGTCATCTGCGACAGCGAGGGCCGGATCACCGAGTTCGCCGTCGTCCAGGACGCCGCCGCCTCGCACCCGGAACTGCGCCCGCACCGCGTCGCGGTGGGCCTCTACCGGCTTCAGGGCGGCGACCTCGTCCGCTACGCGCGCGTGGAGACGGACGTGGCGGGCCCGCGCACGGTCGTGAGCGAGCTCCTCGGGACCGAGCGGCCCGCGCTGGTCCTGGTCAACGACGACGACCTCACGTACTGCAAGATCCGCTTCGACGCGCTCTCGCTGGACACGCTCCGCGCCCACCTCGGCGACCTCACCGACCCGATGGCCCGCGCCCTGTGCTGGTCGGCGCTGTGGAACCTGACCCGGGACGGCCTGATGCCCGCGCGGGACTTCGTGGCCCTGGTGCTGCGGTTCGCGGGCCGCGAGAGCGACATCGGCGTGCTGGAGATGCTGCTCACCTGGACGCGGACCGCGCTCACCCACTACGCGGCGCCCGCGTGGCGCGAGGAGGGCGGGCGGCTGCTGGGCGAGGGTGCGCTGCGCGAGCTGCGCACGGCCCTTCCCGGCAGCGAACAGCAGCTGGCCTGGGCGCGCTTCTTCGCGGGCGTGGCCTCCTCCGACGCCGACCACCAGCTGCTGGTGGGCCTGCTGGCCGGTACGGCGAGGATCGACGGTCTCGACGTCGACCAGGAGCTGCGCTGGAGGTTCCTGTCGCCGCTGGTCGCGCACGGGCGCGCCGACGAGGCCGCGGTCGATGCCGAGCTGGCCCGTGACGACACGGCGTCCGGCAAGCGGCACCAGGTGCGCTGCCTGGCCTCGCGGCCCTCGGCCGCGGTCAAGGCGCAGGCCTGGGCGGCGGTGGTGGAGTCCGACGCGCTGTCCAACGCGCTGGTCGAGGCGACGATCGCGGGCTTCGAGCAGGGGAGTCAGCGGGAGCTGCTGGAGCCGTACGCCCCGAAGTACTTCGAGGCCGTCGAGCGGGTGTGGAGCGAGCGTTCCATCCAGATCGGGGTGCTGATCGTGAAGGGCCTGTATCCGGCCCTGCAGGATCCGGCCGGGACGCTGGCGGTGACGGACACCTGGCTCCAGGAGCACCCGCAGGCGGCGCCCGCGCTGCGGCGGCTGGTGCTGGAGGCACGGGACGACCTGGCCAGGGCGCGGCGGGCCCAGGAGTGCGACGGGCGGGCATAAGGGTGATCCGGGGCGGGGCCGGGTTTTCCGGCGCCGCCCCGGGGCATTGCTCGGCAGTCGAACAGCCGTACTTTAGGGCGGTGTTGTCCCGGATTGTCGACGGGACTGTAACAGCGGTTAGAGGCCGGGTCCCGGGTGGGCAGATCCCCGGCATGAACAACGACACGCACCCCCAGACGGACAGCGCGCACCCGGCGGAGCCCGCCGGGGCCCCGCCCGCCCCGGGCATCCCCTCCCCCGCCCGCTCCTTCCCGCCCGGCCACCTCTCCCCCGTCGAGCGGCGCGTCCTGACCACCGCGCAGCTGCGGGAGCTCGGGGTGTCCGCCGCGAAGGCCGCTTCCCAGTGCCGGACGGGCGGGCCGTGGCAGCAGCTGCTGCCGGGGGTGTTCGTGCTGCACCAGGGGCCGCCGACCAGCGAGGAGCGGCTGCACGCGGTGCTGCGGTACGCGGGGCGGGCCGACCGGCACGGCGAGGAGAGCGAGGCGGTGCTGACCGGGCTGGCGGCGCTGGCGCTGTACCGGTTCACCTCGGCGCCGCCGCTGACGGCGCTGGAGCAGATCGACGTGATGGTGCCGCGGACCCGGCGGCTGCGGTCGACGGGGTGCGCGCGGATCGTGCGGGCGCACTCGCTGCCGGGCACCCAGGTGATCACGGGCCTGCCGGTGGCCCCCGTCGCCCGGGCGCTCGCCGACGCGGTGGCGCATCTGACGGACGGCGAGGCGGTACGCCGGATCCTCGCCGAGGCGGTGCGGGGCGGGCACTGCGAACCTTCGGCGCTGGTGCGCGAGTTGCACTTCGCACGGCTGCTGGCCCGCCCGCACGTGTCGGACGCGGTGGACTCGGTGATGGCCGAGGGCCGGGCCGCCGGGGAGGAGCGGCTGTACGAGATGGTGCGCCGCTTCGGGCTGCCCGACCCGGTGTGGAACGTGGATCTGCGGCTGCCCGGCGGACCGCACCTGGGCGGGGTGGACGCGTTCTGGCCGGACCAGTCGGTCGCGGTGGAGCTGGACACCCGGACGCCGCGGCAGGGCATGGCGGGCCCCGGGCAGGCGGAACGGGGCCGGGAGCCCGGGGAGTGGGCCCAGTACGCGCGCAGGCGGGAGCACCTGGAGCGGCTGGGCATCACCGTCGTCCACCTGACCCCGCGCAAGCTGCGCGAGGCGATGGACCAGCAGGCGGCCGTGGTGCGGACGGCACTGATGGCCTCCGCCGACCGCGACCCGGCCGCCTATGTGGTGGTACTGCCCCGGTGAGCGCACCTGTGGTGCTACCGCCCCGGTGAGCGCGCCCGGTGCGCGGTACGGCGCGGCGCGAGTGGCGTCCCCTTGCGGGAAGCGTGTGCCGCACGGAGCCGCGCGGCATGCCCGCCGCGTGAGCCGGCCCCGTACGGCACGGCGTGGCGGGAGCGGCGTCCCCTTGCGCCGGTGCCCGGCGCGGCGCGAGTGTCGTCCCCGGGCTCGTGCGGTGTCAGTCCTCGGCGTGGCCGCGCCGGCCGGCGCCCGGTTGCTCCACCCGGCCGGTGGCGGGCCGGGTGCGCCACAACTCCAGCCCGGTATCGACCAGTTCGACCCTCTCCAGGTCCGCGACGGTGTCCAGCGGGTGCCAGGCGGCGAGGTCGGTGGACCCGTTCGTCTCGTGGCGCAGCTCGCCGCCCGTCACCTTCGCCTCGTACACGATGCGCAGTCCCTGGAAGTCCGCGAAGGAACCGAGCCGGCGCGGGTAGCGGCGGCGGATGGAGTCGAGACCCAGCAGCTGCACCGGTTCGACCGTGTAGCCGGTCTCCTCGTCGACCTCGCGCACGACCGCTTCCAGCGGGTCCTCGCCGTGTTCGAGCCCGCCGCCGGGCAGCGTCCACCGCCTGGCCCCGTCCCGGGCAACCCAGCGGGCCAGCAGCACTTTCTCTTCCCGTACGCACACGGCGTAGGCGGCGACTCTCAGCTCTGCGTTCATCTGCAGAGGCTAGGCGGTGCACCGGTCCCCGCGCCGGGATCAGGGCTTTCCGGTGCGCCGGAGAACCGTGCGGGACGCCGCCCGGGGTTCCCGCGCGGCGGGGGTGCGCCAGTGGCGGGTACATGCCATGGCGTATTACGCCTCGGTCAACTCTCCCCAAACATCTGTCACTTACGACATGCTGACCGGTCATTGGACACCGAAATCCGGACTCTTTCTGTCCTGACTTCTTCCAGATCCTTCACATTCAGGGATGCAGATGACCGCCACCCCCCAGCCCTCCGCGCCTCGCGCGGGCGGCGTCAGACGTACCGCGCGCATAGCCTTCGCGGCCTCGCTGGTAGCCGCGCTGTGTGCGACCGCGCCGCTGCCCGCGTTCGCCGCCGGTACGCCCGAGCCCACTCCCCCGGCCCCCAAGTCCGCCGAGGCCAAGCTCGGCAGCTCGGACGAGGCACTGCTCACCGAGGCGCAGACCTCGGGGGCCAAGGACGTCACCGTCATGGTGGCGACCACGCCGGGAGCGACCGAAGCGGTCGCCGCGCAGTTCGACGGCGTGAGCGGCGCGACCGTGAGCCGCACCGACGACAAGCTCGGCTACGTGCGGGCCACGCTGCCCACCGCGAAGGCCGAGGCCGCGCTGAAGGCGGCGGCCAAGCTCTCCAGCGTGCAGGGCATGGACCTCAAGCACGAGATCGAGCTCGACGACCCGACGCCGTCCGCCGACCGCGCCAAGGGCGCCGTCGAAGGGGCCAAGGGGACGTACCCGGCGCCGGGGAAGAACACCCCCGCCGTGAACCCGTACAACCCGTCCTTCGAGACGGGCGCCGTCGACTTCGTGAAGAAGAACCCGAAGGCGGACGGCCGCGGGGTGACCATCGGCATCCTGGACTCGGGCGTCGACCTCGGACACCCGGCGCTGCAGAAGACCACCACCGGCGAGCGCAAGATCGTCGACTGGGTGACGGCGACGGACCCGGTGGCCGACGGCGACCTGACCTGGCGGCCGATGCTGACCTCGGTCAACGGCCCGACGTTCACGGCCGGCGGCCGGACCTGGACGGCGCCCGCGGGCACCTACAAGTTCAACGTCTTCCGCGAGAACGTCACCACCGGTGGCGACATGAAGGGCGACCTGAACCGCGACGGTGACACCACCGACGTGTGGGGCGTGCTCTACGACCAGGCCGCAGGAACCGTCCGCGTGGACCTCGACAACGACGGCGACTTCGCCGACGAGGTCGCGATGAGCCCGTACAAGGACAAGTTCCAGGTCGGCTACTTCGGCACGGACAACCCGGCCACCGAGGTCGCGGAGCGGATCCCGTTCGTCGTCGAGTACCGCAAGGACGTCGTCTACAACGCGGACGGCGCCAAGGCCGACTTCGTGAACATCGGCATCATCGAGAGCGAGCACGGCACCCACGTCGCCGGCATCACCGCCGCCAACAGCCTCTTCGGCGGCAAGATGAACGGTGCGGCGCCCGGCGCCAAGCTGGTCTCCTCGCGCGCGTGCACCTGGAGCGGCGGCTGCACCAACGTCGCGCTCTTCGAGGGCATGTCCGACCTCGTCCAGAACCGCGGCGTCGACATCGTGAACATGTCGATCGGCGGCCTGCCGGCCCTCAACGACGGCAACAACGCGCGCGCCGAGCTCTACACGCGCCTCATCGACACCTCCGGCGTGCAGCTGGTCATCTCCGCCGGCAACAGCGGCCCGGGCACCAACACCATCGGTGACCCCGCCCTCGCCGACAAGGTGATCTCGGTCGGCGCGTCCATCTCCAAGGAGACCTGGGCGGCCAACTACGGCTCCGTCGTGAAGAACAAGTACGCGATGATGCCGTTCTCCTCGCGCGGTCCGCGTGAGGACGGCGGCTTCGCGCCGACGATCACCGCGCCCGGCGCGGCGATCAACACCACGCAGACCTGGCTGCCCGGCGGCCCGGTCGCCGAGGCGGGCTACCCGCTGCCGGCCGGCTACCAGATGCTCCAGGGCACCTCGATGGCCTCCCCGCAGGCGGCGGGCGCCTCGGCGCTGCTGATCTCGGCCGCCAAGCAGGCGAAGATGGACCTCACCCCCGCCAAGCTGCGCACCGCCCTGGTCAGCCAGGCCGACCAGATCAAGGGTGCCCAGGCGCACGAGCAGGGCGCGGGTCTGATCAACGTGGTCGACGCGTGGAAGTCCCTGAAGAAGGGCGCCACCGCGCACGAGTACACCGTGAAGGCCCCGGTCGACACCGCGATCGACCAGGCGCTGAAGACCCCCGGCTTCGGCACCGGTCTCTACGACCGTGAGGGCGGCCTGAAGGCCGGCCAGAAGAAGCTCTACGACATCACGCTCACCCGCACCTCGGGCCCGGCCGGCGATGTCCGCCACGAGCTGCACTTCGAGAACAACGACGGCACCTTCAAGGTCGTCGGCAACGACGTCGTGAAGCTGCCGCTGAACACGCCGGTCACGGTCAAGGTCTCCGCGGAGCCGCGCACTGCGGGCATCCACAGCGCCGTGCTGGAGGTGTCCGACAACGCCACCGAGGGCATCGACAAGCAGATCCTCACCACCGTCGTCGCCGCCGACGAGCTGGCCAAGCCGTCGTACACGCTGAAGAAGTCGGGCACGGCGCAGCGCAACGGCCCCACCTCGTACTTCGTCACCGTGCCCGAGGGTGCGAAGAACCTGGAGGTCGCGCTCGGCGGGCTCGCCGCCGGCAGCCAGACCCGGTTCGTCTCGATCCACCCGTACGGTGTCCCCGCGGACCCGACGTCGACGGTCAACTGCTACCCGAACTACGAGAACCCGGCCAACACCTGCCGCCCGGACGTCCGGTCCTACCCGGACCCGATGCCCGGCGTCTGGGAGATCGAGGTCGAGTCGCGCCGTACGTCGCCGCTGCTGGACAACCCGTACACCCTGGACGTGACGCTGCTCGGTGCCACGTTCGACCCGGCGGTCAAGGTCGTCCCCGAGGCGAAGCCCGGCACCCCGGCCCCCGTCGAGTGGAAGGTCACCAACAACTTCGGCGCGCTGACCGGCAAGCTGAAGGGCGGCCCGCTGGGCTCCGCGAAGGTCGCCACGCCGGCCATCAAGCAGGGTGAGACGCAGGAGACCACGGTCGTCCTCGGTGAGGGCGCGGAGCGTCTCGACGTCGCCATCGGCAAGGTCTCCGACGCCAAGGCCGACCTGGACCTGGTGGTCCTGAAGGACGGCAAGGAGGTCGGCAAGGCCGCCGACGGCGACTCCGAGGAGGCCGTGAGCCTCGTCAAGCCCGCCGCCGGTACGTACACGATCGTCGTGGACGGCTACTCGGTCCCCGCAGGCTCCACCACCTACGACTACCGCGATGTGTTCTTCGCGACGTCGCTCGGCACGGTCACCACCGACGAGTCGAAGACGGTGCAGCTCGCCAACGGCGCCTCCGCCCAGGTCACGGCCTCCGTGAACGTCGGCGGCGCGGCACCCGAGGGGCGCCAGTTCTTCGGCCAGGTGCAGCTGCTGAACGCGCGCGGCACGGTCGCGGGCACGGGCAGCGTCCAGATCGAGAAGGTCACTCCGTAAATGGAGTGAGCGTGTGTGCACCGTGGTGAGGTGTACGTGGAGGGGCGGGCCGGGAAGTCTCCGGTCCGCCCCTTCGCGCTGCGCCCACGGGGCCCGGTGAGCGGCGCGGGGGGGCGCCGCTCACCGGGCCCCGTGCTAGAACTCGACCATGACCGGGTCGAGAGACTTGCGGACCACGTCTGGGACCTGGCAGACGTCCGCCGGGAAGCCTACAGGGATCACCGCGAACGCATTCTCGTTGACCGGGCGG
>NZ_JBHXRV010000085.1:0-19408 GCF_042716745.1 Streptomyces sp. NPDC058663
CGGCCGTGGGGGGTCTGGGGGTGGGGGGGGTTGGGGGGGTCCCCCGGGGGGGGTGGTTGGGGCCCTTTCGGGGGGGCCGGGCCCCCCCCGGCGGGGCTGCACAGCGTCCCGGCCCCGCCCGCCGGGGCCCTTGTGCCTACCTCAGAGTGCCGATCACCTCCTGGGCGGCGCGGGCGCCTTCGCTCGCGCCGCCTTCCATGAACCCCTGGAAGTCGTAGCTGGTGTGCTCGCCGGCCAGGCGGATGTTGCCCTGCGGGGTGCCTTCGTAGCCGGCGTACCTGTGCAGATAGCCGACGGGCCAGTAGGAGTACGCGCCGAGGCTGTGGGGATTGCGGTGCCAGGCGGAGAGCTGGGCCCTGCCGGTCCAGCTCCTGGACGTGCCGGGGAAGAACGCGTCGATCTCGCGGGTGCGGCGGGCCGCCAGGTCCCGTACGTAGGGATCCGATTCGGTGGCGAACGGGGTGGCCGGGGTCAGCGCCTTCGCCAGGTGTCCGCTGCCGAACTGGATGAGCAGTCCGCCGCTGCCCGGCTGGATCTTGGTGGTGTCCCAGGTCTGCTGGACGTCGCTGTCGGTGAAGCAGTCCCCCGCCGACACTCCCGGCCAGGCGCCGGTGCCGCGCCAGGGCCGGGAGGCGAACTGCATGTTCAGCTTGGTGCAGGTGCCCATGCGGGCGTCGCGCACCAGGTTCGTCATCCGCGGGTCGAAGCCCGCCCGCGAGAGGTCGAGCCGCTGAAGGACGGGCAGCGGGACGCACAGCAGGGTGTGGTCGGCGGTGACGGTGGTCACGGTGCCCGCGTCGGTGAAGGTGAGGGTCTGGGTGCCGTCGGCGTGGGCTCGGACGGCGGTGAGCTGCTTGCCGTGCTGGATCGTGCCGCCGGTCAGGGCGGCGGCGATGGCGCGCGGGAGCTGGTCGTTGCCGCCGGTGATGTGGTAGCGCTCGTTGGACAGTCCCCAGATGTTGAAGCGGCCCGGGTTGGTCTGGTAGCCCATCAGCAGGACGAGGGCGAGGGCGGACTGTTCGGTGGTGTCGGCGCCGTACTCGACGTTGTAGGCGACGTCGAAGAAGCGGCCGAGCGGGGAGGTGTGGCCCCCGGGCACGCGCGATTCGATCCACTCGTACAAGGACATGGTGTCCAGGGCGGTGCCGGCCGGGGTGGTCCGGTTCCAGGTGACCTCGCCGGCTTCCTGGAGATCGCGGTGGAGCGACTGGTAGACGGCCTTGAAGTCCTCGTCCGCCTGGCTGCGCGGGTAGTAGGCGCCGTTGAACCAGAGGACCTCCTCGGCCCCGCCGGGCCCGCCACCGAGGAAGTCCTCTGTGGGCAGGCGGAAGCGGCGGCAGAGTTCGAGCATCTTCTTGTGGCTGGTGTCGATCAGCTCGCCGCCGATCTCGGAGATCTGCCCGGTACCCCAGTGGGTGCGCTGGGTCCACATCCGGCCGCCGGCCCGGCCCGGGTCGGCTTCGTAGAGGGTGCAGGCCAGGCCCGCGTCCTGGAGCGTGAGCGCGGCGGTCAGCCCGGCGATGCCCGCGCCCACGACGGCGATCCTGGGGGCGGCCGCGGACCGTACGGGCTGGTCGACGGCGGTACGGGGCGCTGCCGCGGCCGGGACCGCCTGCCCCGCGAGAGCGGCGCCGAGACCCAGCGCGCCGGCGCGGGCCAGCAGTTCGCGGCGGGTGACGCCGCGGACCTCGGCGACGGGCATGCGCAGACGGCGGGCCGCGGAGTGCTCGGCGGCGAGCTGCCGCAGGGCGCGCATCGCGGGCGTACGGGAAGCCGGCGCGCGGGAAGGGGACGTACGGGACATGGGAACTCCTCGCTAAGAGGTGGGCGGTGAACCGGACCTGACGAGCGGGAAGGAAAGAGGAGGGGGCGGGAAGAGGGAGGGGACGCGCGACGGACCCGGCGCGCCGCACCGGAGGATCAGACGGCGGTGACCCGTACCTCCGGGTCCGGGGACTGCGGTTCGTGCGCGCGCTCGGCGGCGTCCTCCAGGACGATCCGCCCGATCACCGCGTACCGCTCCGGCCGCTTGGCCCGCAGGTACCAGCCGAGGCCGAGCCCGCCGAAGAAGACGGCTCCGACGATCCACGGAATCAGCGCGAAGAAGAGCGAGTCGGCAGCCGGGCCGGCCGCCGTCTCCATGTTCAGGACCAGCAGGACGACGACGGCGATCATGCCGATCCCGCCGAGCAGCGGCGCGGTGAAGGTCTTGAACCAGTGCCTGTCCTCGGGGTGGTTCTTGCGGAAGTAGCCGATCACCGCGAAGGAGCACAGGGTCTGGACGATGAGGATCGCCATCGTGCCGAGGATCGCGAGCAGGGTGTACAGGTGGATGTACGGGTCCTCACCGGCCAGCCAGAAGGCGCCGACCAGGGCGGTCGCGATGGCCGACTGGACGTAGCTCGCGAGGTAGGGCGAGCCGTGTCTGGCGTGCGTGCGGCCGAGCGCCGGGTGCAGGAATCCCTCGCGCCCGATGGCGTACAGATAGCGCGAGGCGCACTGGTGGAAGGCCATCCCGCAGGCGAAGGACCCGGTGAGCAGCAGCCACTGGAAGGCACTCACCGCCCAGTCGCCGATGAAGGTGCGGGTCGGGTCGAAGAACAGGTCGAGCGGGCCGGCGGAACCGGAGACCTTGACCGCGCCCTCCAGGCCGTTGCCCGCGATGGTCATCCAGGAGACGTAGATGTAGAAGAGGCCGACGCCGATCACCGAGATCAGCGTGGCGCGCGGGATGACCTTCTTGGGGTTGCGGGACTCCTCGCCGTACATCGCCGTCGACTCGAAGCCGACCCACGACCAGAAGGCGAAGAACAGGCCGAGCCCGGCCGAGGTCCCGGTGAAGGCGTTGAGCGGATTGATGGGCTCGACCGGGATGCCGTCCGGGCCGCCGCCCGCGATCAGCACGGCCGTGGCGACCGCGAAGAGGACCGCTATCTCGCCGACCAGCATCACCCCGAGCGCCTTGGCGGTGAGGTTGATGTCGAAATACGAGAGGACCGCGGTGACGGCGAGCATCAGGGCCGCGTACACGATCCAGGGCAGGTCGACGCCGAGCTGGGCGGCGACCGTGGTCTGCGCGAAGTAGGCGAAGATCCCGACGATGGACGCCTCGAAGACGATGTACGCGAGGACGGCGAGCATTCCGCAGGCCATGCCCGCGATGCGGCCCAGTCCGTGCGAGATGTATCCGTAGAAGGCGCCGGCGGCCGTGATGCGCTTGGCCATGGCCACGTATCCGACCGAGAAGACGGTGAGGACGAGGGTGGCGAAGAGGTATCCGGCGGGGGCTCCGGTGCCGTTGCCGAAGCCGACCGCGATGGGGAGGTTGCCGGTCATCGCGGTGATCGGGGCGGCGGTGGCGACCGCCATGAAGACGACGCCGAGCAGGCCGACGGAGTTCGCCTTGAGACGTTGCACGGGTGGAGCGGAAGGATGTGGGGCGGTGCCCGCGGTCGGGTCGCCGGCGGTGCTGTCGGCCATGGCGCGCTCTCTTCTCTTGTGCCGGGCGGCCGGGCTCCCAGGGGTGCCCGGCCGCCCGTGCGGACGCGTTTCATCGTGGACCTGTCACGTATCGCTGGTGCGGGGGCAGTCTCTTCGGGAGTGACGTACGCCACAACCGACAGGAGGTCGCTCAAATACCCCGGGAACACGACGAGTTGTCGGGGCAACGGGGCGCGGGACTCACCCCGTGACCGTCGGGTGATGTTCTGGGAACAGGCGCCCGGGTACCGTCCCGACCCATGGACACGCAGGGCGGAATCACCGTGCAAAGGGCCCTAGAACTGCCGGGACTCCGCAGCGGGCTGCCCGAGGTGATGGCCGGAGCCGACCGGCTCCAGCGGACGGTGCGCTGGGTGCACGCGGGTGAGGTTCCCAACATCGCCTCCCTCCTCAAGGGCGGTGAACTGCTGCTGACCACCGGCCTCGGCCTCGGTACCCGCCCCGCCGAACAGCGGGCCTTCGTGCGCAGGCTGGCGGACCGGGGCATCGCGGCCCTCGTCGTCGAGCTGGGGCCGCGCTTCGGCCGGCTTCCCGCCACATTGGTGGACACCGCGCGGGCGGCCGGTCTGCCGCTGGTGCAGCTGCACCGCGAGGTGCCCTTCGTCTCCGTGACCGAAGAGGTGCACACCGAGATCGTCAACGGGCACTACACCCTGCTGCGGCGCGCCGAGGAGGTGCACCGGCGATGCACGGAGGCGCTGCTGGGCGGTGGCGGGGTGCCGCAGGTGCTCGGCATCCTGGCGGACTTCGCCGCCAACCCGGTCTTCCTGGAGACCTCCGACGGGCAGCTGCTGTACGCGGCCGGCCCCTCGGCCGGTGACCACAAGGGTGCGGACCCGCTCCAGGTCTGGGAGGGACTGCGCGGCCAGCGCGAGTCGCGCGAGTCGGGTCCGCCCGCGAACGGGACGGTGGTGGACGTGCCGGGCGGCGGGCAGGGCGCCGGTTCGGTGCGGGCCAGGCTGGTCCTCGTGGGGGTCGAGACACCGCTGCTGCCCGTGCACCGGATCGCCGCCGAGCGCGCGGCGGGCCTCCTCGCCGTCGTACTGATGCAGGCCCGCCAGGAGGACGAGCTGGCGGCGCGCGGCCGCGGCGACTTCCTCACGGACCTCGCCCAGGGCCGCATCTCGGCGGACGACGCGCCCGCCCAGGCCCGCGTGCTGGGTTTCAAGCCGGGCGAGGGGCCGCTGCTGCCGGTGGTGATGCGGCTGGCGGCGGAGCTGTCGCCGTCCGGGAACTGGTCGGTGCTGGCGCGGGCCGTGCTGGAGGAGCTGTCGTCCGTGGGGGTGCCCGTGCTGCTGGGCGTACGTCCTGTGGAGGGCCGCGTTCCGCTGCTGCTCGGCCTGCGTACGGAGTCGGAGCGCACGGCGGTCGCCGACCGGGTCGCGGCCGCGCTGCGGGCGGGAGTGGAACGGGCCGGTCTCGGCCGGGCCGGCGCGCACCCGCCGGTGGTGGTGGTCGGGATGGCCGGCGGCTGGGCGGCGGCCTCGGCAGGACTGCGGCACGCGGCAGAGACGGCCACTGCGGCCCAGGGCCTGCCCGACCGCCCCTGGTACGACGCCCGCCGTCTGGACATCGACCTCCTGCTGTGGCGCCTGCGGGAACACCCCGACCTGGCCGCTTTCGTGGACCGGGCGATCGGCCCCCTCCGCGACCACGACCGCACCTCGCGCCCGCCCCTGCTCCCCACGCTGGAGACGTACCTGGCACACGCGGGCCGCAAGGCGGAGACCGCCCGCGAGCTCCACCTCAACCGCCAGACCCTCTACAACCGGCTGGCCCGGATCTCCGAACTCCTGGGAACGGACCTGGACGACCCGCAGACGGTACTGGCCCTGAGCCTGGCCCTACGGGCACGCAGGCACACGTCGTAGGCGGCAGGCACGGCCCCGGCCTCCGCGGCTCACGGGCCCGGCTCGCGGGTCCGCCGCGGCCGTTCGCGGGGCGAGCCCGCGGCTCGCGGGTCCGCCACGGCCGTTCGCGGGCTCCCGGCTCGTGTGCTCCGAGCACGCGTGCTTCGAGCTCCTGTGCTGCGGGCTCGCGGGCTCTCGGGCTCACGTGCTGCGGGCTCTCGGGCTCTCGGGCTCCGGCAGCAGGGCTCCGGGGTTCGAGCTTCCGGCTCGCGGGCTCCCGGCTCGTGTGCTCCGAGCCCATGCGCCGCGGGCTTGCGGGCTTGCGGGCTCCGGGCTCGCGGGCTCCGGGCTCCGGGCTCCGGGCTCCGGGCTCCGGGCTCCGGGCTCCGGGCTCCGGGCTCCGGGCTCCGGGCTCCGGCTAACCCTGCCCCGTCAGCTCGTCGTACACGCTGAGCACCTGCGTCACGGTCTCGTCCTCCGTCGGCCAGGTGGCCGCCTGCCGCACCCCCGCCTCGCCGAGCCGGGCCCGCCTCTCCGGGTCCGCGAGCAGATCGGCCACCACCCGTGCCAGCGCCTGCGCGTCCCCGTACGGCACGAACTCCGCCGCGTCCCCGACCAGTTCCGGGATGCCCCCGACCGCGGTGGCCACCAGCGGCACCCCGGCCCGCAGCGCCTCCTGCGCCAGCACCGACCGCGACTCCCACCTGCTCGGCAACACCGCGACATCGGCTGCGGCCAGCAGCACGGCGATGTCGTCCCGCCGTCCCAGGATCTGCACCGGCAGGTCCTCCGCCTCGATGCGGCGCTGGAGCGCGGCCCGCTCCCGCCCCTCTCCGGCAATGGTGAGCAGGGGCGCCGGGTCCAGGTCGCGCCAGACCCGGGCGGCGTCCAGCAGCACGTCGTACCCCCGGTTCGGCACCAGGCTGCCGACCGCCATCAGTAACGGCCGCCCCACCGCCCCCAGCTCGGCCCGCGCCTTGCCCTCGTGGAACTCTCCGGCCGGCCGGGGCGCGGGTACCGTGACCGGCGCGAGCCTGGCGTCGCGCGCCCCCAGGCTGCGGGCCCGGTCGACGAGGTCGGACGACGTGCCGAGGACGACCGCCGCGGCCCTGGCCACCTGTCGTTCCATCAGCCGTACGACGTGGCCGCGCGCGCCCTCCGCGTACGCCCGGGTGTGCCAGGTGACGACCAGCGGTACGCGGCCCCGGGGCCGGCCGCCGGCCGCCGCCCGGATCTGCTGCACCCTGCCGCCCTCCTGCACCCGCCCGCCGAGTGCGAACGCACTGCGCACGGCGGCGTGCAGACCGTGCGCGTGGACGATGTCCGCGTCCGCGCACGCGGCCCGCAGCGCGGCCACCGACAGCGGGTCGCCACGCCGGGGCACGGCCACCACGTCGGCCCCCGCGTCGGCGAACCCGTAGGCGCTCTCCAGGTCGGCCGGGGCGCACACGGTGACCCGCACTCCCCGTGCGACGAGTCCCGCGGTCAGGGACCTGACGTGCGCGCTGCTGCCTTCACTCCCGCTGCCGAGCACTTGGACGGCACGCAGCTGCGACTGTCCGTACGGCGGGGGCGCGGTGCTGCTCACAGTGGTGGGTGCTCCTGAGTGGAAGGCGGCGCGCGACTCGGCACGGGGAAAAGGCACTTGTAGCAGACGACCCGGAACGGATGGCCACTGTCCGGGATACTCGCACCGAATTCCTTGCCGCTCCTGTGCTGAACCGGTGCGTGCTACGGCGCCAAGAATGCCAGCCCCCGGACCAGTTGGGGCCCCACAAATGCCCTCGTGCGGTCACTTCACGCCTGTGACCACCCGCACGAGTGATCGCCGGTCAGGAAGCCTCCGCCGCACGGCTGATCTTGTCGCCGCAGGCAGCGGCAGCGACGAGCACTGCGGCATGCAGGACCAGGCCGGTACGGCCGCCGCCTGCGGCCGCCGCCGCGCCGAGCCCGGCGCCCAGGGCGTGGGCGCCGGTGTCGCCCAGCATGGAGCGCCGCCGCAGGTCGTCCCTGAGGACCGCCGCGGCCGCTCCCACGGGTGCGGCGGCGAGCACTCCGGCAGCACCGCCCCTGAGTACACTGCCCGCGCCGAGCGCGAGGACCGTACCGACCGCCCTACCCGGCCGTACGTCCACCAGATTGACCAGGTGTGCGGTGCCGGCGACAACCACACCCGCGAGCACCTTGTCGACGGGCCGCTCCCGGAGCAGTGCCCCGGCCACCAGTCCCGCCGTGCCGATGCCCAGGAGCTTGACCGATCCGCTGGTGATCTCGCCGTGCCGAAGGGCGCCCAGGTGTGCGCGGAAGCCGCGGCGCGGGTCGTTCCTGCCCGCCATGTCGTCGTACGCGCCGCAGCCCCCGGCCGCCAGCATGGCGAGCACGGCGGCCGTCCGCGTCCGGGCCGGCAGGGCCGGGGAAGCGGCGACGGCTGCCGCGGCGCCGAGGGTGGTGGCGGGCCCGGCGTAGAGCTCGACAGTCCCGCCCGCGAAGTTCTTCCGCTCCCACAGAGCGGCCTTTCCGGGCGGCCGTCGCCGCATCGCCCCCCGTACGCACAGGGAGACTCCGACGGCGCCCAGGAATGCGGCCGCCCGCCCGTTGATGATCATGAAGTCACCCTGTCGAGGGCGACGGGAGGGCCCACGGCCGACGGACGGCACGGAGCAGAACCCCTTTCCTGCGGACGGCACGGTGGCGGACCCCATGGCGGGCGTACCGGCACCATGGCGGGCGTACCGGCCCCGTGGCGCGCTTTACGGCACCGTGCCGGACCCCATGGGGGCGTACCGGCACGGCTCGGGCCGCCGTGAGCGCGCACGGCAGCCCCTTGCGGGCGGAGGGCTCACAAGCCCTAGACGTCCGCCCGGGCCGTCGCGAGCAGTTCCTCCGCGTGGGCCCTGGCCGTCTCCGAGTCCTCCTGGCCGGCCAGCATCCGCGACAGCTCCCGCACCCTGTCCTCGCCCTCCAGGACGGTCACCCCGCTCCTGGTCACGGACCCGTCGTGGGTCTTCTCGACGAGCAGCTGGCGGTCCGCGAAGGCCGCCACCTGCGGCAGATGCGTCACCACGACGACCTGCGCCGACCTGGCCAGCTTCGCGAGCCGCCGTCCGACCTCGACGGCCGCCTTGCCGCCGACGCCGGCGTCGACCTCGTCGAAGAGGTACGTCGGAACGGGGTCGGACCCGGCGAAGACGACCTCCACGGCGAGCATCACGCGCGAGAGCTCGCCGCCGGACGCGCCCTTGCCGATGGGGCGCGGATGTGCCCCGGGGTGCGGGGCGAGCAGCAGCTCGACCTCGTCGGCGCCGGAGGAGTGGTACGAGACGAGCCGGCCGCCCACCTCGATGCCCCGCTCGGGGTCCTCGGTCTGCCGGATGTCGATGGACACGCGCGCGTGGGGCATGGCGAGCGAGGCCAGCTCCTGGGTCACCGCGTCGGCGAACCGTGCCGCGGCCTCCGTGCGGGCGTCGGTGAGTGTCTGGGCCAGGTCGGACAGCTCCCCGCGCAGCACGTCCCGCTCGGCAGTGAGTTCGCCGATCCGGTCGTCGTCGCCCTCCAGTTCGGTGAGCCGGGCTGCGCCCTCCTGCGCCCAGGCGAGCACGGCGTCCACAGTGCCTTCGGGGCCGCCGTACTTCCGCGTGAGCTGGGTCAGGGCGGCCCTGCGCTCCTCCACGGCGGCCAGCCGCAGCGGGTCGGCGTCGAGGTTGCCCGCGTACCCGGCGAGCTCGCCCGCCACGTCGCCGAGCAGAATGCCGATCTCGCCGATGCGCTCGGCGAGGACGGCCAGGGCGGGATCGTGCGCACGGACGGCGTCGACGGCGCGGTGCGCACCGGCGACCAGGGTGTTGGCATCGACCGCTTCGAGGTCCTCGGGGTTTCCGGCCAGCGCGGCGTGCGCGAGCGCGGCGGCGGAGGCCAGGGCCTCCGCGTGGCCGAGCCGCTCGGCCTCGGTGGCGAGTTCCGCGTCCTCACCCGAGAGGGGTTCGGCCGCGGCGATCTCCTCCAGGCCGAAGCGCAGCAGATCGGCCTCCTGGGCCCGCTCACGGGCCCGGGTGGTGAGCGTGTCGAGCTCGGCCGAGACGGCCTTCAGACGGCGGTAGGAGGCCGTGTACTTGGCATGCGGCACGGCGACGGCGTCACCCGCGTACCTGTCGAGCGCCTGGCGCTGCCGGGAGGGCCGCAGCAGGCCCTGCTGGTCGGTCTGCCCGTGGACGGCGACGAGGTCGTCCGCCAGTTCGGTGAGCACCCCCACCGGCACGGACCTGCCGCCGAGGTGGGCGCGCGAACGCCCCTCGGCAGAAACCGTCCTGCTGATGAGCAGCGCCCCGTCGTCGAGTTCCGCCCCGGCTTCCTCCGCGCGCAGCGCGGCGGGGTCGCCTGGACGCACCGTGAGCCGCCCCTCCACCACCGCCGCCTTGGCCCCGAGCCGCACCAGGGCAGCGTCGGCCCGGCCTCCGAGCAGCAGCCCGAGACTGGTGACGACCATGGTCTTGCCCGCTCCGGTCTCGCCGGTCACCGCGGTGAAGCCTGGTGACAGCTCGACCACAGCGTCGTCGATGACTCCGAGCGACCGTATCCGCATCTCCTCCAACACGGACACGACCATACGAGGTCCGGAGGGCGGTGTGCGACGGCCCCCGCCCGCCGCACCCTCCGCAAGCCTGCGAAACCTGCGGAAAACCGCAGCCCAATCCTGCGGCCGACCGCAGTGCGCGAGTCGTGCGCCCTGCGCCACAGTGGGTGACAGGGCGGTCGTCCGGTTGATCGCACGAAGACTCGGTGAAGACGCGGGGTGCGGTCAGTGCGGCACCCCGCGCCACCCCGACACAGGGAGGGCGAACTTGGCCACCAGACGGTCTGTGAACGAGGCGTGGTGCAGCCTGGCCAGGCGTACGGGCACCGCGCCCCGGCGGACCTCCACGCGGGCCCCGGAGGGCAGTTCGACGGTACGGCGGCCGTCGCACCACAGCACACCGTCGGGGGTGTGCTGCTGCACCTCGACGGCGAGCACCGAGTCGGGCGAGGTCACCAGCGGCTTGGCGAACAGGGCGTGTGCGCTGATCGGCACCATCAGCAGCGCCTCCACCTCGGGCCACACCACGGGACCGCCTGCCGAGAAGGCGTACGCGGTGGAGCCGGTCGGCGTCGCACAGACGATACCGTCGCAGCCGAACCCGGTGACCGGGCGGCCGTCGATCTCCAGGACGACCTCCAGCATCCGCTCGGGCGAGACCTTCTGCACGGCGGCCTCGTTGAGCGCCCAGTCGCGGTGCAGGACCTCGCCGTTGTTGAGCACCAGGACGTCGAGGGTCATCCGCTCCTCGACCTCGTACGACCTGCTGACCACGCGGTCCACGACCTTGTCCAGGTCGTCCCGCTCGGCCTCGGCGAGGAATCCGACCCGGCCGAGGTTCACACCGAGCATCGGTACGCCGGAGGCGCGGGCGATGTCCGCACCGCGCAGCAGCGTGCCGTCGCCGCCGAGGACGATCAGCAGTTCGCAGCCGTCCAGTACGTCCGGGGTCGCCTCGACGACCGTCTCCACGGATGAAGGCAGCGGCAGATCGACCGCCTCCGACTCCAGGAGCCGCACTCCGAGGCCGCTCTTGAGCAGCCCCTCGACGACGAGTTCGGCGCTGCGGATCGCGGCGGGCCGCCCGGTGTGCGCCAGGAGGAACACGGTGCGCTCGGCCGCCGGGTCCAGCACCCGCGACGCGGCGTGCGCGGGCTCGGCGCGCGCCGCGGCGAGCGGCTCGGCACCCGGCTGCGCCCGGGTCCCGGCCCGCGACTCCGTCGGCGGCCCGGTCTGCTGCGCGGTCTCCGGGGTGTCCCCGGCCGTTCCTGCGGTCGTCCCTGTCGTTGTCAACGCGGCCCCTCCGCCACTGCACGGTCAACGTCCGCCGGGTCGAGTTCGGGTGCCCCCGCCCGGAGCCACAGAAAGTACTCGACATTTCCGGAGGGCCCGGGCAGCGGACTGGCCGTCACGCCCCGCACTCCGAGGCCGAGGCCCCACGCCTGCCGTGCCACGTTCCGTACGGCATCCGCCCGCAGCTCGGGGCTGCGTACCACTCCTCCGCTGCCGAGGCGCTCCTTGCCCACCTCGAACTGCGGCTTCACCATCAGCACCAGATCGGCGTCCGGGGCCGCGCAGCGCGCCAGCGCGGGCAGCACCAGACCCAGAGGGATGAACGACAGATCGCCGACGACGAGATCCACCGGCACCCCGTCGATCATCTCCAGGGACATCTCACGGACGTTCGTCCGGTCCTTGACGGTGACCCGCTCGTCGGACTGCAGCGACCAGGCGAGCTGCCCGTAGCCGACGTCGACGGCCACCACGTGCCCGGCCCCGGCCCGCAGCAGCACGTCGGTGAAACCGCCGGTGGAGGCCCCGGCGTCCAGTGCCCGCCGCCCCTCGACGCGCAGCCCCAGCGGGGTGAAGGCCGCCAGTGCGCCGGCCAGCTTGTGACCGCCGCGCGAGACGTAGTCGGGGTCGTCGTCGTCCTTGAGCACCACCAGGGCGGCGGCCGTCTCGACCTGGGTCGCCGCCTTGGCCGCCACCGCTCCGGCGACCTTGACCCGGCCGGCGGCGATCAGCTGGCTCGCGTGCTCCCGCGAGCGGGCGAGCTTCCGGCGGACCAGCTCGGCGTCCAGGCGGCGGCGTGCCACTCCTGCCACTTCTCGTTCAGCTCCTGAGGTCGTACGGGGTGGACGGTGACGACGGTGTCGCCCGGCTCTCGGAGGGCGCCGGAGGTCCCGGACGTGCGTCGAGCGCGGTCAGCGTTTCGCGCAGCCCCCGGTGTACATCCTCGTACACCTCGATGTGTCCGTCCGCCGTGAGGTGGTCGACGTCCGAAAGACGCTCAAGAGCGGCGTCCACCTCGGCGTTGCCGGTGGCGCTCCGCTCCGCTCCGAGCGGGGCGGGCGCGGCCGGATCGTACGCCGCCATGCCCGCGGCCCCGTCGGCCTCCGCGGCCTGTGATTCCTCGACATCCATGGTCATGACGCTACCGCGAAGCCCTGAGGTACGGTCGGCCATGATGGCGACCATGCAGGAGTGCCGCGGTGCACTCGACAAACTCTCGGACAGTCTCAGCGGCTCCGACCACGACGGCGTGCGCGACGTCGCGGGGTTCGACCGCTCGCTCAGCTGCCACATCACCGACCTCGACACGACCTTTACCGGCCGTCTCGCGGACGGCCGGATCACGGTGGCGGACACCACGCCCGGACCGCCCCGCGAGCGGGCCCAGATCCGGCTGGCGATGACCGGCGACGATCTGGTCGCGATGGTCGAGGGGGAGCTGAACTTCGCGAAGGCCTGGGCCTCCGGAAGGGTGCGGCTGGAGGCCGGCTTCCGCGACCTCCTGCACCTCAGGAAGCTGCTCTAGCCGCACCGGCGTCCGCAGGTGCCGCGTCTGCGACAGCGGATCCCGTCCCGGTGGCGGGAGCGGGTGCGGGAGCGGGGCAGGCAGCGGCCCTGGCCTTGCGCGCGGCGGGCACCACCAGCGGGGTCCCGGTCTCCGGATCGTCGATGACCTGGCACTTGAGCCCGAAGACCCGCTCCACGAGGTCCGCCGTCACGATGTCCGAGGGCGCGCCCTCGGCGACGACCTTCCCGTCCCGCATGGCGATCAGATGCGTCGCGTACCGCGCCGCGTGGTTCAGGTCGTGCAGGACGGCTACCAGGGTGCGCCCCTGCGTCTCGTGCAGTTCCGCGCACAGGTCGAGCACGTCGATCTGGTGCTGGATGTCGAGGAAGGTGGTCGGCTCGTCGAGGAGCAGCAGCGGTGTCTGCTGGGCGAGCGCCATCGCGATCCACACCCGCTGGCGCTGTCCGCCGGACAGCTCGTCCACGTACCGTTCGGCCAGTCCGGCGACGCCGGTGGCGGCCATCGACTCGTCGACGATCCGCTCGTCCTGGGGCGACCACTGCCGCAGCAGGCCCTGGTGCGGATAGCGGCCACGGGCCACCAGGTCGGCGACGGTGATCCCGTCGGGAGCCACGGACGACTGCGGCAGCAGCCCGAGCGTCCTGGCGACCTTCTTCGCCGGCATCGACCCGATGGGCTGCCCGTCGAGCAGCACCCGCCCCTGCGACGGCTTCAGCATCCGCGAAAGCGCGCGCAGCAGTGTCGACTTTCCGCAGGCGTTCGGGCCGACGATGACCGTGAAGGAGCGGTCCGGAATCTCCACGGAGAGGTTCTCGGCGATGACCCGCTCGTCGTATCGAAGCGTCACCGATTCCGCGACGAGTCGCTGCATGGACGTCCCACTCCCACCGTTGCTGTTGCTCATATCCGTCCTGCCTTGCGCTCCGTCACCAGCAGCCACAGCAGATAGCAGCCACCGATCACCCCGGTCACCACGCCCACCGGCAGCTGCCGTTCCCCGAACGCCTGCTGGGCCGCCCAGTCCGCGACCACGAGCAGCCCGGCGCCCATCAGGGCCGAGGGCAGCAGGTTCGGTCCCGGCGACCGGGTGAGCCGCCTCGCGAGCTGCGGGGCGCTCAGCGCCACGAAGGCGATGGGGCCCGCCGCCGAGGTCGCCGCGCCCATGAGCAGCACGGCGCACAGGATCAGCACGACCCGGGCCCGCTCGACGGGCACGCCCAGCGCGTACGCCGCGTCGTCGCCCATCTCCATCATCCGCAGCGCCCGCCCGTGCCCGAGCACCAGCGGAACCAGTACGGCGCACACGGCGGCCAGCGGCACGACCTGCTCCCAGCCGCGCCCGTCCAGCGTGCCGGTGATCCACAGCATCGCCTGCGTCGCGTCGACCAGACTGGCCCTGGTCAGCAGGTACTGCATGACGGCGGTCAGCATGGCAGCGGCGCCGATGCCCACGAGGACCAGCCGGTAGCCGTGCACCCCGCGCTTCCACGCCAGCAGATAGACCAGTACGCCCGTCAGCAGGCACCCCGCGAGGGCACCCGCCGCGACCGCCCAGCTGCTGCCCTGGAACAGCACGATCACGACCAGCGCGCCGACCGTCGCACCCTGCCCGAAACCGAGCACGTCCGGGCTGCCGAGCGGATTTCTGGAGATCGACTGGAAGATCGCTCCGGACAGCCCGAGCGCCGTCCCGACCAGCAGAGCGCTCAGCACCCGCGGCAACCGGACGTCCTGCACGATGAACTCCTGCGCGGGCACTCCGTCGCCCCTCAGCGTGGCGAGGACCTCGCCCGGGGTCATCGGGAAGTCGCCGCTGCCGATGAGGAAGACCCCGGCCGCGACCGCCACCAGGGCGAGGGCCGCCGTCGCGAGCACCGCCCGCAGCTCGACCCGCATCGACAGCGGGCCGCTCCGCACCGCCCGTGCCGATACGGAACGCCGCAGAGGCGCCCGCTCCGTGCTCGGCACGGCTTCCTCAGTACTCACAGCTTCCTCAGTGCTCACAGCTGCCCCATCCGCCGACGGCGTACCAGGTGGATGAAGACGGGCCCGCCGATCAGCGCGGTGACGATCCCGACCTGGAGTTCGGAGGGCCGCGACACGACGCGCCCCACCACGTCGGAGCCCAGCATCAGCACGGGCGCGAGGACGGCGGCGTACGGCAGGATCCACCGCATGTCCGGCCCTGTGAGCGCGCGCACGAGGTGGGGCACCATCAGGCCGACGAAGACGATCGGCCCGCACGCGGCGGTCGCGGCGCCGCACAGCAGGGTCACGGAGACCATCGCGAGCACCCGCGTCCTGGTCAGCCGGACGCCGAGCGCGCGGGCGCTGTCCTCGCCCATCTCCATGGCGTTCAGCGGTCGCGCGATCAGCAGCGCCAGGCAGAGCCCCGTCACGATGAACGGCCACACCTTCGACACCACCGCCATGTCCGCCGAGGCCAGCGACCCCACGGTCCAGAAGCGCAGTCGCTCCAGGGCGGCCGAGTCGAGGAGCTGTACGGCGTTGACGTACCCGTAGAGGGCGGCGGTGGCCGCCGTACCGGCGAGCGCGAGCCGCACCGGGGTCGCACCCCGGCTGCCGCCCAGCAGGTACACCAGCGCGGACACCAGTCCCGCGCCGAGGAACGCGAACCACACATAGCCGGTGAGCGAGGTCACGCCGAGAAAACTGATCGCGGACACGACGGCGGCCGAGGCCCCGGCGTTCACACCGAGGATGCCCGGTTCGGCCAGCGGGTTACGGGTCAGGCCCTGCATCACCGCCCCGGCCGTGCCGAGCGCGGCTCCGACGAGCACGCCGAGGAGGGTGCGCGGCACCCGCACATCCTGGATGATCACGTCGTCGCCGACGCCGGAATAGTGCGCCAGCCCGTGCCACACCTCGCCGAGCGTCAGCGTCTTGGCGCCCACGGCGACACTCAGCAGCATCACCAGCACCAACGCTCCCAGGGAAGCCAACAGCCCGGCGGCGCGCAGGGAGTTGCGTCTGCGGACGGTACGGGCGGCGGAGGGAGCGGAACCGGGCTCCGCGCTCTGTTCGGGGGGACTGTCGACCAACACCAGGTTAGGTTAGCCTACCCTCCACATCACCCTGTACGGAGAGCTACGCCGCCCCTCGCCACGCCCGCGCACCCGCCGCGGCGCACCCACCGCCCACGCACCGAGGGCCCGCCGCCCGCGCTCAGCCGAAGAGGCCGCCCGATGACCACAGCCCAGCCGACCACAGCCCAGCCGACCGCCCCCACCGCCCCTCCAGCAGTCACCACCACACCGGCCGCCGTCTCCACCCCGGCCGCCACCACCGTCAACCCAACCGCCGCCTCCCGGACAGCCTCCACCTCCCCGGCGGCACCGGCTACGACACCGCCGCCCGCCGACGCCCCGTACCGCTTCTTCGACCTGCGAGTCCTGCGCACGGAACGGCTCTCGCCGAGCATGCTGCGCGTGACCCTCGGCGGCACCGGGCCGGCCGCGATGGGCTCCGCCGGCCGCGACCAGCGCATCAAGCTGTTCTTCCCGCACCCCGGCCAGGACGCCCCGGTGGTACCCCGGGACGACGACGGCAACTGGTACGCCGCCTGGTGCGCCCTCGACCCTCACGTACGCGGCATCATGCGTACGTACACCACCCGTGACCTGCGCCGCGACCCCGACGAACTGGTCGTCGACTTCGCCCTGCACCCGGGCGCCGAGGGACCTGCCTCACGCTGGGCGACGGCGGCCGCCCCCGGCGACCGCCTCTGCGTACTGGCCCCGAGCGGCGCGGAGAACGCCGGCTACGACTTCCGCCCACCGCCCGGCACCACGTCGTACGTCCTCGCGGGCGACGAGTCGGCCCTGCCCGCGCTGGCCGGCATCCTGGCGTCACTTCCGCCGGGCGCCCCCGCCCGGGTGTGGATCGAGGTCCAGGACCCGGCCGACCGCCAGCACCTGCCCACAGCGGCGGACGCCGAGGTCACCTGGCTGGTGCGCGACCCCGCCTCCCCCCTCCTGGACGCGGTCCGTGCCGCCGCCCTCCCCGACCCCGCGTCCCGCCCGTACGCCTGGATCGCGGGCGAATCGGCCACGGTCCGTGCCCTGCGCCGCCACCTGGTCCAGGATCGCGGCTACGACCGCAAGGCCATCCGCTTCTCGGGCTACTGGCGCCCCGGCACGTCCGAGGACCAGCTCCTCACCAGCAACGAAGCGGCCTGATCAGCCCGCAACAAGGCGCCATCAACCTGCGGGCGGTCACGCCAGCCCCACCCTCCGCAGCACCTCACTCGCGTCCAGCTCGCACGCCCCGTCCCCCGCCTCGGTCCACGCCACCGCGCACAGCGCACGCAGCGCGTCCATCGCCTCGCCCTCCCCCGTCAGCTCCAGCGCGTCCCCCCGCGCCGAAGCCGTCCAGCCGCCGCACGCGAACTCCCCGCTCCCCCCGGTCACTTCCGGCTGCCCGGTCAGCAGCCCCCGCAGATCCGCGTCCACATAGGTCGGCCGGTACTTGGGCTCGGCGGCCAGCAGCTGCGCCGCATCCGTCACGCCGGTCAGCACCAGCAGCGAGTCCACGCCGCCCCCGTTGGCCCCCTCGATGTCCGTGTCCAGCCGGTCCCCGACCACCAGCGCCCGCTCGGCCCCCGTCCGCAGGATGGTCTCCCGGTGCATCGGCGGCAACGGCTTCCCCGCCACCTGCGGCTCCGCCCCGGTGGCGATCCGTACGACCTCCACGGCCGCACCGTTGCCCGGCGCGATCCCGCGTGCGCTCGGAATCGTCAGGTCCGTGTTCGACGCGAACCACGGCACCCCCTGCCGGATCGCGTACGAAGCCTCCGCGAACCGGCTCCACCGCAGATCGGGCCCCCCGTACCCCTGGGCCACCGCGACCGGCGAATCCTCCGCCGAGTCCACCGGCACCAGCCCCCGCTCGCGCAGCGCGACCCGCAGCCCCTCCCCGCCGATCACCAACACCTTTGAGCCCTGCGGCACCTGATCGGCGATCAGCCGGGACACCGCCTGCGCGGACGTGATCACCTCGCCCGCCTCCGCCGGAATCCCGAGCTCCGTCAGATGCGCGGCCACTTCGTCGGGTGTGCGCAGCGCGTTGTTGGTGACGTACGCGAGATGCATGCCGAAGTCCCGGGCCTCCCCCAGCGACTCCACGGCGTACGCGATGGCATCACCGCCCGCGTACACCACCCCGTCGAGGTCCAGCAGCGCGGTGTCGTACGCCTCCTTCAGCACCTTCGCGCTGCTGCCCGGACAGGTCCTGGTCTGCTGCTGGTGGCTCATTCTGGATCTCCTCGATCGGCGGCTTCTCCCCCGATCATCACCCATCTCCCCACCCGACTTACGATGCACCAATGAGCACACCTGGGCGGCCCGACGACCACGGCCTGCGACTGGTCCCCCTGCGCGGACTCCGTTACGTTCCGGAGGCGGTCGGCAGCCTCGCCGCCGTGACCTCTCCGCCGTACGACGTGGTGGTCCGCCCGGACGGTCTGCTTCATCTGGAATCCGCGGATCCGCACAACATCGTCCGGCTGATCCTCCCGCAGGCCGACACCCCCGCCGCCCGGCACCAGCAGGCCGCCGAGACACTGCGCAGCTGGCTGGCCGAGGGCGTTCTCGCCCCCGACGCCGAACCCGCCCTGTACGTGTACGAGCAGTCCCGCGACGGCCTCGTGCAGCGCGGCATCGTCGGCGCGCTTGCCCTGTCCGCACCCGAGGCGGGCGTCGTCCTGCCCCACGAGGACGTCATGCCGCACGTCGTCGAGGACCGCGCCGCCCTGATGCGGGCCACCGCCGCCAATCTGGAGCCCCTGCTCCTCACCTACCGCAGCGACGAGGAGCCCACCGGCACCACCGCTGCCGTCGCACGGGCCCTCACCCGGCCCCCGCTCCTCTCCACGACCACCGAGGACGGCTTCCACCACCGCCTGTGGTCGATCACCGACCCTGCCGAGGTCTCCGCGGTCACCACGGACCTCGCCGGCCACCAGGCCCTGATCGCGGACGGCCACCACCGCTGGGCGACGTACCTCCGGCTGAAGGAGGAGCACACTCCTGCCGCCACCCCCTGGGACTACGGCCTCGTCCTGCTGGTCGACACGGCGCGCTACCCTCTCCAGGTCCGCGCGATCCACCGTCTGCTGCACCGCCTGCCGGTGTCCGAGGCCCTGGCCGCGGTGGGCGATTCCTTCCGCATACGTCAGCTGCGCACGCCTCTTCCGGAGGCCATGGAGGCGCTGGCGGAGGCCGCTTCCTCCGGGAACGCCTTCCTCCTCGCCGGCGACGGCGCGTTCCACCTCCTGGACCGCCCCGACCCCGAACTTCTCGCCCGCACGGTCCGCCGCGACCGCCCCGACGCGTGGCGCACTCTGGACGCTTCCGTCCTGCACGAGACACTGCTCGCGGACGTCTGGCACATCCCGGACGCGCCGGAGGACATCGCCTACATCCACGACACGGAAGCCGCCGTGGAGCAGGCCGAGCGCCACGGAGCCACCGCGGTGCTCATGCACCCGGTGCGCGAGGAGGTCGTACGCGACCTGGCCCGCCAAGGCGTGACGATGCCCCGCAAGTCGACGTCCTTCGGCCCGAAGCCCGCCACGGGCCTGGTGCTGCGCAGCCTCGACATCCACTGACCGTCCCGCTCCCCCGCCCACCGGGTGTCGCGCTCCGC